>NZ_FMYB01000008.1 GCF_900104155.1 Butyrivibrio sp. INlla16
ACAGGACGGGACTGTTTTGTCTCAGGATCATAATGAGATGTAGACTCGTAAACGGCAATCATTCCAGTCTTTTTGTTTGTGTACTTCACTATCGACATCTTTCATCCAACCTCCTTAACTGTACTTGGTACTATTTATTATATATCATACCAATATTTATGTCAATACGTGTATTGGTATTATTTAGTTATATAGTACCATTATTTTCCACAAACTTTCAATCAGAAATTAGTGCAAAATGCAGAGAGGCCGTAACCCCAGACATAATCTGAGTTTACGACCTCTTGCATCAATCAGCACTTATATATTTTTAGTCAATCATTAGACCGTGAATAGTAACTATGATTTTAAAAATCTTATAGCATCCTGGAATGTGGAAGAGACAGATGCGAAGACATTAAAAAATGGCGTGCTGGAGGTGGCTGCAGACAGGGACTTTACTGAGATTCTCTGCAGAAAAGAGGCTGCTAACCTTGATCAGACAGGTGAAGTTATCAATGGAGATAAGGTAAATATTGACTTAAAGCCCCGCACCGGATATTTCTGGCGAGTGACGATTACAGGCGACAACGGAGATACCACAGTCTCAGATGTGCAATACTTTGAGACTGGAAAGATGGACGAAGCCTGGACAGGAAAATGGATTGCAGCAGAGGATGGTGCTAAATATCATCCGATTTTCAGAAAAGACATTGAGCTTAGGGAAAAGCCTGTGAAGGCCAGACTTTATGTGAGCTGTCTTGGCGTATTTGAGGCATATCTTGATGGTGAGAAAATCGGAGATGAGGTTCTGACTCCTTACATCAATGATTATGAAACAGGAATGCAGATTATTGCATTTGATGTGACAGACAAAATAGGTGAAAAAAGTCAGCTTGATATCCAGGTCGCTAAGGGCTGGTATATGAGTAACTTCGGTCTTGAGGGCGGCCATAATTTCGGTGACAGAATGGAGGCCATTGCTGAGCTCCATGTGGACTTTGCTGATGGAAGCCATGAAGTAATCGGAACGGACAATACCTGGAAGGTACTGAAAAATGATGTTATCGAATCCGGAATTTATTACGGAGAAGATCTGGATAGAACAGCAGGAACACCTGAAATCGGTAATGCTGTCGAAGTAAAGGCAGAGAGAGCACTTCTTGACAGATACAGTATTCCGGTAATTGTAAAAGAGATACTTCCCGCAAAAGAAATAATCCATACTCCTGCGGGTGAAACTGTAGTTGATTTTGGACAGAATCATGCAGGCGTAATGGAGTTTGATGCTGATTTTCCTGCAGGTACAAAGATAATAATTTCCTGCGGAGAGATACTTCAGAAAGGCAATTTTTTCAACAAGAATTACCGCGAAGCCAGATCACAGTTCACTTATATATCTGATGGAAGGAAAGAGACAGTACATCCCAGGTTCACTTTTTTCGGATACCGCTATCTGAAAATTGAAGGTTGGCCGGAGGAGACCGTACTTACAACTGACAAGATAAGATCCCGTGTACTGTATTCAGATATGGAACGCACAGGTTATATTGAGACCAGTAACGAAAAAATCAACAGGCTCTATGAGAACTGCATCTGGGGACAAAAATCCAACTTCCTTGACATGCCCACAGACTGTCCACAGAGAAATGAGAGACTTGGATGGACAGGTGATGCGCAGGTATTTTCACAGACAGCCAGCTACAACATGGACACCAGAGCTTTTTACAGAAAGTTCCTTCGCGATCTTGCACTTGATGCAAAGCGCCATGAGGGAGGTGTTGCAAGCTTCCTGCCCAATACAGCCAATAACCTTGCGGGAGTTGGAAGCATCTGGGCAGATGTAAGCACAATAGTTCCCAATGTACTTTATAATACCTTCGGTTCTCTGGAGGATACCAAAGAACACTATGAAATGATGAAGGGCTGGGTAGAGTACATGCATCGAAATGATGCAGAGCATGGCGACAAGGGGTTCTTCATTTTGCCTTTCCAATTTGGCGACTGGCTTGGTCTTGATGGAATAACTGAGCAGAGCTTCAAGGGAGGGACCAATGACGACTACCTTGCTGCAATCTATTACTATCGATCAACAGTAATAACAGCCCAGATGGCAGAGAGGCTTGGACTTAAAGAGGATAAGAAAAAATATGATGCCCTTGCAGAAAAGGTAAAGAGCGCAATTCTTGATGAGTACTTCTCAAAGACAGGACGTCTTGCCTGTGATACTCAGGCAGCATATATTGTTGCACTTGCCTTTGATGTATATGTGGACAGGGATAAGCTCATAGAGCAGTTCATTGACAGACTTAATAAGGATTGTTACCAGATAAAATGCGGTTTTGTGGGAGCACCTCTTCTTTGTACCACTCTTGCAAAAATCGGAAGAATGGATCTGGCATATCATTTCCTGTTTAATGAAGGGTTCCCAAGCTGGCTCTACTGCGTAAATCTTGGAGCTACCACAATCTGGGAGAGATGGAATTCGGTTATGCCTGATGGAACAATATGTGATGAGGGAATGAACTCCCTTAACCACTATTCATACGGAACGGTCGTGCAGTTTATGTATGAGTACATAGGAGGACTTCGTCCTGCCACTGAAGGCTTTAAGAGTGCAATAATTGCACCGCAGCCTTCTATGAAATTCAGACATTTTAATTCCTCTATGGTAACTGCAGCAGGAAAATATGTATCCAATTGGAAAATTGGGGAGGATGGAATACTTACACTAAATATCGAAGTTCCGTTTAACGGAAGTGCTAAAGTAACTCTTCCCAGATTTAGTAGAAGTAAGCTTGCAGTTACAGGTTTTGATGCAGAAACTATTGATGAAAGCGGAGCAGTAGTACTTCCTGCAGGAAAGTATGAAATCAGCTACGTGCCTTCAAGAGATTATCGATGCGTGTACGGACCTGAAACCAGGCTCTCCGAGCTTGAGAAGGACGAAGAAGTGATGGCACTTCTTGAGAAGGAGCTTCCCCCTGCCTATGGAATAATCCGTAAGCATGATAAGGAAAACCGCAATCATACCTTGGGCGAGCTGCCATTCCTGTTCTTTATGGGCTTTACACCTGAAAATGTAGGCCCTGTGAATGAAAAGATATTCAATTTTAAGAGATGGTAAAACTATTTATTATTTTTATATTAATAAATGTCGGATTCTCCGCAAATTAAGAAGTGTTCCATCTAAACCTCAAATTATAGAATTACTTATAAGCAGACTAATTTGTGCATAACGCAGTATTTAAGAGGTGGAACATAATGAAAAAAACAAAATGGAACGATAACTGGCTTTTCTGGAACAGCAAGGATGCCTTTGCTCTAGTGTGGAGCATTCCTGAAAATGCGAGAAAAATTACACTTCCCCATGATGCGATGATAGAGACAGAGACACATGCTGATTCGCTTAATGGCGGCAATACAGGATTCTATGATGGTGGTTCCTATACTTATGTGAAGTTTTTTGAATCAAAAAAGGGTGACAGAAGCAGGAATATAATGCTCTTATTTGAGGGTGTTTACATGAATACCTTTGTCTATGTTAACGGTCAGCTTGCTGCTAACAGACCTTATGGATATTCAGAGTTCACAGTTCCGATTTCTCAATTTTTTAAGGAAGAGGGCGAGAATGAAATTCGCGTTCAGGTGAGAAACAATGCATGTCAGAACAGCCGCTGGTACACAGGCTCCGGAATCTACAGAGACGTATACCTTCTTGAAGCGGATAATACTTATATAAAGGAAAACAGCTTCCTGATAACAACTGAAGAATGTAATGAAGAAGAGGCAACAGTACATCTTAAGGCATCTGTAAGGAATGCGGATATAGCGCCAAAAGACCTTGTTATCAGCTTTGGAATTTTGGACAGGAATGGAGAGCTTATTGCTTCCGATCAAAAGGTAATCAGCGCTAAGGCTAATTCTGAGATGACTGTTTTTTCAAGATTATATGTAGACAAGCCATCACTTTGGTCTGATGAAAATCCCGCACTTTATAAGGCTGAAGTTACGGTGTTCGAAGCAGAGGAAGAGAATGACGGGCAGACAGGCTGCGGAGAATCTCTGGATGATGAAGCGGAGATCTTCGGTATCAGAAAGCTGAGACTTGATGCAAAGCATGGCCTTAGAGTGAACGGAAAAAGTGTTAAGCTTCGTGGAGCCTGCATTCACCACGACAGTGGAATCTTAGGGGCAAAGACCTTTTATGAAGCTGAATACAGAAGAGTTGCTATATTAAAAAAAGCCGGCTTTAATGCCATAAGAATGTCTCATCACCCTACGGCACCTGCACTTGTAAAGGCCTGTGATGAACTCGGAATGTATATCATGGATGAAGCCTTTGATATGTGGACCAGGGCAAAATCAGACTATGACTATAATATGTATTTCATGGACTGGTGGGAGCGTGATGTGGAAGCGATGGTCATGAAGGATTACAATCATCCTTCAGTTATTCTGTATTCTATCGGAAATGAGATCCCTGAAATTGGAACGGACGAAGGCTCAAGGCTTGCTGCAAAAATCAGCGGACTTTGTCACAAGCTGGATCCTAATAGATATACCCTTGCTTCAATAAACGGAGTGTTTGCGGCAGGAGATGCTGTGCCTAAGATTACTGCAGATGTTGCTGCATCTGTAGAAGATGGTGATGATTCCATAAACGTAAATGATTTCATGACTATCATGGATAAGTACATGGATAAAATTGTCGTACATCCTGAGATCACAAAGCGTCTGCACAAGGCCTGTGCAGCAACTGACATAGCAGGCTATAACTACATGACAGCACGCTACAGCCTTGATGCTAAAAAGGCTCCTAACCGTGTTATTGTCGGTAGTGAAACCTATCCTCCTGAGATTGCTGTAAACTGGAGAGAGGTTACAAAATACCCTCAGGTTATCGGAGATTTCACCTGGACAGGTTGGGACTACCTGGGAGAAGCAGGCGTAGGAATTCCTGCATATAAATTCGGTGAGGGCGGCTTTGGCGCACAGTTCCCTGCTAAGCTTGCTTATACAGGAGATATTGATATCACAGGCTTTAGAAGACCTTTATCATATTACAGGGAGATTGTTTTCGGACTAAGAAAAGCTCCTTATATAGCAGTTCAGGATCCCGCACACTATGGCGAGAAACTGATAAAGACACCCTGGGTAATGAGTGATACTGTTTCAGGATGGACCTTTAGCGGATATGAAAATAAGCCGGTTGTGGTTGAGGTTTATTCTTCAGGGGATGAGGTGGAATTATTACTTGATGAAAAATCCATAGGAAAGAAAAAGGTTGTGGAAGAGGATAACTGCAGAACTCTTTTTGAAACAACTTATCAGCTGGGAACCTTAAAAGCTGTGGCATACAAAGATGGCGAGAACATAGGAGAATATGAGCTAACTACTGCAGTGGGAGATATGAAGCTTTTTGCTGAGGTAGATGGAAATATATTGGAAGATAGTGAGATAGTATACGTGAATCTTTCTCTTCAGGACTCTGATGGAGATGTTTTCATAAACTCTGATCAGAGTATTACGCTTGAGCTTGAAGGTGACGCTGAGCTTTTAGGCTTTGGATCAGGTAATCCCAAAGAGCAGGAGCCTTATAGTAGCAATACTTCAAATACCTGGAATGGACGTGCCCTGGCTATTGTCCGTAAGATACCGGGAAAAAAAGTCGTTCTCAAGGCAGGTATAGATTCAGGTATTAAAACTGAAATAGTACTGTGATAGAAAATTAAATAATTCGAGATATCATGTAATATAATGGAGTTTCCCCGATAACTGTCCGGAATCTAAAATATTAGGCCGGATTATTATTGGGGATTTTTATTTATATTTATGCATCTTAAAAAATGTCGGATATAGATAAACATATTACATGGAGCAGGAAGTATTACCTTGCTATTATAATCTCACAAAGCAAAAAACATTGTTTACCACATTTAAAAACATGAAAAGGAGAAGGACAATGGGGAACAATAGTAATTCTACAAATAAAGCAGAAGTCGGTGGTGCCTTTAGATGGTTCCATGCTACTTCCGTAAACGGCGGCGCGATGATGGTAGCTGCAGTACTGGCAAGTTATCTGTCTGTTTATATGACGGATACATTAGGGATTCCGGCAGCTATATGCTCAGTAATAATGTTTATAGCAACTCTCTGGGATGCGATAAACGATCCGATGATGGGTGTGATCGCTGACAGTACACATACAAAGATGGGACGTTACAGGCCTTACTTCCTGTTTGCACCGGTTCTGCTTACATTCTTTGCAACTATGGTCTGGGTAGACTGGGGCTTTACAAATACTACGGCTAAGGCTGTATACATTCTTATTATGTACATCGGCTACGGAATGACAGTTACTATGTACACAATGCCTCAGATGGCAATTCTTCCTGCAGCTGTTAAGAATGACGGCGAGAGAAATAAGATAATCACAATGGGAGCAGGATGTTGTGCCGCAGCATTTACAGTAGGTAACACCTTTACTCCAAACATCACAGGCTTCTTTAACAGCCTTGGATTTTCAAATGGCTATGTGCCCTACATGATCATTTGCGGTATTCTTTCATTTATTTCCTTCTGGGGACTTTTTAAGGCTTCAAAGGGACAGGAGAGATATCTTGCAAAGCCTGAAAAGAATCCTCTTAAGGGAATTGGAATGGTATTAAAGCACAAGGAAGTATATCCTAACATCATTGCCTGGGTAATGGCTTCAATGGGATATGGACTTATGTTTTCATCATCAGTTTACTACATGATGTATTACTACCAGAGACCTGACCTTATAGGTGCATACATGGGTGTTATTTCAATCGGCGCACTTATTTCAATGGTTGTTGCAATGCCAATCGTTCTTAAGATATTCAAGAGTGGACAGAGAGCACTTTGCTTCTCTCAGGTGACAACAATAGCTTTATATGTAGTTCTTTTCTTCTTCGGAAAGACAAACTTTACTTTCCTTTGCGTGCTCACTTTCATCGCATCTGTAACAGGAGCTATGCAGAACGCACTGGTTAATATTCTTGTAAATGATACTATTGATTTCATCATGTACAAGGAAGGAAAAACAGCAAACGGACTTGTTTCATCAATCAAGGGATTTGCACAGAAGTGCGGTAATACAGCTACAAGCTCAGGCATACTTGCAATCCTTGCAGTATCAGGATATGTGGCAGGTGCCATTGGACAACAGCCCGAATCAGCTATGTTTGCTCTTAACTTCATCAAGTTCGGAGCACCCAGCATTACAGGAAGCATTGTTATTCTCTGTGTAGTATTTGGACCAATCAAGCACTACAAGAAAGAGATAGAAGAGATGAAGTCCAAAATGCATGCTGAGGACAGTGAGAATAGTCTGAAGAAGGCTGTTTGATAAGAAAAAAGGGAACTGAGTCCGCATACGGTCTCGGTTCCTTTTTCAGTGTGTGAAGTTTGATTTACATTACTCATGTGAGAATGGAATGAAGGGGCTGTCCTTTTTATTGGACTTTCTGAAATCGGCCGGTGAGCAGCCATAGGTTTTTCTGAATACCCTGGAAAAATGATCGGCGCTGTTATACCCTATTTCTTCAGCTATTTCATTTACCTTCTGGTCGGTATTTATAAGCAGATTTACTGCATCACGCATACGAAGATTCTTAATAAGATCCGTGAAGTTTTTTCCGGTATTCTGCTTTATGAGTGTGCAAAGATGCGGCTCCGAATAGTGAAAAAACTCGGCAAGAGAGGACAACGAAAGTGTCTGATAGTTGTGCTGAATATATTGCAGTACAAGTGAAAAATCAGAATCAATATCATAGTTGTAAAAGGATATTGTCTTGCTGTAGTTTCGGAGAAGATTAGCAAAAAATAAATTGATTATGTTAATACAGCAGTTGTTACTATACCCGTCAGGAGCCTCTGATTCGATCAGAAGCTTTCGAAGGAAAATTCTGCATTCCATATTGTTTTCAGTAAAGAGCATAAGGTAATTGGGCCTATCCTCATTTCTAAGGATGTGCCTGAAAAATCCTGACAAAAGATCCTGATGAAGCATAAGTGAAGTGAAGGTACTTTCGAAGGTACTTTTCCTGATGCAAACGGTATAAACTATGCTGGTTTCATCATCTATGATGTAGTCATGATTGGAGCCCGGAGCAACTATACATACTTCACCTTCGTGCATCTTATGGGCAGTTCCCTCAAAATACAGAGTGCCCGCACCCTTTATCACAAAATCCAGCTCAAAATAATTATGCCTGTGAGCATAATTTCTGGTAAATCGCGGATGACGAATAGTGTAGACATCATAAAACTGAGGAATGATTTTTTCCTCACCTACATAGGAATTTATTGCATGCTCTACATCATAATGAAGAGGTATATTATCCACAAGCTTATCAAATTCATCATCACTTACTGACAGGGCATCTGCAGGAAGCCTGAAAAAAGATGGCGATGTACTAAGAAGCCCCTTTTCATTCATGCGCTGCATCATTTCGGTAAACTGAAGCTTCATACCTGTGCGCTTGTAATATGAATTCATTTCATTTTGGAATTTTCCATAAGTCGTATATTTTTTCATGGCTATATCATAACATACTAAAATTCTTTTGAAAAAATAATGCAGATATTCTTTCAAAGCACTTTTTATGCGGAACAGGTACAACGGCTCGTATGATAACTGATGCAACAAATCTTCCTGTACGCGGTTATAATTCAGGCCCCCTTGGCGGTGACCAGCAGATCGGCACTAAGATAGTAGAGGGGAAAATTGATTTTGTTATTTTCTTTTCAGACCCGCTTACAGCAGCACCTCATGATCCTGATGTAAAGGCACTTATGAGAATTGCACAGGTGTATGATATTCCTTTTGCCAATAACAAAGCTACAGCTGATTTCCTTATTCATTCATCATACATGGATGAGGAATATGACCACGACATTATCAACTTTAAGCAGAACATTGAGCACAGAGCAGAGACACTTTTGTAAATTGAAAATGCAATATGATATTAGCTACAGGCAGATGTATTTTGGGATATTTAATCACTGTATAAAACTGTGATTAGCCAGTCGGTAGTCTCTGGGACTGCAGCCATATATTCTGCGGAACAGACGATGGAAAAAGCTGGTGTTGTCATAGCCTACAGAGATAGCGATATCGGCAATAGGTGCATTTGAACGAACAAGAAGAGAGCAGGCCCTTTCAAGGCGCTTCTCCTGAAGGAAATCCTTGAAGGTGTGGCCTGTTTCTTTTTTTATTATGCGACTAATTGTGTATACATCTGCTTTTTCTGTTGCTGCAAAATCCTTAAGAGATGCGGTTTTGTAGGATGTATCAATATAGGAGAGGAGCTTAAGCGTTATCTCCTGTTCATAGGAATGCGAAGCAATATGAATAAGCTCAGAATGATTTGTGAGATTAAGGAAAAGAAGTCCCACAGTGGCCTGGTTTATGGTTCTGCTGTTTTTGTCGGAGTTCAGCATATTCCATATCAGGTTTTCCATTAAATTCTGAATGGGAAGAACATCCGAAACATTAAAATACATGTAGTTGCTGGTCAAATCCTTTCTGGTGAGGCAGCTTATTATGAAGTCTCTAAGGGCGCTTGGCTGAGCTCCCATCATAGGAAGCACCACATCAAAAAATTCCGGAAGTATCATGAAATTAACTGCAATATCATTCTCACCTGCCGGATATATTTCCTGAGTGGCATGCTGATTCAGGAAAAGAAGATCGCCTTCTTTCAGAATAATTTCCTGACCATCCACGATATGTCTTGTAGTACCATTGCACATATAAATGAACTCAACATAGTTGTGAGTATGCTTCGGAAAGTGAATAAAGCGCACATGCGGACGCATATCTATAAGGCGTCCGTTTTTTAATACCCTCGCAGAATCAATCTCATCTGATTTTTTGGACGCTTGAGGACTATAGTACAAGTCACGGTTTATATATTCTTTTCCATCCAGTATGGACTGCTCCTCATCTGTGATAATACTGAGCTTTTGCAGTAATTCTCTGTTCATTTAGGACCTCCGTGAAGGATTATGTCTTTAAATTAACATGTGTGTTTATTATTTGCAATAAAGGACCTATTTTTCTTCAATGTAGGACCTTAAATATTTCGTCTGGGAGTTTTAATATAATTTCAAGATGTTTAAGACGAGAGTTTTTCACGATTGATTTATCTTGGCCAATAGTTTTTGGCATAAGTATTTGTCAATAATCCTGACACTACTGGATAGGATTACTTGTAAAGAGTGTCAGATTGGATTTAACCATAGTTTACTGTGCATGTAATGATCATGTGCCGGTGTAGACGATGAGATTATTCTCGTAATATTTTTCCGGATTATAAACAGATAGCAAAAAAGAAAGGGAAGGTTACAAAAAATGATAGTTAAGGAAAGATATGAAGCAGCAAAAGAGCGTTATGCAAAGCTTGGCGTTGATACAGATAAGGCTATCAGCGAACTTGAAAAAATCAGTCTCTCAATGCACTGCTGGCAGGGAGATGATGTAGTAGGTTTTGATCAGAAGGGACCTCTTAGCGGAGGAATTCAGACAACAGGAAATTATCCGTATAAGGCTACAACACCTGAGCAGCTCATGCAGGATATAGATGAGGTATTCACACTTGTACCCGGAAAACATAAGCTCAATCTTCATGCCTGCTACGCAGTATTTGAAGGTGATGAATGGGTAGACAGAGATAAATTAGAGCCTAAGCACTTCAAGGCCTGGGTAGATTTTGCAAAGAAGCATGGCATCGGTCTTGATTTTAATCCCACAATGTTTTCACATCCCATGGCAGAGAATGCAACACTTTCATCAGAGGATGAGACAGTTAGAAAATTCTGGGTTGATCACTGTATCGCATGCCTTAAGATGGGAGATGGCTACAGAGTGCCCCGTTGTATTCCCTGACGGAATCGGCGTTGTACCGTGGATGGTACCCGGCGGACGCGACATCGCGGTTGCAACCTCCGACATCATGAAAAAGCAGGACGTAGCTATCTGGGCACACCACGGCATGTTCGCCTGCGGAGCTGATTTCGACATCACCTTCGGACTTATGCACACAGTAGAGAAGGCAGCAGAGGTCCTCGTCAAGGTTATGTCCATGACAAACACAAAACGTCAGACTATCGAACCCGATGATTTCAGGGCCCTCGATGAACCCTTCGGAATCAAGGTAAACGAAGACTGCCTCTACGAGAAAAAGAGCAACATAATCGGGGAGCGCTAACATATAAGAGCCTTCTCCAGTGGAGAAGGTGGTGCGAAGCGCCGGATGAGGGCATTAAATAAAGGGTATAGCAACATGAATATAAAATATTACTTAGCCGTCGATATAGGCGCCTCCTCGGGACGCCATATCCTTTCGTGGATCGAAGACGGCAAAATTCAATATGAAGAAATACACAGATTCTACAACGGTATGGATGACGAAGGCGGTCACAAGGTTTGGGACACAGGGAGGCTTTTTGAAGAGATCCTTACCGGCATGAAGAAGTGTCATGAGATGGGCAAAGCACCCGCCTCCATGGGAATCGATACCTGGGGCGTTGATTACGTTCTCCTTGATAAAAACGACAACATCATTGGCAGCACTTATGCCTACAGAGATAGCCGAACCGAAGAAATGGACGGTGAGGTCTATAAGATTATTTCCGAAAAAGATCTTTATGCGCGCACCGGAATTCAGAAGGCTATTTTCAACACAATTTACCAGCTTATGGCTTGCAAAACCAAGGAGCCCGAGAATCTTGAAAAGGCAGAATCACTTTTGATGATTCCCGACTATCTGCACTTCCTGCTGACAGGGGTAAAAAGGCAGGAGTACACCAATGCAACCACCACGCAGCTTGTAAATCCGGAAACCAACGAGTGGGACATCGAACTTATTGAAAAACTCGGTTTTCCTAAAAAATTATTCGGAAAGCTCTCCATGCCCGGAACTGAAGTGGGCGACCTCTCAAAAGAGATTCAGGAAAAAGTGGGCTTTAACTGCAAGGTCATCCTACCTGCGACGCATGACACAGGCGCCGCAGTCATGAGTGTTCCGAATACCTCGGAGGATGTTCTATACATCTCCTCCGGAACGTGGTCGCTCTTTGGGTGTGAGCTGGAAAAAGCGAACACTTCGGAAACAGCGCGCAGTGCTAATTTTACTAATGAGGGAGGATACGATCACAGATACAGATTCCTAAAAAATATCATGGGCCTTTGGATGATCCAGTCCGTGAAGAAGGAGTTTGAGGCAGACTACAACTATACTTCCGGGGATGGTTGCAGTGATAACGCGGAGGCAGCAGATTATTCCTTTGCAAATCTCTGTGCAAGAGCTGAAAAGGAGACAATCGATTCCATAGTTGATGCCAACTCCGAACTTTTCCTTGCGCCTAAGTCCATGATAAGGGCGATTCAGGATGAGTGTTACAGAACTGGTCAACCGGTGCCTGTCACGCCTTGGGAGATTTCGCGCGTGATTTACAGATCTCTCGCAGCGTGCTACAAACAGGCAGCAGAAGAAATCGAAGAGATTACCGGGAAGCATTTTGACTCCATAAATATAGTAGGCGGCGGATCAAACGCAGAGTATCTGAATAAGCTGACAGCGGGGGCAACCGGCAAGACGATTTATGCAGGCCCTTCGGAAGCAACAGCCATCGGTAACATCGGAGCGCAGATGCTCTCAGACCGCACTTTTGCTGATCTTAATGCCTTCAGACAATGCATCTTTTCATCCTTTGGGGTTAAAGAATTTAAGTAATTGTCTTGACGACTTTTTGTAGGACACGGGGTGATAAATTATAAGGGTAGCGATGCTTGAAAAAAGTGTTAATAGTAGGGGGATATCATGAAACACAATCGCATTCTATACTTCGCTCCGATACTTATGACTGCAACTATGATGACGTATTTCAGCGTTATGCTGATGCTTGTTCTGATGCTCGCAGAGTAAGGAGTTTAAAAGCAATAATTGGCATTATCATAACAATAATGCCCAAGAACACAGTAGCCGTATATGTTACATTAATATGTAGCATATATGGCTTTTTTATATCATAGGAAATTGCTTTCCTATGATATAAAAACACTCCGTGAGGATGCGCACTCGCGCGAAAGGAATATGTTGCATAAATGCAACCGCGCTCGGCGCGAGAATGCCGCAAGCGGCATTCTTTCTTATTTGGAATATGCTGCTATTATATAGAAAAAAGGAGAAGGAACTATGGCAAATATGATAATGCGCTTTCCCGGAGGCCTTCCGAAGGCGCTTACTTTAAGCTATGACGATGGTGTAGAGCAGGATGAAAAGTTTATTGAAACAGTAGAAAAGAACGGATTGAAGGGAACCTTTAACCTTAACAGCGGTTGTTTTCCTCCGGAGGATGTGAAGTACGAGCCCGGCACAATTCACAGACGCATGCCTCTTAACCGTGCGAAGCAGGTTTATGCTAAGAGTAAATGGGAGATTGCAGCGCATGCCTACACTCACGCATCGCTTGTGGGACTTCCCGGGAATATTGCGACAGAGGAGATTGCAAAGGACAGAAAGGAACTTGAGGAGATTTTCGGAACCTTCGTAAGAGGCTTTGCTTATCCTTATGGTGCTTATGATGATACAAGTGTGGAGATTCTTAAGAATTGCGGCATTTGCTATGCGAGAACGGTGGAGGCAACACATGATTTCCATCTTCCCAAGGATTGGATGAGACTGCCTGCAACCTGCCACCACGCTGATCCGGAGCTTATGAATCTTGCAAAGAGGTTTGTCGAGACCAAGGACTGGTGGGATCCGATGTTCTTCTATCTCTGGGGACACACCTATGAGTTCGAACAGTTCGACAACTGGAATGTGATCGAGGAGTTCGCTGAGTATATTGGCGGTCGCGACGATATCTGGTATTGTACCAACATCGAAGCATATGATTACTGCCATGCGTTCAGTCAGCTTATTTTCAACACTGATATGACTATGTGCAAGAATCCGACTTCCAAGGCACTGTGGTTCTCCTATGGCGAGAAAAATGTATATGTTCCTGCAGGAAACACAGTGACATTTTGATATAATAGGGGGAACAAATCATTTGGGGAGGAATGGGAGTTGCCTATAAACACTAAGAAAATAAAGGTCGCGGGCCTGACTGTTGCGGCGCTTATTGCAGGAATAGTCACTGCTTATTGTTCGCGCTATGAGTACGGGAATCAATATGTGGTTAACGAAGAGGGGAACAAGGTTGTTGATCAGGGATACAAGGAGGTATACTTCGGGCACATCCCTGAAACCGATGAACTTTATGCAGAGTACATGGTAAGTAACAGATGGCCGCATTGGTTTCCGCTTTATCAGGAAAAATACGGACTTATTGATATTGAAAATAAGACAGCGACAGAGCCGCGATTTTCAGACAGTTTGTTATTCAGATTCGACGGACTTGCCTGGGACTACGAGGGACATTATGTTGATAAAACAGGCAAGATAGTTGTTGATTGCAAATACTATGGTAAGGATGAAAGATTTCTTGATAATCCCAGAAAGTTTGCACTTTTTGCGCTCCAAACGGGACTTACAGGTAAGAGCATGGATTATCTATTCACGATGAAAATCAGTATAACACTTCTTAAGAAAAAACCTGATGTAGGGGATGCTGAAACACAAGTCGTGTGAAGAAAATGCAAACAATGCAAAAAAATATGATATTATTATGAAAAGAGGCAAAGACGCTTTCAGAACGAACGTGGTCTTTGCCTTTTGTTATATATAATAGGAAGTAAGACAGGACAGCTTGATAAAGGGGATAATAAGATGAAAGATAAGAAAAAATCAATAATTGGCGTATCGCCGCTTTTTGATGATGAAAAAGATAGCTTATGGATGCTGCCGGGGTACATGGATGGAATAACGCAGGCAGGTGGAATACCGATAATGCTACCATTAACTTCAGATAAAGAGACGATTCGTCAGCTTCTTGATACCGTGGATGGAATTCTTCTGACGGGCGGACAGGATGTGTCCCCGGAGATTTATGGAGAAGAGAAGCTTGATAGTTCTGTTGCCTGCTACGAGGCAAGAGACAGCATGGAAAAAGAGCTGTTGGGTCAGGCTCTGGAAAAGGACATTCCTATTCTCGGAATTTGCAGAGGTATTCAGTTTCTGAATGCATATCTTGGAGGGTCGCTCTATCAGGATTTGGGGAAACAGCATCCTTCAGAGACGGAGCATCACCAGAAACCACCTTATGATGTGCCTGTTCACGAAGTTAATATTATAGAAGAATCCGGTCTGCATAAGCTGATTCAGTCAGATAGAATCAGCGTAAACAGCTATCATCATCAGGCGGTAAAGGAAGTCGCCGATTCTTTAAAAGTAATGGCAGTATCAGAAGATGGTCTGACAGAAGCTGTGGAACTACCGGGAAAACGCTTTGTGTGGGCATTGCAGTGGCACCCGGAATTTTCATATAAAAAGGATGACAACAGCAGACTGATATTCAAAGAGTTCGTGAGCCGCTGCTCTGATTGCTGAGTCTTATCCCTGTTATTAAATGAAACATATGTTGCTCATTTGTTGCATGCATTTTTTGCATGCACTTTTTTATTGCAATATTTGTGCCTTTTTTAGAAATCTGAACAAAGAGGAGCTCTTTTCAAAACGATAATATATAGACCATAAGATAACAAAAACGCAAGGAACAAAGCCTTGCATGTAACACATAAGATACCGCATCGAGGCGGTACCGGGAGAGTATTTTATAAGAAAAGAGAGGATATAAAAATGAGCAAACTTCCTGTTGCAATCCAGGTATACGGTCTTCGTGATCTTCTGGAGAACACACCTGAGAACTTCAAGAACGTAATGACAAAGATCAAGGAGTTCGGTTATGACGGCGTTGAGCTGGCAGGCCTTTACGGACTTGAGCCCGCTTTCGTAAGAGAGACACTTAAAGAGGTTGGTCTTACACCCGTAAGTGCACACGTTGCATTCGCTGACATGATGGATAATCTTGATAAGGTTATCGCAGACTACAAGGAAATCGGAGTCCAGTACCTTGTAATGCCTTACATGGCTGAGGAGTACAGACCGGTTAATCCCGAAGGATTTGAAAAGTTCCTTCCTCTTCTTAATGAAGTAGGAAAGAAAATCCACGATGCAGGAATGACATTCCTTTATCACAATCACGACTTCGAGTTTGTAAAGCTTCCTGATGGAAGATACGGATACGATGCAATGTTCGAAGCAATTGACCACGACAATCTCATGTGTGAGCTTGACACCTGCTGGTGCGATGTTGCAACAGGCCAGGCACCTGAGTTCATCGAGAAGTATTCAAACAGAATCCCGATCGTACACCTTAAGGACTACATCAAGAAGGGCGAAGTTAAGAACATGTACAAGCTTATCGGAATTGAGGAAGAGGAGTCAGAGGGAGATACAGGATACTTCGGATTCCGCCCCGTTGGATTCGGCCAGATGATCTGGGAGCCCGTTCTCGAGGCATCAGTTAAGGCTAATGCAAAATGGGTAATCGTTGAGCAGGATGAGCACTACGATGCAGACGTACTTGAGTGCGCAAGAAGAAGCCGCGAGTACCTCAAGATCTTCGGATGGTAAATCGAATTAAAAACAATAAATAGTACATTAACGGAAAAACAATTTCCATTTAAATAAGGGAGGAAAACAATGAACACACCTAAGGAATTAAGAATTGCAATCATCGGTTGCGGAATGATTTCACACCGTCACATGACAGTTATCGAGAACCTCAACAAGAGAGGACAGAATCTTCGCGTAGTAGCTGCTGCTGAAATCGACAAGGACAAGCTTATGGCTTGGGGCAAACAGTACGGCCTTTCAGAGGACTGCCTCTACCAGGATTTCAGAGAAATGCTTAAGAGAGACGACATCGATGAAGTAGAAGTTTGTGTACACAACAACCTTCATACATCTGTTGCAACAGCAGTTATGGCAGCAGGTTTTGACTGTTACTCAGAGAAGCCTATGTCAGCAAGCTATGCTGATGCAAAGATTCTCTACGATGCTCAGAAGAAGTATGGTAAGAAGCTTGCTATCCAGATCAGCTCAATCTACAACCCTCAGACAAGAATTGCTAAGGAAATGATCGCTGACGGAAAGCTTGGTAAGATCTACCATTGCAGATCAGTTGGACACAGACGTCAGGGACGTCCCGGCTATGATATGCCTTTCTTCAGCCGTGATTTCGTAGATCCTAACGTAGGCGTACACGGACCTCTTTTCGACCTTGGTATATATCACATTGCACAGATGCTCTATGTAATGGGCATGCCTGAGCTCGAGAGCGTATACGGAACAACAACTTGTGATTACTGGAGAGATAAGGCAATCGACGATGCAGTAGACTGCCACACACCTGTTGAAGATCTTTCAGTTGCAATCGCTCGCTTCAAAAACGGCCTTTCAATGGATATCTATGAAGACTGGGCTATTCACATGGATGAGATCGGAACAAGCTTCATCGCTGGTTCACTCGGCGGACTTAAGTTTACAGACGTTGACCAGACAGGTGGCCCTATGGCTGTTCCGGAAGGCGGACAGATCGTAGGCGGCGGTGCTCTTCAGAAGCCAAGACTTCAGTACTTTGGTGTTGATGAAAAGGGTCGCCTCTTTGATACAAAGCTTGAGTGTGCAATCGACGACGTTACAGGTATGCAGGAACTCGCTCTTCACCCTGAGATGGCTATGTACAACGACAACCAGCTTCAGTGGTACTCATACCTCCGCGGAGATCTCACAGATGAGACAAGAATTGACTCACCCTATATCGCTATGCAGACAGCATTCCTGTCAGAGGGTGTTATGCTTTCAAATGAACTTGGCCGCAGCGTAACAGCTGAAGAAATCAAGAAGATGTCCAAGTCCATCGCTCTTCGTGAGCAGAAGACAGACTTCGGCGTAATCACATACGACTTCGACGAGTACAAGCCCGAATAAAAAACACCTTAAGCCTTCTCCCCAAGGGAGAAGGTGGCACGAAGTGCCGGATGAGGGGATATAACATTAAAGAAAGGAATATTCAAAATGTATCAGTATAACAAAAAAGGCCCCAAGCGCGGCGTAGCTCTTTACAGCTATTCAGCAGAGTTTGGCCTTACCAAAACACTTGAAGACTGCTTCGAAGATCTCTATGACATGGGAGCTCATGGTATTGAGATTCTTGCAAATACACATATCGAAAACTATCCTTATCCCACAGATGAGTGGGTTGAGAAATGGCATCATCTCTGCGAGAAGTATGAAATCGTTCCTGTTGAGTATGGTAACTGGATCGACAGCCACGTTCTCGGTGACAGAGATCTTACAACAGAAGAGTCTGTTGAGATGCTTAAGAGAGACATCCGTCTCGCACACCGCCTTGGTTTCACAGTTATGAGGACCAAGATGCCCGTTATCAACGATCTTCTTGAGCCTGTTGATAACTGGAGAGAGATCATCAAGGGAGCACTTCCGCTTGCTGAGGAACTCGGAATCCAGATGTGCCCTGAGATTCACACACCTTCCAACCTGAAGGGCAAGCTTGTGACAGATTTCGTTGATTTCATAAAGGAGACAGGAACCAAGAACTTCGGACTTAACATTGACTTCTCTGTTTTCCGTACAGAGTTCAAGCCCGGTGAGTGGGTAGATCCCAACTTCACACCCAACAAGCCTGAGGATATCATCCCGCTTCTTCCTTACATTTACTGCTGCCACGCTAAGTTCATCAACATGAGTGATGACTTTGAGGAGACAACAATTCCTTACCGCGAGGTTATCAAGGTAATGGCAGAAAACGGCTACGAAGGATATCTCCTTAGTGAGTATGAAGGTGCTGACAAGTATGACGATGGCTACGAAGTAGGCCAGACACTCAGAAAACACCACATCTTACTTAAGGATGTGCTTGGTGACTAATACCGATTTTCAGAGAAGGAGAGAAATACAATGGAGAAACAGGTAATCCAGTCAGTTGGATTCAGAAATATAAAAGACGCAGAGGGCAATGTTACAGGCTTCCAGTTCAAGGTAAGACTGCCCTATTACAGAGGAATTTTCCTTTCACAGCTTCGTCCCGGCACACTTTTCGTTGACGGTGAGAAGATCGAGAAGGAAAACATCACCTGGAACATCAAGGGTGAGGATTTC
Source organism: Butyrivibrio sp. INlla16 (assembly GCF_900104155.1). Classification (GTDB taxonomy): domain Bacteria; phylum Bacillota; class Clostridia; order Lachnospirales; family Lachnospiraceae; genus Butyrivibrio. The sequence continues at coordinate 19,143 of NZ_FMYB01000008.1, forward strand.
ACAAACGAAGAGATGGCTTCAGACTTCCATACACATTGGATGACAACAGTTCCCGCTGTTCTGAAGGTTAAGAAGGAAGGCGGCCTTGCACAGGGTTATCACGACCTCAAGTATGGTTTCTGCTGGACATCATCTTATATGCCGCCCATCATCCAGGACGGACTTGATCCCGACAAGGAGCCCATGGTTTACATGCCCGAGTTCGGTCATCACGTAAATGAGAGACGTCTTCTTATTGTTTAATCTGTAAAATTTTGAGCGCTTCGATAGAGCTTACAGTAAGCTTTATCGGGGCGTTTTTTGCGTAAAAATCTCCAAAATGTTACAATTAATATTCACCAATAAATTGAAAAGGATGTTTCTATGAATTTTGATACATGCTCTTATGAAATAGTAAGACCGGAAAAGAATGAAAAGCACATAATTATGAGCCTGACGCTTCTTTTTGCAATTGAGGGAAGCGTTACCGTCAACGTGCTTGAAGATAGCTTCGTCCTTAACGAGGGTGATGTTGTCATGATTAATCCCGGTGTTGAGTACAGTTTTGGAGATGTGGGCGACTCCATTGTGGGACGTGCTCTTTTTTCCATGAAGATGATCGGAAGTGTAATGAAGGGCAAAAATGTGCTCTTTTACTGCAACTCGGTGGCTGATAAGAGTAAGTCCTACGAGGATTTAAGGAACATTTTTTACCATATGACGGAGGAGTATCTCTACGGATCGCGCCAGTCGGATTGCCGTATTGACAGCAATTTGTACCTGATTCTTGATACTCTTATAGAGAACTATCAGACGCAGAACCTCAATGAAGCGCAGGGTAATCCTGACAACGACGTGCGTATGCAGCAGATGATGCAGTATATCATCGGCAATCTGGATCAGGAGGTCAATCTCACCGAACTTGCGGAGAGCATGTATGTATCTGCATCCACTCTTTCCAGAATTTTTAAGAAAAATACAGGTGTGTACTTTGCTGACTATGTAACAAGATTAAGACTTCAGCAGTCACTTCTTTTGCTATCATCAACTGATCAGAACATGACGCAGATAGCGCTGTCCTGCGGTTTTACCAACTCTTCATCCTTTAACCGCGCCTTCAGAAAAGAGATGAATATGTCTCCTTCACAGTACCGTGAGCTTCACAGCGAGGATGCGAAGAAAGAGGAGGATGAGAAGAAGAAAATTGACGTTGAAATTAGGGAAAAGCTTGAGAACAACGTCGCTATTCATGGAAGCGCAGGAGTGTCTGACAGCATTTCGGTGGATTTATCCGAAAATGACGGTGAGGATTATGAAAAGATCTGGAACCGCATGCTTAATATAGGAAGTGTCAATGATCTGACACGTGCAAATATGCAGTATCACACTGAATATCTGCACGACAAGCTCAATTTTGATATGGCACGTATCTGGACACTTTTTTCAACAAAACTGATGATAACGGATGGCAGCGGAAGGAAAGCCTGCAATTTTAACATGGTGGATATTGCACTCGACTTCCTTGTAAGACATCACATCAAAGTATTTCTCAGCCTTGGCAGAAAGCCTGATATGGCGGCTATGTCCACGGGTGAGATATATAAAATGGACGACTATATTCCTTTTGTGTCCAGGAAGGCCTGGGAGACAGCCGTTTCGGAATTCTTCAATCATATAGTCGACAGATACGGACTTAAGGAAGTATCTGATTGGATTTTCGAGCTATCTTCCATACCGATTCTTCAGGAGGACAATATCAGATTATGGCAGGGGGATTCCTATTCCGTACAAGAGGCATACGATTTTCTGTATAAGACTGTTAAAAGGAAGATACCGGATGCAATGGTCGGCGGTTTCGGTGGAACGGTTGAGGATGACTGGGAGAAGCTTCGATCACTGTATTTGAGTCTCGTTGCAAAGGATGAGACGCCGGATTTTGTGTCCTTCCTGCTGTTCCCCTATGAGAATTCAGTTGATGACGAAGGGAACTATGACAGGCGTGTATGCAAGGATCCTGAGAATGAACTGCGGCAGGTACGCCAGATAAGAGAGTTGATGGAACAGTCCGGATTATCGGACAGCAAGCTTTTTATAACCGAGTGGAATATTTCTATTTCTAACAGAAACTATGTAAATGACAGCTGCTTCAGAGCTTCATATATAGCGGGCAGAGCTGAGAAGCTTCTCGGACATGTTGATGCACTTTCAATAATGAGCTCTACGGACTGGATCAGTAACTATATGGATACCACCGGACTTTTGAACGGAAGTATCGGACTTATATCCACTGACAGAATAAGGAAACCTGCTTATTATTCCTTTGCATTTTTGAATACTCTTGGTCATAAGCTTCTTGCGCACGGAGACCATTATATTATTACGAAAACAGATAACGGAAGTATTAGAATGATGCTTTTCAATGATTCCTGGTTCTCTGCGGGATATTTCCTCGGACCTGAGGAAGTGCCGCTCGACAGGATGAGTTCGGGCTCATATACTGTAGGACAGGCGCTTGATCTTTCAGTGACCATCAAACATTTGCAGGGTACCGGTAACTGGTATATAAAGAGGCGTATTCTTAACAGAAATCATGGAAGCATACTTGATGAGTGGCAGAAGTTCCAGTATGAGACAAGACTTACAAGAAATGATGTAAAATACCTTGAGTCAATAAGCGTTCCGAAGCTCACTTTGGAGAAGGCGGAGCTTGAGGATTCGGATCATTCGATTATGGTGAATGCCAGCCTTGAACCGCACGAAGTGTGCATGATTCATATCTTTTCAATGGATTAAAAGGGTGATGCAACGATGTTTGTCATTTGTTGCATCGCTCTTATTTTTTGGCCTGAAATATGAAACGTTTGCAGTAAATCGTGGAATGTATAGCAAGAGAGAATTGCATATAAAAGATAAAGTATATACATAACAAACGTGCACGTGTTTAACCCGTCCTTAAGGGTTAGGCAAACAAAAAACTTTTAACGCAATACTATATTTTTTTAGGAAGGTATAAAGGTATGGGATCGAAATTTACATCCCATGACTTGGGAGGAAACGACAAAATGGTAAATCATGCTACGACAGAGGCATCTGATGAGAGGGTGTTAACACCGGTAAACAATGCTTCGAACAATGAAAAAAAAGAAAAGACTAACTGGGTCACCGGTGGTTTCTACGCAATGGGTGAGGTTGGCTGCCAGCTTTCATGGTATATGATCAACACCTACCTCACAATTTTCTACACAGATATCGTTGGATTATCAGCATCAGCTATATCACTGATCTTCGTAATAGCTCGTGTTTGGGATGCTATCAACGATCCTATGATGGGTGCTATATGTGATAAGACAAAGACACGCTTCGGTAAGTTCCGTCCTTACATCATGTTCTCACCTATTTTCCTGGCAATCTTTAACATACTTACATTTACAGTATTCCCGCTTCAGGGCGCTATGAAAGTTCTTGTATGCCTGATCTGCTACATCGGCGCAGGTATGGCTTACACAGCACTTTGCATCCCTTACCAGGGACTTGTAAACTTTATCGCAAGAGATTCACAGGTTCGTATGGACTATGCTTCTTGCAGAGGTATCGGTTCAGGTGCTATCAGCATGATTCTTTCAGCTGTTGCAATGCCTCTTATCCTTTACTTCGGTCACAGCGCAACGCCTACAGCTCAGGGTTATTTCAAGACAACTGTTCTTTTCTCACTGCTTCTTATCCCTGTTTGCCTCCTTTGCGCATGGAAGTGTAAGGAAGTTGCAGTTCCGAAGGAAGAGAACGTAAAGCCTACACCTATCAAGGAAGCTCTTCCTTATGTTATTAAAAACAAGAACATCATGATCACGGTTTTCTCTACATTCTCCGGTGCTATCGGTTGCATGGCTCGTATGTCAATGCTTACATTCTATGTAATCTATGTAATTGGAAATCCGATGATGATTTCACCTATCTTCACAACAATGACAGTTTGCCAGCTTCTTGGTAACCTGACACTTCCTTGGGGAACAAAGACATTCTCTAAGAAGGGCTACATGCTTCTTACAACATTCATCCAGGTTGCAGCACTTGTATTGCTCTTCCTTGTACCTGTAAACAACATGGCATTCATCCTTGCAGTTTCAGCAGTTATCGGTCTTACAATGGCTAATGCGAACATTGCACCCGGTATGATGTGCGACTCTATCGAGTATGGCGACTGGAAGTATGGCGTACGTGAGGTTGGTCTTACATTCTCACTTGTAAGCTTCTCAGTTAAGCTTGCTACAGCAGTTACAGGTGTTGTAACAGTATCACTTCTTTCAGCTATCGGTTATGTTCCCAATGCAGAGCAGACTGAAGCAGTTAAGATCGGTATCAACGCACTTGTTAACCTTTTCCCTGCAGTAGTCATTGCTATTTCAGGTATCTCAGTTCTCTTCTATGATCTTACACCTAAGAAGATGAAGCAGATCTATGCTGAGCTTGATGCAAGAAAGAACAAGTAATTTTTCAAAAACCTAATGGTAACGATTTTGGTATGTAATCGCGCCGGTATGTGAAAAGACATGCCGGCGCTTTTTACTTACTTTCCGACATAATGAAAGGAATCATTATGAAAATAGAAACAATAACACTTAATAAAGAAAGAAACGTAACTTTAACCGCAATGATCCAGGATGTAGGCGGAGAATTCAGAGGAGTGACCAAGCGCCCTGCAGTATTTGTAATCCCGGGCGGCGGTTATATGTTTTGCTCCGACAGGGAAGCAGATCCGGTGGCACTTCCGTATCTCAAGGCTGGATATGATGCCTTTATTTTGAGATATTCTGTTAAAGAGGATTCAGCTTGGCCCAATCCTTTGAATGACTACGATCAGGCTATGGATTATATTAAGGAAAAAGCTGATGAGTGGAACGTAATGACTGATAAGATTGCAGTTATCGGCTTTTCAGCAGGCGGACACCTCGCGGGCGCAGCAGCGACAATGTCAAAGAACCGTCCCGCAGCAGCAATTCTTGGATATGCAGTTTTAAGAGAAGATACTGCACATGAGATTACAGACGGTCCTTCAATTGTGGATGCTGTTGATGAGAAGACCTGCCCCTGTTTCTTGTTTGCAACAAGGACTGACAATGTGGTGCCAATCCAGAATACTATAGACATGATGAGTGCGCTGAATAAGTACAACACTTCCTTCGAGTGCCATGTCTATGACTATGGTCCGCACGGCTTCTCAACCTGCGATTCAAGTCTGGTATTTAAGAATGTGCTTATCACCGAGAGAGCTAAGAACTGGGTTGATGACAGTATCGGTTGGCTCCGCGATGTTCTTGGGGATTTTGATGAGACCGGTATTACAAAGCCTGTCTGCAAGGCGCATGTGACAGACGACGGTGAGCAGTGGCTCTCACTTGACTGCACACTTCAGAGAATCTTTGGTAATCCCGAGGCGGTTAAGGTGCTCTCTGACACTATCGACAGAATGCGAAAGGAGATTCCTCCCTTTGCCCCTGATCTCACCTTCGAAGACATGATGATGGGAGTCCTTGGAAAAATGAAGATGAGAGACCTTCTCGCAGAAAGAAATATTGATGTTGATAAGTTTGACGAGATGGATGAGAAGCTTTCCAAGATACCTAATATTTGATGGGAGTAGTTACTATGGAGCATTTAATCAGAAATCCAATAATTCCGGGATTTTATCCCGATCCTTCCATATGCAGAGTGGGAGATGATTTTTATATAGCAAATTCAAGCTTCGAGCTGTGCCCGGGAATACCGATTTTTCACAGTAAGGACCTTGCGCACTGGAAGCAAATAGGCTATGCAATGACACCGGAGAACGGCTTCTATACTGACGCCAACCTGTTTTCCGGCGGAGTTATGGCACCTACAATACGCTATCACAAGGGAACATTCTATATTATAAATTGTAACTTTGGGGATAAGGGCAACTTTATAGTAACAGCGAAGGATCCCAAGGGACCGTGGTCACAGCCTCATTACATTACAGACATTCAGGATATTGACTGCTCCATATTCTTCGACGACGATGACAAGTGTTATCTGGTCAGTCCCGGTGAGGATAAAGAGCAGGATAACAACAGGGCTTTCTATTTAACACCTTATGATATTGAGAATTTCAAGGTCTGCGGTGAGAGAAAGAAAATTTGGAACAGTGCGATGAGAGGAGCCTGGGCTCCTGAATCTCCTCATATCTATCATGTTGGCGATTACTACTATCTGATGATCGCTGAGGGCGGCACAGAGCACAACCATTCCGTAATGATCGCAAGAAGCAAGACCATAGACGGCTGGTATGAGGGAAACCCCGCGAATCCGGTACTCACACACAGACACCTTGGATGGGATTATCCTATTGAAAATGTCGGCCATGCAGATCTTGTGGAGACACCTCAGGGGAAATGGTACGCCGTTATGCTGGGTGTCAGAATAATCGATGGTCAGCACATGAACATGGGACGAGAGTCCTTCATCTGCCCTGTGGAATGGCAGAGAGGATGGCCGGTTTTCAGCAAGGAAACAGGAAAAGTTGAGCTGAGCTATCCTGCGGATCCGAATCTTCCGTGGTGCGAGGATGGGGATGAAATATCCGCAGACAGAGATGATTTTGATGGAAAAACACTTGACATAGATTGGAGCTTCTGGGGAACACCTTCGGAGGACTACTACAAAATAGAAGACAGCGCATTACAGCTTAAGTGCCTTAAGAGAGGTATGACAAGAAAGCTTCAGCCTGTGAGTTTTGCACCGAAAACCGAAAAGGATGAGAACGTAGCCTTTGTAGGCAGAAGACAGAGACACATAGACTTTTCATTCGAAATCAGCATGGACTTCAAGGCAGGCACAAATGAAGGGATAAGTGAAAGCGCAGGCATGGTGATAATGCAGCAGTGCAATCACCAGTACCGCTTCGAGAAAAAAAGCAAGGACGGAAAACAGATTATTGCACTTGTACTTGTGACTACAAAGCAGAAGGGACTTCCTTTCATGCCGGGATATGAGAGTGAGTCAACTGAGACCATCTTAAAGGAATGCGAGGTGGAATTTGACGGACCTGTAATTCTAAGGCTTGAAGCAAAGGGACAGGACTATAATTTCTACATGGGACAGACTGCGGATAACCTGGAAGAGTTCTACGCACATGCAGACGGAAAGAAGATAAACCCCGAAGAGGTTGGCGGCATGGTCGGAACCATGCTGGGAATGTTTGCATCCGGTAACGGAAGTGAATCCGATAACATTGCAAAGTTTGACTACGCTGGATATACAGGCAGATAAAAAAGGCATAATAAGAGAGGGCAAAAATGGGTATAGCATTAACAAAAGAGCAGACAAATAGGGTGGAAGAGTTGCTCTCAAAAATGACATTAACTGAAAAGATCGGACAGATGAATCAGGAGTCCGTTTCGATTGTGGGAGGCTTTGATGTGCCTTTTGAACAGCTCATCGAGATGATGACTGACGGAAGACTCTCGAAAGAAGAGTTTGAAACCATCATGAAAACCGCAAAGACCGACTACCATGAGGATGCAATCAGAGAAGGAAAAGTGGGATCACTCATGGTGCAGGATCCCGAGAAGTGCAACGAACTTCAGAAAATTGCGGTGGAGGAGACACGACTCGGAATTCCGCTTATCTTCGGACTTGATGTAATTCACGGATTCAGATCGGTTTATCCGATTGCAATAGCGGAGGCAGGCTCCTTTGACACAGAGCTTATGGAGAAAACTGCTGCGATGGCGGCTAAGGAATCCAGATGCGCAGGCGTTGCCTGGCATTTTGCGCCTATGCTCGATGTCGCAAGGGATGCAAGATGGGGAAGAGTATCCGAGGGACCGGGAGAAGACCCGTATCTTGGCTCATGCTTTGCAAGGGCGAAGGTTAGAGGACTTCAGAACGACCACTCTGAAAATGAAAACTACGTGGCAGCATGTCTTAAACACTTTGTGGGATATGGCGCGGCAGAGGCTGGCAAGGACTACAACACTGTAAGCATGGCTAACCACATTTTATATAACAATTATCTCGTGCCCTTCAGGGCAGCAGTGGAGGAAGGCGCGCAGACAGCTATGGCGTCCTTCAACGATTTGAATGGTGTTCCCAGCACTGTGAATAAGTGGACGCTCCGTGACATCCTTAAGGACAACATGGGACTTCCGGGATTTGTCGTAAGTGATGCCAATGCAATAAAAGAATGTGTGGTTCACGGCATCGCCGAGGACGAGAAGGATGCAGGCGAAAAGTCAGCAAATGCCGGACTCGACATGGACATGGGAACGGAAATATATATTCAGAACCTTGAGAAGTCCGTAGAGGAAGGCAAGGTTTCAATGGAAGCTATAGACGATGCCTGCCGCAGAGTTCTGTCCGTAAAGATGTGGCTTGGTCTCTTTGATCATCCCTATGTGTCCGAAGAGGTGATGAAGAGATACGAAGAGATACCGAAAGAGCACAAAGAACTTGCACTTGCTTCTGCAGAGAAGTCTGCAGTTCTGCTGAAAAATGAAGGTGGTTTACTGCCCCTTAAAAAGGACACTAAAATCAGTCTTGTAGGAAGTCTTGCCGACAACAGGTCTGAGGTAGTTGGAGCCTGGGCAATAAGCTGGAAGGAAAAGGACTGCGTTTCTATTTTAGATGGAATGAAGCAGGAATTTTCAAATGTAAATTACTATCCCTGCGGTGGTCCCGAGGGTGATATAAATGATGATGAAGTCAAGGCTGCCTGCGATAACGGCGATGTGATCGTTGCGGTTCTCGGAGAAACTGTTGCTATGTCAGGCGAAGCTTCCTCAAGAGCGGACATCACACTGCCCGGAAAACAAAGAGAGCTTCTGCAAAAGCTCATTGCTTCCGGAAAGCCGGTGGTTCTGGTTCTTATGAACGGAAGACCGCTTGCCCTTCAGTGGGAAGCAGAGAATGTTCCTGCAATCCTTGAGGGTTGGCATCTTGGAATTCAGATGGGTAATGCGATAGCACACATTCTTTCAGGTAAAAAGAATCCTGAGGGAAGACTCTCATCTTCATTCCCTGCAGTTACGGGACAGTGCCCGATCTACTACAATCATCCAAACACGGGAAGACCTGCGGGCAACTTCAAGTTCACCTCGAGATATCTCGATGCACCGTTCACCGCGCTCTATCCGTTTGGATACGGACTTTCCTACACAAGCTTCGAGTATTCAGACCTTGCAGTAACCGAGGACAACGATGCACTCAAAATCTCTGTTAAGGTTAAAAACACCGGTGACAGAGAAGGCACCGAGACTGTTCAATTTTATATGCAGGATGTCGCTGCATCAATCGTAAGACCCGTTAAGGAGCTTAAGTGTTTTGAAAAAGTTGAATTAAACCCCGGCGAGGAAAAAACTGTAGAGGTAAAACTTTTAAAGAAGCATATGGGCTTCTGGAACAATCATGGTAAGTACTGCCTGGAGGACGGACTTTTCAGAATCTATGCAGGTGCGGACTCAGCTACAGAACTGTGCGAAAAAATAAGAGTAGGGTTTGAAGGCGTCGAGAAGGAGCCGGATTATCCTACAGAATAAAGCCTTCCCCTCATCTGGCAGCGAAGCTGCCAGATGAGGGGAAAAATATAAAGGAGAACAATCATGAACAACTATATCTTCCCGTTTTTATGGATGCGCGGCGAGGACGAAGCCACCATCCGCAAGGAAATGGAAAAAATAGACGAATGCGGCATAAAGGCCGTCTGCGTGGAAGCGAGACCGCACAAGGATTTCTGCGGTCCCGGCTGGTGGCATGACATGGACATTGTCATTGACGAAGCAAAGAAGCGCGACATGAAAATATGGATACTGGACGATAAACACTTTCCCACAGGCTACGCCAACGGACTTATCGAGGAAAAGTATCCCGAAAGGAAAAAGCAGTATCTTGCATGTACTGCCTGCGATGTATTCGGTTCCGTGAGATCGCGCACACTTAACGTTCGCCGCATGATGAAGCCTACCATAGGCTTCTGGCAGATAGGACAACCGGAAAACGATGCCGAGAGAGAAAAGAATAAGATACTCTCAATCATGGCTGTGCCCTTCGCAGAGGGCAACCGTTTTCATGAAAAAGAGATAAACCTCATGGGCCAGTACCATGGACAGGATGAGATAACCTTCACTCTCCCCAAGGGACAGTGGAGGATACATGTGCTTTACACAACCTGCACCGACGGTGGTAACGAGAGCTACATCAACATGATAGACAGCGTTTCCGCGCATACTCAGATAGAGGGGGTTTACGAGGAGCACTATAAGCACTACGGGGATCTTTTCGGAAATGTGATCGCGGGCTTCTTTTCAGATGAACCGCAGCTTGGAAATACAATGGAGCAAGGCTACGATACGAAGCTAGGTAAGCCCGGTATGCAGCTTCCCTGGAGCGATGAGCTTGCACAGATGCTGAAGGAGCGCTGCGGAGAAGACTATCAGAGACTTCTTGCCTTCCTTTTTGCAGAGGGTGAGGAGAAAAAGGACGAGCCTCAGATCCGCTATGACTACATGGATTGTGTTTCCAGACTTTATCAGAAGAACTTTTCGGAGCCCATCGGCAGATGGTGCCATGAGCATGGTGTCGAATATATAGGACACGTGGTTGAGGACAACGGAGTTCATTCAAGACTTGGCCTGGGAGATGCCCACTGGTTCCGCGCAATCAGCGGCCAGGACATGGCTGGTATTGACGTAATCGGAGGCCAGGTGGTATTCGGCGCGCCGGTTCAGGAGAGAAAGGGCATGGGACCGCTTGTTCTCGATGGCGAGTTCTATCACTATGCCTTAGGAAAAATGGGTGCCTCAGCGGGTCACCTTGATCCGAAGAAAAAAGGCCGCACTATGTGTGAACTTTTCGGAGCCTACGGATGGAACTTCGGAGTGCGCGATCAGAAGAGACTTCTTGATCACCTTCTTGTGAGAGGTATCAATCATCTTGTTCCGCATGCATTTTCCATGGCACAGTATCCGGATTTCGACTGCCCGCCGCATTTCTATGCAGGTGGAAACAACCCGGAATTTCCATATTTTGCAGAACTCATGAAGTATGCAAACAGAATGTGCGACCTCTTAAACGGCGGTGTCCACAAAGCAAGAATAGCTGTGCTCTATGACGGCGAGGGCGACTGGAGCGGTTCATGCATGCCGATGCAGAGAGTGTGCCGCGCGCTCACAACGAATCAGATAGAGTTCGACATCATATGCCTGGATATGCTGTGTGACCTCAAGGCCTATAACGGCTATGCGGACGGAAACAAAGTATGCATAAACGGAGAGACCTTTGATGTGCTTCTTGTGCCCTATGCGGAGTATCTCCCCGAGAGGCTCTATGAGTTTAAGAAGGAAAATCCTACCTTCCCCGTTTACTTTGTCGGTGGCTACCCGAAGTCCATGCTTATGGATGAAGTGAGAAAAGCGCCTGCGAAAGAGGAATGGAAGAAGCTTTTCAGCATGGTCAGCCTTGATGAGGTGTCGGGAGAGCTTGAGTGCAACGACTGGAGCAAGCCTTTCCTTGATGAGGAGTTTTCGGAGCTCACACTCTACCATTATGAAAAAGAAGGTAAGCAGATCATTATGCTTATGAACGAGTCTCCCGAGGAAGATTTTAACGGCGTGATAAATCTTCCGTTTGAGGGAAGTGCAGTATATGTCGACGCCTTCAGACAGAAAAAATGGGCGCTTAGCAGGATGGCAGACGGCAGGGTAAGAATCGAAGTCCCAGCAGGTGAGAGCTGTCTATTAATAGAAGAGGACGGAGAGGGGCTAAAGCCCTATTGCTCACTTTCCGGAAGACTTCGCGCTGCGGATAAGATAGAAGATATCTCCCACGAGTGGAAGGTCTCTGCAACAAAAGCAAAAGATTATCCCACTTTTTCAGAGGAGGAGACCTATAGAGATCTGGAGCCCTATAGCGATGCGCACCCGGATTTTGCAGGTGTCCTTCGATACAGGAAAAATGTCACCATAGGCCGCCCTGTGAAGGAAGCCTACCTTGAGATGGAACAGGTTTATGATGTGGTTAAGCTTTTTGTAAACGGAAAGGAGTCTGAAGTAAGGCTCACTCCGCCCTACACGGTAAGCATCGGTGAACTTCTGAAGGAGGGTGAAAACGAGATTCTCTGCGAAGTTGCAACAACACCCGCCAGAGACCAGAGAAACTACCCCTCTGTACCTTTTGACTTTAATCATGAAACCATAGACCCGACGGGTATTTGCGGGAAGGTGAGACTATACCTCAAATAAAAAGCCTTCCCCCTCATATGCATGCAACGAATATTTGACTTCTGTTGCATGCTTTTTTTATGTCTTCAAACTTTTGCAATAAAAGGGCGGCTATATTCAATAGAGGGAAAAGCGGGCACCCTTCTTCCCGCGATATCATATGTACATCAAATGAAACACGCACATGTGCACAGCACTTGTGACGAACATATTTTTCAGTTTAGGGAGGATTATCAAAATGAAAAAGAAACTATTAGCAGGACTTCTTGCAGGCGTTATGGCATTATCACTTACAGCATGCGGCGGCTCATCCGCAGAGTCTACATCAGAATCAGCAGATACAGCACAGAGCACAGAGGCAGCTGCAGCTGAAGGCGCATCACACATCTATGTTCTTACAGCACCCGAGGATCACGGCTGGACAGGTTCCGTTGCAACATTTGCAAAGGAGAAGGTTGCAGAAGTGAACGGTGGCGGAAAGTACTCAGCAGAGGTTATCACCTGTGAGGACGCTGCTTACCAGATCACACAGATCGAGGACATCATCGCTAAGGGCGAGAAGGACATCACAGTAGTTGTTCAGCCTATCGATGACACAGTACAGTCAGCTATCCAGGAACTTGTAGATGCAGGAATTCCTTACGTAGCATTTGACAGAATCATCGACGGCGTTGCATCAAGCGCAGTTTCAAACGTTAAGGGTGACAACGAAGGTATCGGCGCAGGTTCTGCAGCATACTTCGTATCACTTGGAATGAAGCCCGGTGAAAAGGTATATGTTTACGAGGGCGACACTTCTTCAGTTACAACTCTTCGTGACCAGGGATTCACAGAGTATCTTCTTGGCGAGATCGAATTCGACGGACAGAAGATCGCTGATGATGCAAAGTGGACACAGGATCAGATCGATGCAAACATCACATATTCAGGCGCTATGAACTGGAGCCGTTCCGATACCAAGGCTGCTTTCGAGACACTTATGGGTGATTCTTCAAACACAGATATCAAGTGGTTCTACGCTGAGGATGATGAACTTGCAATGGGTATCCTTGAGGCACTTAAGGGTGGCGGAATCGACGATGCAGCTAAGGAAGCTTTCCTTGGAAACCAGCCCGTTATCACAGGCTGCGGCGGTCTTGATGAGCTTTACGGCGTTCTTCGCGGTGAGGACTACACAGACATCACAGAGAAGCTTGGCGGCATCATGTCTGTAACATACAGCCCCAGCATGATCCAGACAGCAATCCAGGATATGGTTGATTCACTTGATGGCAAAGAGGTTACTCAGGACCACGTAATCGAGTGCCAGAACGTAACTTCTGACAACGTAGCTGACTTCGTAGGATTTAACTAAATCATAATGTAGGATAGGTAAAAATCATGGCACTTCTTGAAATGAAAGGTATACGAAAGTCCTTCAGTGGTGTGCCGGTATTAAAGGGCGTGGATCTTACAGTTGAGAAGGGTGAGATTCATGCCCTTCTCGGTGAGAACGGTGCAGGAAAATCCACACTTATGAACGTACTTACCGGAACAATACCGTGTGACGGCGGCAGCATCAGATTTGACGGGCAGGACCTTAAGAACATCACAGTAAGAAAAAGTGAACAGCTTGGAATAGCCTTCGTTCACCAGGAACTTAATCTCTTTAACGATCTTCGGGTTTTTGAAAATGTTTTCATAAACAGAGAGATCACCGGAGCTTTTGGAAAACTGAATAAAAAAGAAATGATCAGACAGTCCGAGGAACTCTTTGAGAGACTGGGAATAAAAATGGATCCGAAGGCTATGGTGTCCGACCTAAGGACAGGAGACAAGCAGCTTCTTGAGATCAGTAAGGCTCTTCTTACAGGGGCAAAGCTCCTCATACTTGATGAGCCCACCACCTCACTTAACAATGATGAGGTTGAGCACCTTTTCGGTATGGTAAAGGACCTGAAAAATAAAGGAATATCCTTCATCTTCATTTCACACAAGATGCCTGAGATTTTTGCCTACTGCGACTCTTATACCGTTTTCAGAAACGGAGAACTGATTGGAAGCGGTAAGATCGCGGACACTACTCCTCCGGAGGTGACAAAGCTTATGGTTGGTCACGCCGAGGAGGCAGGAAGCTACGAAAAGAGAAAGACCGGAGATACGGTTTTGAAGCTCGAAAACTTGTCGGGTAAGGGCTTTAAAAACATTTCTTTTGAGGTAAAAAAAGGGGAGATTATAGGGCTGACCGGACTTCAGGGGTGCGGCAGCAGTGAACTTTTACAGTGTCTTTTCGGAATAACAGCGCCAATAGAGGGAACTTTGGAGATAAACGGAAAGCCTGTAAAAAGCGGTAGCGTTCACAAAGCTATGAAAGCGGGAGTAGGACTTCTTCCCGCAAACAGAAAAGAAACATCGGTAATACCGGATATGAGCCTTGTGGAGAATATGTATCTTGCGGAGCAGACGCTGTCCGCAGGAAAATTCCACATAAATAAAAAGGCTGAAACAGAGAAATACAACCGCTACCAGAAGCAGCTTAACATCAAGGCAGAATCGGGGAATTCGCCTATTGTATCGCTGAGCGGCGGTAATCAGCAGAAGGTATTCATAGCAAGATGGCTTAACACAGATGCTAATATCCTTTTGTTCGACAACCCGACTCAGGGCATAGACGTCGGCGCAAAGGAAGAGATATACAAGCTGATCCTGTCTCTTGCAAATGAGGGCAAAACAGTACTTGTAAATACGCTCGAAATACCTGAGCTTCAGAAGGTAGCGGACAAATGTCTGATTTTCTATGAGGGACAAATAGCAGGGACTCTTAGTCACGAGGAGATAGAAGAGCACACAGTGATGATGATGTCCACAGGACTTACGGAAACCGGAGCAAAGAAAAACGATAACGAGGTAACAGTGAAATGAAGAACAAGTCAAAAACAAATATGATTGGAAAAATATGGCGAGGCTACAGCTTCATATTTGTATTTTTCATAATTTTTCTGGTTTACGCTCTGACCAGCAGCGGCTTTACCTGGAGTGCGACCATGAATATTTTCCGTCACTCAGCAGTTATCGGAATAGTAGCACTTGGCATGGGTCTTGTGTGCCTCACGGGAGAGATAGATCTGTCAGCCGGCTCGACACTGGCTTTCGTCAGCGGTTTTTCGGTAGTCATTTTTAATATGACAAATGGCAACATCGCAGCAACGCTCATCTTTTCACTGGTAATGGGTGCGCTTCTCGGACTCATCAACGGAATACTGGTCGGTGTTGTGAAAATGCCTTCCTTTATTGTTACTCTTGCAACCATGCTTATCTACAGATCCTTTGCACAGTATTTTTGCCAGCACATTTCAAAGAAGCTTATCGGCGGAGGAAGCTCAGTATACAAGATGACCTCCGGCCTTGCGGGCTACGATTCAATGTACGGCTTTGGTAACGGCAAACTTGCAACACTTCCCATCGTGGGAATCGTGCTTATCCTTTTCACTGTTCTTTTCGTATACATCACAAACGATACAAAGTTTGGTAAAAAGATCTATGCCGTTGGTTCCAGTGAAAAGGGTGCGTTTATGAGCGGTATCAACGTAAGACTCATGAAAATGATGTCCTTCGTGATCATGGGAGTTATGATCGGTGCAGCAGCTTTCCTCTGGATCTGCATGAACGGTTCATCAGATCCCGCAACAACAGGTAACAGCTATGAGATGTATGCAATCGCAGCAGTAGTACTCGGTGGCATCGCAATGTCAGGCGGTAAGGGAAAAATGATCGGTGTACTTTTCGGATCACTTTCCTACACCGTAATCGACAAAATCATCATCGCTCTTAAGATGGATTCACTTATTAACAACGCAATCAAGGGCATAATCCTCATCCTTGTAATCCTTATCCAGGTTGCAGGCCCTCAGATCAAAGAGAAGTTTATGACATCCAAAGAATGATCATATAGTTTTGGCACAAAGCCATAGAGCTTCATGCCTGAATTATAAGAAACATAGACAAATCACAGATCCAATCAAACGGGTCTGTGATTTTTTATGTTTATTTAAGATTTTTGGATGAAATACCATAGTAAAATAGATGCATAAAGGTTAAATTGTACCTTTTTTTCTTATAGAGGAACCTGTGTTATGGGCATCGATATCATTGAAAACGTATGCACCCTGCTGGTCGTTATTTTCGGGACGTTGTATTCGCTTTTTAAATACGTCAAGACGCCGCTTCGTGGGTGGCTTTACATTTCCATCTTTTTCCTGACACATCTTCTCAGCGATTATTATTGGACCACATATTTTCTCGTAATCGGTGAGGACCCTGATGTCTCGGCTCTGATGGCTTACTTCGGCTGGAATGTAGGCTATCTTGTTATGCTGCTCATGGCAATTAAAATGCGGCCGGATTATGTAAAAGGGTTCTTCAATCTTCTGATGCTGCTTCCGATTCCGCTCAATATCTGGCAGTTTTTCATATATATTCAATATGGCGGAATCTTCAACAATATCTGGGAGGGAGTCCTGGCTACCGGTATCGCGTGCATATGCCTGCAGGTGATTCTGCATTATTTCATGCACAGGGCGGAGAATGTAGCTTTCCCGTATTTCCATGTTGCTCTGGCTCTTTTTATACTATTCGAATATGGCATGTGGACCTCCTCATGTTACGATTGGAGCTGGGCACCGGTAGATCCCTATTATGTATTCAGCTTCCTTGAGTGTGGATCATTGCTCCTTCTGGCGCCAGCCACTGACAAGGAATATGCCCAGAGGGGCTGTGTAAAGCCTGAGAGAAGCGTTCAGGAGACTCGGTTTACAATTCTCTTGCAGGCAACGATAGCAGTAATTATCTTCTTCGGCGGTGTCGGTGGCTACTCTGTCGGTGTTATGATGAAAAATGCTCTGCCTAAAGGGGCATCGGATCCCGGAAGCTATAAAAATATCGCAATTACGCTCTTTGTCATTTCAATTGTTCTTGTACTTTTCATAATGATGATAATCACGATGACAGCCATGCGCTATAAGGCCATAGAGCGCAATATGCCCGAAGATGCTGCCATAAAGCGCGGACGCTTCAACTTTGTGCTGACTATTGTGATCACGTTGTCGCTGATGATCATTTCCGTTATTTATACATCAAGGCTGTTTTACAAAGTGGCTGTTACGGGTGTAATAGAAAACGGGCAGAACAGGGTTTATTCCACCTCGGAAGAACTCGAGAATTATATAGGTGTTGCAAGGTCGATTCTGTGGGTTACGGCAGATACGGTAGATATCATGCTGGAAACAGGCTCTTCACAGCAAAATGTCCTTGATTACATCACTGATCAGACAAAGAATCAGTCTGAGCAGTTTGATGAGAACTTCACCGGTCTCTACGCCTATGTGAACGGAGAGTATATGGACGGCTCCGGATGGGTTCCGCCTGCGGATTACGACGTGGAAGTGCGTGACTGGTATAAGAATGCGGTGGATGCGAACGGCAACACCATCATTGTTAATCCCTATGTTGATATGCAGACGGGATCGCTGGTTATAACCATTTGTAAACTGATTGATAACAGAGATGAACCCGGAAATTATGAAAAACGCGATGTCGTCGCACTGGATCTTGTCGTCAATCATGTTCAGAAGGTTACCGAGGATATCAATATCGGCGGCAAGGGCTTCGGGTTCGTTGTAAACAAAGACGGGATGATAATAGCCCACCCCGATCGCTCCTTAAACGGCAGCAATATAGAGGATATATACGGAACCGGACTCATAGAAACTATTACTGAAAACTGCAACAGCTCGGTGAAAGCAAGACTGGAGAACCGTGATTGTACTCTTTTCATAAATTCCGTCATAAATCAGTGGTATGTGGTGATTGCCATAAGTGATAGCGAGCTCTTTGCAGAATCCAACGGACAGCTGGCGGTGAATATAGTTGTGTCACTGCTGATTTTCCTGCTGATTTCCTTCTTCTACTATCTGGGTTATAAGAATGAACAGCTGAATGCCAGAAAGATGGAGGATATGCGAAGCGCGGATATGCGCCATGAGTATGAGGCTCAGGTACTCAAGCAAAAAGAGACAGCTGCGAATGAGGCTAACAAGGCAAAGAGCCAGTTCCTTGCACAGATGTCTCATGAGATAAGAACGCCTATCAATGCAGTGCTTGGCATGAACGAGATGATCCTTCGCACCTCGAAGGATGAACAGACTCTTGAATATGCCAATAACATTGATTCTGCGGGGAACATCCTGCTTGCGCTTATCAATACCATCCTGGATTTTTCAAAGATCGAGGATGGCAAGATGGATATCATTCCCGTAAATTACGATACCTCATCCTTCATTCTTGATCTGATAAATTCCATCAAGAGAAGAGCGGAGACAAAGGGGCTGGAGCTCATTCCGGAGATAGACGAGAGCATTCCCTGCACGCTTTTCGGTGATGATGTGCGCCTTAAGCAGGTTATAGTTAACCTTCTTACAAATGCCGTGAAGTATACTGAGACAGGCTCTGTCTGGCTCACCATGAAAAATGAAATTATTGACGGTGACAAGTTGAAGCTCTACGTCTCCGTGCGGGATACCGGTATTGGTATCAAGCCTGAAGATATAGACAGACTCAGCCTTTCGTTCCAGAGATTTGATGAAAAGAAAAATCGTAACATCGAGGGAACGGGCCTTGGAATGTCCATCGTTACAAACCTTCTGAGTCTCATGGGCAGCAAGATCTGCGTGAAAAGTACCTATGGCGAAGGCTCAAATTTCTTCTTTGTTATTGAACAGGGAGTTGTGGACAAAACGCCTATAGGCGATTTTGCAAAGAATCTGGAGAACAAGAAAAAAGAGCGCACGAACGAGGACCTGATAAGCGCGCCGGGTGCCCGTGTTCTTGTGGTGGACGATAATAACCTGAACCTCATGGTTGCAAAGAGCCTTCTTAAGCTGTGCAATATTTTTCCTGATGCAGTGGCTTCCGGCAGAGAAGCCATAAATCTCATGGGGAAGAAGTCCTATGACATTGTTTTCCTTGATCATATGATGCCGGGTATGGATGGAATCGAGACTTTGCATGAACTTGAGGAATGCAGCCTCATTCCTACCGGGACGAAGATGATAGTCCTAACTGCCAATGCGGTTGTGGGAGCTAAGGAAAACTATTTGAGGGAGGGCTTCGATGATTATCTGTCCAAGCCCATAGAACTCAAAAATCTTGTGGAGCAGCTTAAAAAGTATCTTCCGAAAACCGCCTATGAACATGTGCGCGAAACGGAACCTGTAACGGGGAATACTGAAAAAACTGAACAATCTGAACAGTCTGAGAAGCCTGAATATAAGCCGATAGTATTCGATGATGATGCACCTGTCTATGATATAGAAAGACTGAAGGAGGCAGGTATGGACACCGAGACAGGCCTTGCCTATTGTGCAGGTGATCCCGATACCTTCTTTGAAGTGCTCTCTGTTTTTACAAATGATTATGAGACGAAGAGCATGAATTTTAAATCTTATTATGAGAGTGAAAACTGGCATGATTACGACATTTTGATCCATGCACTTAAGGGTAACCTTCGTGCAATCGGAATGCAGGAGCTTGCAGAGAAGGCTTTTGCTCTGGAAAAAGCGGCCAAGGAAGGTGATGCCGATTACATCAAGGCTAATCACAAGGCTATGATGGAGGAGTATCGCAAAATTAATGAAGTTATCTGTGAAGCTGCGCTGTGATATTGTCGTATGATTTTTCGCACCCTTCGGAAATTCTCCGGAGGGTGTTTCTATGTCTTGACCTCGCCCTTGGGGCAAACTTTATAATTCTTTTCAGATGATAAAGTCAGGAGGAAATGGTATGAAGATAGCGGTAATGGCTGATATTCACAGCAATCATATAGCACTTGAAAAGTGTGTCAGGCAGGCACAAAGGCTTGGAGCTGATGAGTTCCTTTTTCTTGGAGATTACGTCGGAGATCTCGCCTATCCTCAGAAAACACTTAAGTACCTTGAAAAGCTTCGCTCTGAAGTTCCCTGCACATTTATCAGGGGGAATAAGGAGGATTACTGGATAGATTACCGACAGGCAGATCATGATGAGTGGGAGTGGAAGCCGGGGACCTCAAATACAGGAATGCTCAGGTACGGCTTTGACAGGATCACGGACAGTCAGATAGATGAGTTCGAAAAGATGCCGATTTCCATGGTGATAGAGCGCGAGGGGATGCCGCCCTTTACAATTTGCCACGGGTCACCCTTCAGTGCCACAGAGAGCATGAGGGAAGGCAACGATTATATTGATGAACTTACGGAAAAACTCGAGAGCGAGCTTACAATCTGCGCCCATTTTCATATTCAGATGCAGTATGTCAGAAACGGAAAGCGCGTAATAAATCCCGGCTCTGTAGGGCTGTCCTTTAGATGCGGCGGAAAGGCTCAGTTCATGATGCTTCACGGAAATGACGGAAGATGGGAGCCTGAGTTCATATCGCTCCCCTATGAGGTGGAAGAGGTCATACGAGAGATGGATGAGGAAAAATTGTGGAAGCACGCACCCGCCTGGTATCAGGTCACAAGATCCATAATCCTCGGAGGCGATGTCTCCCAGGGCAAGATCCTTAAGAAGGCTTTCGAACTTTGCGAAAAGGCCGAAGGCTTTGCCCAGTGGGGTAAGATTCCTGAGAAGTATTGGGACATGGCGCTTGATTCCTACAGTATTCCGATAGCTGAACCGGTGATGGATTGATATTTCAGATATTAGATGAAGAATTCTGATTCAAAAGATAAAAATTCGCATAAGTCAAGTACGAAATATGAACTGACTTATTCATAATTCGTAGGCAAACCCTCAAGGATTTCGTGTATAATACTATTGGCGTTTTCTTTTCTGCAAATCCAGACAGCGCCATGGGTATGGGAAACGATTTTCTTTGAGGGATACAAAATATGAAACTGGAGACTGGACTACGAAGGCAGAGTAATAGTCAAATACGGTTTCGCATTTACTTAGTATATGACACATCCTAAGTTTACTTGGGGTGTGTTTTTTGTGTTCTTTTTTATGGTTTTTATGTTTTGGGAAGGGAGAAATTTTAATGAAGACAAAGAGATTATTTAAAAACATCATGCCTTTAATTATGGCTGTTGCACTTTTTATTACGGCGCTGCCGGTGTCGGGGATCAAGGCGAAGGCGGAAGATGATAGTCCATTTGAACCCAAATTCTCGTTTAGCGGACAAAAATTCACACTGATAGTCAAACAACCAGAAGCAGGAAAGAAGAGTAGTGATGTAGGAATTGTAGATTATTTTTATTATATTGGTGGGAAAGCCTCATATTCTGTTGAAGAAAAATGGTATAGGGTTATTGGTGATGGGAAGAAAGAAAAGCTGGAAGCAGGGATGTCATTTATGGGAGGCGCATACTATATTTATGTTGCCACGATTAGTACATCTATGATTAATATAAATGACTTCACCGTGGAAATAGATGATTCTCCGGGTAGCGTAAAATGGCTGAAAGATTTGGATGTAGAGCATAAGGATGATCATAAAATTATTTGTACCGGATATACAATTGCATCAGCAGTAGATGGGAAGAACTTGGGAGCGTATACAATCGATTTATCCAGTGGCAGCGCAAGAGTAACAGGCGAAGACGCTAAAGCAGTTGTCTACAATATTTCAGGTTCATCAGTTGATGGAACTACAGATAGACTTGGAGACGGTGAGCTTGATACAGGAATAGATTTTGACCTGAACAAAGATGGTAAAGGCGATATACAAGTCACAGCTACTGATTTTTCAGATCCCGATATGTATGCGAAGATTGAGGTCTTAAGCACAAATACTGTTAGAGATCAGGCTATAATAGTTTTATCTGATGAAATGAAAAATATGCTCTTATCATCCGGGTATAAATTTTATGAGAAAGTAATTTTGAATTTCTCAGCACCAAATATAGACTTATCAAAGGGCTCATATTATACAAACGATACAAAAAATATCAGTTATTTCTATACTTATTACAAAGCGTGCATCGATGAGGGAAGTATTAAAGTAAATGAAAAATCCCTTACCGAAGCAGATGCTGATTTGGACAAAGACGGTACATGGGATATAAATATTGTTTTGACATTAGATTCGGCCTATAAGTTTGTTGATATGACTATCACAGCACTTCCTACATGCAGCATTAAGACTAGTATTACCAAGAGTCTTAGTGAGTCGACTAAGGCAGAATTAGATAAGGCAAAATACGCATATTATAGGGAAGCAACATTTATTTTCCCTGACTCGAAATCATCCTCATCACCGGAAGACGATAAAACAGAAGAGACCGGAAAGGCGGAAAAGACAGAAAAAGCAAAGAAAGTTGAGGACCCCGCACCTGCTGCGCATGCTGTGGGAGAAGCTGTAGAGAATGGCGGAGCTTCTTACACCATCTCATCAGTAGATGAAGGGAAAGAAGCGGTTACATATGCTAAGCCTGATTCCAATAAGGTTACAAGTGCTACAATTCCGGACACCATAACCATTGATAATAAGGAGTATAAGGTAACAGAGATTGCAGCAAATGCATTCAAAAACAATAAGAAGCTTAAGAAGATAACTATCGGTAAGAACATAAACAAGATCGGAGCAAATGCTTTCTTTGGTTGCAAGAATCTTAAGAACATAAAGTTCAAGACAGTTCTTCTTACCAAGAAGACAGTTGGCAAGAATGCTTTCAAGGGCGTAAATGCCAAGGCAAAAGCAAAAGTTCCGAAGAAGGTTCTTAAGTTATACAAGAAATTCCTTCCGGGCAAAGGTTTAAACGGCAAGGGACAGAAGATTACGAAGTAAATAACAGGCTAAATACAAGATAGGTAAGAAATCAGTAAGCTTACTATGCGAAAGATAGCAAAGAGAATAGCAAGCTGATGAAGTGAATAAAAAGATAAAAAATACGGGGGAGTCACTATATAGATTCCTCCGTATTTTCAAAAGAAGGTTTATATAGAATCGATTCCTTTTTTTTATATGATTAAATATAGTTGCATGGGACTTGTTATGAGGGGAGCTATCATGAAAACTATGAAAACATTTGTAGTAACTTCTATAACTGTACTTCTGCTTTTTTCACTTATAGGATGCGGGAGCAAGAAAACTATCTCTCATGATGAAATGCTGAAATTGCAGAAAGAAAGCTACACTGTGGTGCTGGATAGTGAAGAAGATCCGGAATTAACTAACTTTGTCTTTTCAGCCGGTGGTGGGATGGCTGCTGTGCCAAATAGCTACAAGATTCAAGTGGTAAAGCTGGCTGACGGATATTACTTCTCAAATGATTGGGAGAAATATTACAAGGCGAGTAATGCTGAGGTCAAGCTTTTCCTAAATATTCTGGATAAGTACAATATCTATAAGATCAAAGAAATCAAGAGTGATGACTTCGTACTGGATGGTATGGATTTCTATTTGGAATACTGGCTGTCAGACGGAACCAGGGTTACCGACAACGGACAATTCGACAATATTCCTTATGGGTATCCGTTTCTTGAAGAACTTGATGATCTTGTAGATATGGGATTTAAGGTGAAGTGATAGGTTACGGAAGTCTTGTTTATTATCTTGGAATCAGCAGAAAATCGGAAATTACCTACTTATGGCGGTAGTGAAGAATAAGAAATGTATTATGATTAATAAGGGAAACAACAAAAGAAGTAGTGTTGCTTGAATTTATTGTAAGGAAAAATGAGCAATACAATAAATGGAGCAGCTATGGATATATTTGTTGTAAGGGAAAAGGCACCTGTACAATAAATCCGTAAAGAATAGTTAGATTTGTTGTTGCGACTATTTTTGTAAACAACAAACCGGCTGATAGCAGCTCAATTTATTGTATAGAGAATTCTAAGGTGCAACAAACCGGCTGATACCAACAAAATTTATTGTTTAGAGAATTCTTAGGTACAACAAATCCAGAAATGATAAGAAGAGTTGTTGCACTATGAAAATATACTAATACTTCTCACATGGAGTGAATATGAAAAATCATTATATAAAGGCATTTTCATTAACACTTGCTGCAGTGATTGCGCTGAATATGACTGCTTGCGGAAAAGCAGGTGACGGCAAGGGTTCAAACGCGCAGAATGAGAATAGCAGCGTAGCAGAAACAGCTCAAGAAGACAGTGCTGTTTCCGAAGGCAAGGATGACGCAGATAAAGATAATGCAGATGCACAGGCAGATGACAGCGAAGATTCATTATCCACACTTGATTCGTCCAAAGGCGATGCCGGAACAGATGCGATTCCTATAGCAGCTTACGAAGAAGTTTACGCACCTGTTCTCGATGCTTATCGTGACATTCTGAAAAACGGCTACGACTACGAAGGTCCACTTTCCGACTATATTGCGATGGGAATGTTGGAAGACGTGAATTATGTTGAAAAAGATATCATGAATGATACCGTCGGTTATCTGATAAAAGACCTCAGCGGTGATGGCGTGCCGGAGCTTGTGGTTGGAAGAAACAGACAAAAAGATTTTATAGGACCCGGGAATGAAGGAATTGTCTATTGCTGCTATACCTGCAAGGATAATAAGCCTGTTTTAGTCTTTGATGGCTTTAATCGAAGCTGCTATTACTGGGCAGGCGACGGAAAGTTCAGCTATCTGGGTTCAGGCGGCATTATGTACCAGTACTTTGGGGTATGCCATCTAAGCGATGATGGCACAGAGGAAGTATGGGAGGATTTCTATTTTTCAGAAGATAATCATGACGGAACCGCCTCCTATTACCATAATACATTAGGAACGGATGATGTGGAAAAATCAGAAAAACTGGACATCACCGATATGGATTTTTCAAATGAGGAAGACAGTTTGGTAAAGGAAGAGCTTCCGCTTACACTTTTCAAAGATAGCGGTGATGGCGTAGAGGCAGATAGTGGGGAGCCCACGAAGGTATTTAAGAACAATATGTCAGCGGCCGAGCTTAGGGTAATTGAGAAAAAGCTGAACAGTATCGGTTACTATGGTTTCCTGCTAAGGTCTTTCACGGATCCTCACTACATTGACTGGAATGAAGTGTTCTATACAGGTGCCGGATTTGATCAGCACGGAGCTACGAAGGAGGTCAGGGATGCATTTTTGAAGGCAACCGGTGATGATGAGATATACACTGATCTCACGGTTGTTTCCGGTAAGGACGTCAGGGATTATGTGAAGAAGACTACCGGCTTTGACTACGATGAAATGGTAAACGACCTCGACTGGGTTTATCTTGAGAAATATGATCTTTTCATTTCTGAGCATGGCGATACCAATATGGCCTTTGTCACAGTTAACGAAGGAATGCTGGAGGATGGTGAGTACACTATTATCTACACCAATTATGAAGGTGAGGAGTATGGTGTGACTTTCACCGAGGAAAATGGCACATATCGTTTTAAATCCAATCTTCCTGACTATATTGCAAAGAATCCGTCTTACGAGCCGGATATTGATCAGAGTACGATCACAGAGGGACAGCTCATTCCCGACAGCGACCAGAGATACTTAACTGAGGATGACTTAAAGGGCTTCAGTGAGGAAGAACTCAGGATTGCAAGAAATGAGATATATGCCCGCTGGGGAAGAAAGTTCAAAGATAAGAAGCTTCAGGAATATTTTGAGACAATGGAATGGTATTTCCCTATGACCGAGCCTGACGATTTTGATGAGAGCCTTTTGAACGTATATGAAAAGGAAAACCTGGACTTTATCAGTAAGTATGAGAAGAAGATGAAGAAGTAAGTTCGATCTCTTTTTCTATGGAATGAAAGATTTGTGTGAAAGCACAGATGAGTAGATTGGCGGGAATCTGTGGAATAGAATAATTAAGCTGAAACACAGACTACTGCAGATAAAATGTCTGTGGAAATAGAGAACAAGTCAAAAGCACAGATTTCCGCTAAAAATACATCTGTGTAATCAGAGAAAAGTATTAAAACACAGATTTCGCCAGGAAATATCTACTAAAATAAGAGAATAAGAAATATCTTGGTCTGGGAAATCTGTTTCATTACCAAGATAAAGGCGAAACGTGAAAAATCTTGGTACAGGAGGAAGATTTTGTTACCAAGATAAAGTCAAAACAAGAAATATCTTGGTTCATGAGAACTATTTCATTGCCAAGATAAGGTTGAAACATGATATATCTTGGCACAGCATGATATGAGGGAGATAGCATGAAAAAGAAATCTTTGTTGTCACTACTATCGATAACAATAGTCACTTTATCACTTGCTGCAACAGCATGCGGAAATAGCAATAATCCCGGTTCAGATAGCAATAGCAACGGTGGAGAAGTAGATTCCGCGCAGGCTGAGCAAGATGGTATGGCCAAGGCAGTCAATACGAACGAAGCTAAACAGGATAATTCTAACGATACGAATCAGAATAATTTGGGCGATGATAAGGACAGCACCGGCAAAGCCGGCGATGGCCAAGGTGACGACATCGAAGAAACAGGCACCGGAACAAACGATACAGAAAAGAACGACATCGATGAATCCACATCCTCCGACAAAGACGAGCCGGATTCAGACGGCTTGAAGGCGCCGGTAGTGTCGCAGATTGAAATTGCAAAGATGACAGACACCTTCACTGCTAAGGTTGCCAAGGCAGTAGGCGTGTCGCCGGAAAAGGCATCCAAGTATTATCTTGTGGACGATTTCGATACCGATGGAAAAATCGAGGGCTTCTTTTATGTTGGTGATGGAGTCATGGATGAACTTGGTGCTTGTGAAGGAACCATCTGGTTTGTAAACGAGAACGAATGCAGACAGATTCATGATGAATTTGGCTTTGCAGCTGATAATGAA
Source organism: Butyrivibrio sp. INlla16 (assembly GCF_900104155.1). Lineage (GTDB taxonomy): Bacteria > Bacillota > Clostridia > Lachnospirales > Lachnospiraceae > Butyrivibrio. Next base: position 46,161 of record NZ_FMYB01000008.1, read on the forward strand.
AATGTCTTTGGAATTATCGAAGGTGCGGATAAGCGATTTATTGCATTCAGCGATGTCTATGTGACAAGCAGGGTGACGAATCTCTACTATGTTGACGGGGATAAATTAAACGAGTCATCTGTTTCAAGAATGGGTTATGCAGAAGTGGATCAAAGCACAGGCGATCTGATAATAACCATCGATGCCTATGACAATTACTGCGACTATGAGAAAGGGGCAGACAAACCCATGTGGACAGGGCACACCTGGAAGCCGTATTACTATTATTACTCAAGAAGTGAAGGTGATTTCACCGAATACGAAGCAAGGTTTATAGATGAGGATACCTTGGATGAAAAGTACGGAATCAATGCGGAAAAAGAGCTGAAGAGTCAGGGATATACACTGGATAGCATAATCGAAAGAGACAATGGCATAGTAAACATAAATTACTCAAAGACAACAGAGAATGAAGACGGTTCTAAATCAATTGAGTACAGAAACGCCACCTATGATTCCAGAACAAGCAAATACGACAATCCCTGGGACAATGAGAAGGCAGGATTTTTCGAATCGGATTACGGCGGAACCTTTAGCTGTTTCTTAGGCACTGCAGATAGCACAAAAGCCTACGCCGATTTTCTGGAAAATTACATGCAGCATCCGGTTATATCTACTATGTATGAAGAAGGTTTTGGAGAGGAAGACAGACCTGTAGACGCTAGCGATGTGGTTTTCGAACTCATCTATGTAAACGATGATGATATTCCGGACCTTGTGCTTGCAAATGGGGACTGTCCCTGGAATCCTGTGCACCTTTTCACAGTTGAAGCGGGAGAAGTGAAGCAGGTCGGAGAGTACTCAATGTACGGACTGATGTATTACTCACCAAAAACGGGAGAGATACTTCCAAATTATTATATACCGGCAGGAACTGCGGATATAAACATCTTTGGAAGCGACCGGACGAAACCTTATGACTTAGATAAGGATGGAACAAAGTTCCTGAAGTCTCCCGATATGCAGGGCATGAGGCTGAATGAGGTCAAGGACTTTGAGAACACTTTGGCACATATGAAAAACATTGCCCCTACAGGATTAACTCCGGTTGGAGCACCGATAATAGATGACTCATATTTAAAAGAGGGCGAAGTTACTTTTGAAGGGAAACACGCCGCAGCTATTCCCGGAATCTGGTATCTCTACTACGATGACGGAATTGCACCGACCTGGATGGAATTCGATACGGTGGGAACCTTCACTGCACATGATGCGGATGGCTTTGTGGAGGCTACAGGCTACGTCGAATTCAGGGATAAGGATCCCATCTTGGAAGACGGCGAGATTTACAGACTCTTTTATTCCGATGGCACATTTTACAAGGACTTTGAATTTGCACCGGTTGATGATTTCGGATACATGATGGATTACGCTGGACAGCTATATTATAAAGACCCCGATAACTGGCCCAAGGGATAAACACAATTATAAAAATCTCAATAATCGGTCCAAAGGTTAAACAAAAATTAATCAGTGCGATAGCAGAAAATGAGAAGTTGATTTAAGAGGTCCACCCTATAATAAGCAAGTGAACCCTGTTACCGAACAGGCACGACCTGTTAATTCGCAGGTATAAAGTAACAATCCGTAATTTTTAGGAGGAAATAATCAATGGAGAATTTTACATTCTATTCACCTACATTTTTTGCATTTGGAAAAGATACAGAAAACGAAGCAGGAAAATATGTTAAGCGCTTCGGTGGAAATAAAGTTCTTATTCACTATGGCGGAGGAAGCGTTGTAAAATCCGGACTTTTGAATCGTGTGAAAAAGTCCCTTGAAGCAGAAGGGATTGCATATATCGAGCTCGGAGGAGTTAAACCCAATCCCCGCAGCGGACTTGTCTATGAAGGAATTGATCTTTGCAGAAAAGAGAAGGTTGATTTCGTGCTGGCTGTCGGCGGAGGAAGTGTAATAGATTCCTCTAAGGCTATTGCGGCAGGAACCATCTACGATGGTGATTTCTGGGATTTCTATATGGGAAAAAGAATTGAGGAAGCTCTTCCCGTAGGAACAATTCTCACAATCGCAGCTGCCGGAAGTGAAGGAAGCCCTGATTCCGTAATCACGAAGGAAGAGGGAATGTTCAAGCGCGGAGCGAGCGGAGATGCCATCAGACCGAAGTTCAGTATCCTTAATCCGGCGCTTACTCAGACTTTGCCGCCCTATCAGACAGCGGCCGGAATCACTGATATTATGGCGCATCTTCACGAGAGATATTTAACTAATTCAAAAGATGTTGAGGTTACCGACAGACTGATAGAAGGACTTCTTCTTGCCATGATTCACGAGGGACCCCGAGTAATAGCTGATCCCAATAATTATGAAGCAAGAGCAAATATCATGTGGGCAGGAATGATGGCTCATAACAATTCCTGCGGCGTAGGCCGTAGCCAGGACTGGAACAGCCATAACATCGAGCATGAGCTGTCAGCTCTCTATGACTGTGCTCACGGAGCAGGACTCGCTGTGACAATGCCCGCAGTATTTAAGTATGTTTATAAACATGATGTTATGCGCTTTGCAAAGCTTGCAGTAAGAGTCTGGGGATGCCAGATGGATTTCGACAATCCCGAAGCCACCGCACTTGCAGGAATAGCAGCACTTGAGAATTTCTTAAAGAGCATCGGCATGCCTCTTAATTTCGAAGAGCTCGGAGCAAAAGAGGAGGATATTCCGACACTTGTGAAAGCTCTTTGCTACGGCGATGGAAGAAACGGAAGTATTTCCGGTTTTGTAACCTTGGATGAAAAGGACTGTGAGAAGATTTACAAGATGATGGTATAAGATTTTTTCAGGAGAGCGATACTTATGGAAAACTATAAAAGAATCTCTGATCCCAATATCATTACAGAGAAGTACATGGATTCAATTTTGATAGAATCCAGATATATAGATTCCGTGAAGGCGGATACGGAGACGGAATTCTTCGGTGAGAAATTCTCTATGCCTGTTATGACACCGGCCTTTTCACATCTCGGAAAGCATGCGGGGCGTGAAAAGAACGGCCTTGTAGAATACTCCGAAGCTGCAAGGGATTTGAACATTCTCAATTTCTGCGGAATGATGGAAAATGACCAGTTTAAGGAAATTGCCGATACAGGTGCAAAAACCGTAAGAATCGTAAAGCCCTATGCCGACAACGGCAAGGTGAAGGATCAGATGCTTTTTGCAAAGTCGGTAGGAGCCTTTGCCATAGGTATGGATATTGATCATATATTCGGACATGAAGGCTACGACGTTGTTGTGGGAGAAGAGATGAGTTTCCAGACTGCAGAGATGCTCCATTCTTATGTGGAACTCACGGATCTTCCTTTTGTAGTCAAGGGCGTGCTCAGCGTCGCAGATGCTGTAAAGAGCGCAGATATTGGAGCTAAAGCCATCATTGTCAGCCACCATCACGGCAGGGTTCCCTATGCGGTTCCTCCGATGATGGTACTTCCCGAAATAAAGGATGCTTTGGAGGGAAGAGATGTAAAGATAATCGTTGACTGCGGCATAGCATCAGGAGCCGATGTGTTTAAGGCAATTGCCCTTGGCGCAGATGCTGCAGCTGTGGGAAGATCCATGCTTCCTGCACTTGAGAGTGAGGGCTCGGAAGGCGTTAAGAAGTTCATAGGCGGAGTGCAAAGTGAGCTGCGATATATTATGAGCTCCACCGGTTTTGAAAAAGTCTCCGACATAGACAGCTCAGTATTGTACGAACTTTGATTATATGGGAGTAAAAAATGAGACTTGGTACATCATCACCCCTTGCCTATGACTCTGCGGAAAACTGGGCGAAGACACAGACTGAGCTTGGGTGCAGGACGGTAGTTTTTCCTGTGCAGAGTAATGAACCTGAAAGGAAGATCATTGAATATAAGGAAGCCGCCGACAAGGCAGGGCTGTCCATAGCGGAGGTTGGAATCTGGAGAAATGCGCTTGCTCAGGATCCGGACGAGAGAAAGAAAAATCTGGACTACTGCGTGGAACAGCTAAGGCTCGCTGATTTCGTAGGTGCAAGGTGCTGCGTCAATGTGGCGGGAGCCTTTGGACCGATATGGGACGGGGCATATAAGGAAAACTTCACTGAGGAAGCAAGAAGCAAAACCATAAAGATGGTCAGAGAAATAATTGACAGGGCTGATGTTAAAAATACCTATTTTACATTGGAACCCATGCCCTGGATGATTCCTACAAGCCCCAAGGACTACGCAATGCTTCTTGAAGAAGTCGAAAGAGACCGCTTTGCAGTGCACATGGATATAATAAACATGACGAATTCCATTGAGCGTTACTTCAGGGCAGAGGAGTTCGTGGATGAATGCGTTGATATTCTCGGCGACAAGATCAGAAGCTGTCATATTAAGGACGTTCATCTCAGCGAGAAGTACACCACAAGACTTGAGGAATGTGCACCCGGATGCGGTGAATTCCCGCTTAGATATTATGTATCAAAAATGAGTGCTCTGGATAAGGATATGCCAGTAATCCTCGAGCACCTTAGCACGGACGAAGAATATTATAAATATATGGATTACCTTAAGGAGATTCTGAAAGGTATATGATTTCAAGGGACTTTTGCCTGTTTGGGGCTTGAGTCCCTTTTCATATTTTATACTTGTTTAAGAATATGAGGAGATGAAATATAGTAAAATAAGAGGAGAACTTCTGATGAGGAGGCAGTAACTATGTCACCACCTCATATAGGTGCAGAACCCGGTGATTTCGCGAAGACAGTTCTAATGTCGGGAGATCCGCTGAGGGCAAAATTCGTGGCGGAGAATTATCTTACGGATGTAAAGTGTGTAAATGAGATAAGGGGGATGCTTGGGTACACAGGAAAATATGAAGGCAAGGAAGTGTCCGTGATGGGGCATGGAATGGGAATCCCTTCAATTTGTATTTACACCTATGAACTCTACAATTTCTTTGATGTTGATAATATCATAAGAATCGGCACTGCGGGAGCACTGCAGGATAGCATAAGAGCCCGAGATCTGATATTTGCGGTGGGAGCTCATTACGATTCCACATACGGACAACAATATGGACTGGTGGGGTGCTTTTGCCCTACAGCTACCTACAGCATTCTTGAGAGAGCCGTGAACAAAGCAAGAGAAAGAGGCGTAAGATATCATGTAGGAAATGTCTTTTCGACTGACATTTTCTACTCGGACACTCTGGACAGGTATGCGCGCTACAGAGATTTTGGCACACTTGCGGCAGAAATGGAGACTTCAGGGCTTTACATGAATGCTGCTGATGCCGGGAAAAATGCGCTCTCTATTCTTTCTGTCTCGGATCATCTTTTCAGAAAGGATAATATAACTCCGGAGGAGAGGCAGACAACTCTCACGGATATGATTGAAATCGCACTTCAGACTGCTGTAGAACTATGAAAATAGGAGGCACAAGATGAAAAAAATTATAGCAATGTTACTTACTCTGTTACTTTTAACCGGCGTGACTGCCTGCGGCGCATCTTCCTGGAGCAAAGGCAGTGATAGTGGCGAATACAAGATAGCGATGATCACTACCTCCGGTGATGTCACGGACATGTCCTTTAACCAGACGACCTATGAGGCATCAAAAGAGTTTGCGGAGGAAAGAGGTGTGCATTTCCAGTACTACAACCCACCGAGGACACTGATGATGCCAGAATTGCTGCAATTGATAATGCGGTAGCTGATGGCTTTAATGTAATAGTAGTGCCCGGGTATCTGTTTGCGGAAGTCCTTGCAAACTGGGCCGGCAGTAACGAAGATGTTCATGTTATCGTGGTTGACTGCAGTCAGGGCGATTTCGAAAGCGCAGGAGTCTACGAGCTTCCTCAGAACACCTGCTCTCTGACATATAACGAAGGGCTCGCGGGATATATGGCGGGCTATGCTGTAGTTAAGGAAGGATACAAAAAGCTTGGATTTCTCGGTGGAATGGCAGTTCCTGCGGTTATCAGATTCGGTTACGGTTTCATCCAGGGCGCCGACGATGCGGCAAAGGAACTTGGAAATACCTCGGAAGTTGAAGTAAACTATGTATACGGAGGGCAGTTCTTCGGCGATGAGTCGATTACCGCAGTTATGGATACCTGGTACCAGAATGGCACAGAGATAGTATTTTCTTGCGGCGGCGGAATTTTCACATCAGCAGGAGAAGCTGCAAAGAAGGCAGGCGGCAAGATCATAGGTGTTGATGTCGATCAGTCTGTATCTCTGGACGGTCTTTACGGAGACGGAATCTGTGTGACTTCTGCTATGAAGGGAATTGCTCCGTCAATAAAGGCAGCGCTTACAGATCTGTTCGACGGAAACTGGGACAACTACGCAGGCAAAATTATGAGCCTGGGAATTGTTTCGGGCGATGACCCTGAAGCGAATTATGTACAGCTTCCGATGGATACCTGGTCCATGAAGAATTTTACCATTGATGACTACAAGGCACTTGTTTCATCAATGTATGAGGGAAAGGTTAATATTTCAAATGACATCGAAGCGATGCCGACTACTGAAATAAAAATTAAGGTATTTGACAATATACACTGATACTTAAGTCTATGTCTCAAAACGAAAAACAAAAAGCATATATCGCTATAGATCTGAAGTCTTTTTATGCTTCTGTCGAATGCCATGATATAGGCAGAAATCCGCTGACTACAAATCTCGTAGTTGCGGACAGAAGCAGAACTTCAAAAACAATTTGTCTGGCTGTTTCTCCCGCTCTCAAAAAATATGGGATCCCCGGGAGGGCCAGACTTTTTGAGGTTGAGCAGAAGGTTAAGGAGATAAATGCGAATAGGCTGATGAAGGCTCCGGGAAGAACTTTTACAGGAGAATCGGATGATGACAACGAGCTTTCTTCAAATCCATCTCTTAAGCTGGATTTCATTGCCGCTGTGCCGAGAATGGCAAGATACATGGAGATCAGCACGGAGATTTATAAAATCTACCTGAAGTATATCTCTCCCGAGGATATACATGTTTACTCGATTGACGAGGTTTTCATAGATGCCACGGGCTACCTTGGAACCTATAACAGAACTCCGAAGGAGCTTGCAATGGACATGATAAAGGATGTCCAGGAGGCCACCGGAATTACGGCAACAGCCGGAATTGGCACGAATCTCTACCTTGCAAAGGTGGCGATGGATATTGTCGCCAAGCATGTTGAACCCGATGAAAACGGAGTCCGAATTGCGCAGCTGGATGAGATGAGCTATAGGGAAAAACTGTGGAATCATACTCCTCTCGCGGACTTTTGGAGAGTCGGAAGAGGCTACGTGAAAAAACTCTCCGAGGTCGGGCTTTATACGATGGGAGATATCGCAAGATGCAGCCTCGGAAAGGACATGGAATTCCATAACGAAGAGCTTCTTTACAAGCTTTTCGGAATTAACGCGGAGCTCCTCATTGATCATGCGTGGGGATACGAGCCCTGTACGATGGAGATGATAAAGGCCTACAAGCCCGAGAACAACAGCCTAAGTCAGGGACAGGTTCTGCATTGTCCCTATGATTTTGATAAGGCACGCATAATTGTAAGGGAAATGGCGGATGCCCTTGCCATGCAGCTTTTGGAGGAGAAAAAGGTTACCGATCAGATAGTCCTGACCATAGGCTATGACATGGAGAGCCTTAAGATTCCCGGAATAGCTAAGAAATACAAAGGTAAAATTAAAAAGGATTATTACGGAAGAGAGGTTCCCGAGCATGCGCACGGAAGCTGTAACCTTGACGAATTCACGGCTCTCTCCGGACATATAATAGATGCAGCATTAAAGATTTATGATGAAAAAGTGGCTCCCGAGCTTTTGATAAGAAGAGTGACAATCGTCGCATCGCATGTGATAGATGAAGCTTCTTCACAAAAAGCGACAGAGGAGTCTTACGAGCAGCTTTCTCTTTTTGATATTATGAATTCGCAAAACGCTGATTCCCGGAAGGAAAATGCAGATGAGGTGGATCAGACCAAGTCGAATGAGGAGCAGAGCAGAGCTAATGAGAAACAGCTCGCCAGGTCCGATGAAAAACAGCTTGCCCTTCAGAAGGCAACTCTTGAGATTCAGAAGAAATTCGGGAAAAACGCCATAGTAAAAGGCACTTCGCTTCAGGAAGGTGCCACCGGCCTTGAGCGAGGTAAGCAGATAGGCGGACATAAGGCCTGAGGGGATGCCTTGGCATAAAAAGGAATAGTTCGAAAATTTTGCGGTCACAATTTGTGACCGCAAATATCAGTCAAATGAGTAGATATCCTTAATAAGAATTATTGATTTATCCTCAAGTACAAGACACTTTTTGAAGGTATCGATTTTTATTATATTGACCTGCTTAGTAACATATTCTCCACCCTCTTTTAATTCGTCGGGAACAAAATATGTCACAGTTGCAGATAATGTATCACCGGGCTCATGGGAACCAATCATTTCCGTGAGCTTTTCATTTAGTTCTGACTGTTTTTCTTCAGTCAGTTCAATCCTCTCGCGGGTAAATCTTCCCGCTTCTGACACCTCGTCATCATAACCCACAAGAGCAGCAAAGGGCATGAACTGGGCAGCCCTGTTTTGGAGGGGCATAGGGGGATGTTTCTTTGAGACCGGTTTTTCAAGATTAATTATATCTGCGTACTTCTCCATACCTAATAGTATAACGAGACTCTTTAGGCGGTACAATGTCCGATTTTATACTTATTTTAGATAATCATTGTATGGAAAATGGTAAAATTAATGGATAAAAGTAATAAAAAGTAAATATAAGTGGATTTTTCCGGTTTTGGTACCCATGATTTGAGAAAATAGGGGTACCAAACTGGCAAAAAGGAACTCTCATTTACAATAGGTAATGAAAAAGCAGAAAAATCCGGCTAAAAAGGGTACCAAAAGTGCTATTTTGCCGTTGTATTTACTTTTTCAGCATTCTGCCCTGCGTAGAAAGCACATGCCCCGGCGCAGAATGCGTTATACCTCAGTCCAGAAAACATTTGCCCCGGCGCAGAAAGGGAAAGCCTGTGGATAACAATAGCATCTTAACTTTTCATCCCGACGAAATAATCCTTCGTGAGGGAGAAGACAGCAAGGAAATGCTAAAGCGGTATATCTATAACAGATAAGGACAGACATTATGAAGATAAAGAGAAATCGCGTAATTCTTACAATGATTCTCCTGGGTGTCGTAATGACGCTTTTTTCCGCTGCCCTGAATACCATGTCATACCGCAAATTGCAGGCTGACACGGTGGTCCATTCCGGAGTCCTTAATACGACAAGTGCCGTGAGGAAGATGAACTATGCGCTGAGCTTTGGAAAACCGATCAATAAGTTCTATGGTCTTACGGACATCATGGAGGGCATAGCCGCGTTGTCTACAGACATTATCGGTGTGGAGGTCACTGACAGCAAAGGGGAGAGAGTAGAGGCAATCAGTGACATTGATGAGCCTGTAAGAAGAACCACTCCGGATGAGGAATATGTTATCCGGTCTGATGGTTTGTACGCTTTTGTGGATTTCGATGGCGGTGAGATGATTCTTAAGTTTGATAAGGGATCAGTAGAAGCTGCTACGAGAGAATATCTGGAATACATAGTAAGGGTAAGCTTAGCTGTCATGCTTACAGTAATCATAGCGGCTTTCGCCTCCTGTTTCATCCTGGGAGGAGAGGAACTTACCGTAAAGCGGATGCGCATTACGGCTATCATAATACTTGTTGCATCCCAGTGTCTGCTTGGCACATTTTCGATGATGAAGGTGAGTTCTGCTTTCGATACTTCCCTGGATAAGATAGCGATAATGACAGCGCGCTCGGTGGAAAATGATATAAACGAGGTCATCAACAAGGGCGTAGATTATGATGAATTCACAGGACTTGAGGAATACCTTGAGGACCTGTCACAGAGCATTCCGGAAATATCGAGCATGGAGATAATGACGGAAAGCAAAGCGGATACCGACGAGAATAAATGTATAAATATTGATGTTCAGAACAAGGATGGAATTAACCTTAATTGTAATTACAGCATTGATTATATAAACAGAAAAAAAATTAACAATGCCATAGATATTATCATATTGATTCTTATAGCAATCTTTATGAGTTTGGAGACGATAAAGTTCCTTACCAATCATATCGAATACAGGGACAGCCGCCGGGAAAAAGAGCTATATATCCCGGGCTTTCGTCTGTTTGTCTTTGCAGAAGGTATTGCCTTTGCACTGGACAGCGGCTTTTTCTCGGTGTTCAGTAATAAAATGTTTGATGCGATGAATCTGCCCGAGTCCATGTCCTTTTTAGGCGGAATGCCCAATACCATGTTCTCGGTTGCGGTGCTAATCGGCCTGTTTGGCTGCGGCACTCTGATAAACAGATTCGGTATGAAGAAGACGCTGATTGCCGGAATAGTAGCCGGAATCCTCGGATATATATTGTGCGCCTTTTCACCTAATCTGCCTTTCCTTATCGTATCCAGATTTATATTCGGTTTTTGCGACGGCATAATTGTAAATGCCATAAGGCTCTATGCGGCATCCCAGAAAAATCAGGAGATGCATAACAGACTTCTTGTGGAATACATGGCGGCAATTAATCTCGGTGTATGCTGCGGTGTGGTAATAGGCGGACTTATAGCGGATGTGGCATCCTATGCAGTTGTATTCCTGGTAGGTGCGGCTATCGGATGTCTGTGTCTGTTTCTTATATTCATCGCTCATTTCCCTGAAAAGCAGGAAAACGAGAAGGGAATTTCATTTTTCGAAGCTGTAAAGGAACTCAGAATCCCTCAGGTCAGCATATTCATGATCTTTGTAGTTATTCCTTTGTACATGGCTTCGCTGTTTGTGGAGTATACATTCCCGCTGTTCGGAGATGAGATGAATTTCTCCAATTCAATGGTGGCGGGACTCCTGATGGTCAATTTCATGATAATTGCATACCTTACGGATCCGATTTCGGAATGGGTTACGAAAAGGATGCGCACAAGGCCGGCGATGTTTCTTTATATGCTGTTTCAGACCCTGAGCATTGGCCTTTTTGTATTAACATCAAGTATTTGGGCTGCGATACTGGCTATCATTTTTACAAGCCTGTGGGACTGCTTCGGTATGGTTGTAATTGATTCGGGACTGGATCATGTTGAAGGAACCGTCACGGAGCAGAGTACACTTCTTCAGATGGTGTTTGGTAAGATCGCGATAGGAATAGGACCTATTGCAATAACCTCGCGTCTTAACAAAGGCGCTGCTAATGCTACCGGAATTATCGTGGCAGCTCTGGTAATCGGCCTGGTAGTTTACGGAGCGGCAATACTCTATTTTAAAAGCAAGGATAATAGAGCGAAGGAGGTGGCAGATAATGAAAACACGAAATAAACTGACTGCAACTATCTGCATAATTTGTATTTTAATCATCTCCTCCCTTACTAAGGTGTGCGAAGCGAATGCATCGGAAAATGTAACTCCCGGCACTCCCATCAGATTAGGATATGTTGAGAGCGAGGAATATGGTTCGTTTACCCAGCTCCTGTTGGATATAGCCATTGAATTCACCTATGAGGGAAGCATTAGTCAGTCCTTTGCAGAGAAATATAAGGACGTGAATTTTGAAGAAAAATTATCTTCGGGTGATACCGAAAAATTATGGAACGATATCTGTGATGCCAATGTTGCAGGGGCGAAATATGTATTTGTAAGAGATGCATTTTTCAATCTTGATGATATGAATGAAGAGGATTATAGGAGCGTCACAAACCGCGATGATGTAGATATTATTCTGTCGATGGGAACGGCGTCGGGTGTTTATCTTAAAAATAACGAGAAAAAGAATAAGTTCATGAATATGTACGCGGCAGATCCTATCGATTCGGGCATTGTTAAAAGCGAGACGGAGCGCTTCGATGACAGGTCATTTGCGCTTGTTGATACCACGCCTTATATCAGACAGATGGATGCCGGTTATAAATTCATTGGGTTTAAAAAGCTCGGAGTTGTATATGAGGATTCCCGGGATGCATATATTTATTCAGGAATCCCGACGATAGAAGCAAAAGCAAAGGAATACGGCTTCGAGGTTGTATATGAAAATGTGGATGAGCCTGTTACGGATGATGATTATGAAAGATATTATGATGAATTAAAACAGGCCTACAGGAAACTCGCTGATAAAGGCATAGACTGTCTGCTTGTTACGGTATCCTCCATTGAGTACGAGGAAAAAATGCAGGAGCTTCTTGATGACTGTATTATTCCGAAAAAGATTAAAACCATGGCTCAGGATGAGCTTATGCCTGTTGCCAACGGTGTACTTTTCGGAATTACCATGACTGATTGCAGTGAGTCGGCAAATCATGTGGTACAGCAGATTCGAAGATATGCCGAGGAGGGGGTATCCTTTGATCAATTGGATATGGTATGTGAAACTACGCCAAAGATAGGAGTGAATTATACAACGGCGGAGAAAGTAGATTTTGACATTTCATTTAGCAACCTTCAGCTGGTGGACTATATCTACAGAGATGATAAAAAGTAATGGGGAACATGGATGATGCACGAACCGATCAGACCTTATGAAATAAAATCCATATTGCCGCTGATAGCGGAGTCTGCAAGGGCATATGAAAATATGCCTGCGCTTTATTGTGGGGAAAATAAATATACCTACGGTGAGCTTGATAAGCTTAGCGGAAAACTGGCAGCCTTTTTAAAGAAGCAGGGGATAGTAAAGGGGGATGTCATTTCCGTTCTCGTTCCCCGCTGCGAATATATGACTATTGCTCCGCTTGGGATACTTCGCGTGGGAGCAGCGTATCAGCCACTGGATCCTTCTTACCCCGAAGAGCGTCTGCGCTTTATGATAGAGGATGCGGATGCACCTGTCATTATAGTTTCAAAAGAGCTTGAACATCGGATAACGTCTGCGTGTGAAGGCAGAAAACAGCGCACAATACTCTATATGGAGGATATCCCGAACCTCCCGGATACATCCGAAGTTATTTGGGAAAATGTAAGCGGTGATGACCGCTTTGTAATACTGTACACATCAGGTACTACCGGTGTGCCCAAGGGTATCGTCCTGACACATGGCAATATTTATTCAGCCTGCAAATGGCATCTGAAATATTATGAAGTGGATGATAGTTGCCGCATGGCACAGCATCCGAGCTTTGTCTTTGATCTTGCGATAGTGGAACTTTTGCTTCCGCTTACTTCAGGTGCTTCAATCTATATCATTCCCGAAGAGATAAGAACAGATTTAGGTGAGCTCAATAGCTTTCTTGAAAAGCATAAAATCACTCATCTTACCATGACGACGCAGCTTGGAAGACAGTTTGCAATGACTGTTTCAAACCACTGTCTTCGTCATCTGACTGTTGGCGGAGAAGCACTTGTATCAGTGGCTCCTCCGACCGGATACACACTGACTAACGATTACGGCCCGGCTGAGTGCACACTGTATACGACGATTTTTCCTATAGATAAAGAATATCCGGGCAAGGCGCCCATAGGAAAAGCAGTTGACGAGGTCAGATTATATGTGGTGGATGAGAACGGACAGGAGAAAGGACCGGGCGAGATAGGCGAACTTTGCATAGCCGGTCCCCATGTTGCATTTGGATATTTGAATCGACCGGAGCTTACAGAGAAATCATTTACGGACAATCCTTTTTCTGATGATCCCGAATATAAAAGGATGTATCACTCAGGAGATCTTGTCATAAGACATGAAGGCGGAATCTTCGAATTCATGGGAAGAGCCGACAGACAGGTCAAGATACGCGGAATAAGAATAGAGCCTGCAGAGATAGAGGAACTCTTAAGAGGCTATGACGGAATTGATGATGTGGTTATCTCGACTCCCGAGGTAGGAGGACAGAGAGTTATAGCCGCTTATTATCTTGCGGATTCAGAACTTGATACCAATGAGCTTGAGGATTATGTGCGCAGGTTTAAGCCTTCTTATATGGTTCCGTCCTTTTTTATACGAATAGACAGTATTCCCCTTAATACAAACGGAAAGGTGGATTATGAAAAGCTTGAGGTGCCGGATTTTGACCTTAACAAGGCTGAATATGAAGCACCGGCGAATGATACGGAGAAGGAACTGACACTAATTTATGAAGCGCTTCTTGGCATTACGAAAGTCGGAAGAAACGACGATTTTATGCGGATAGGCGGCGACTCACTTCTTACTGCAAGGCTCCTGTTTGAAATCGAAAAACATTTTTCATGCAGATTAAGTACGCGGGATATCATGGAGAATTCTATTGTTTCCGAGCTTGCTAACCTTATTGAAAAAAGGAGTCTCGAAGATACGGATTCGGGCTTTAGGGCTATCGATGAAAAACTTCTGCCGGAGCAGGATTATTATCCTGTTAGTAAAGCGCAGGAGAGAATATATACAGCCCAGAAGCTCCTTGACGATAACGATTCCACGTATCTTCTTAGCATGTCTATACTGACTGAAAAAAGGCCTGATAAGGGAAGAACCAAAGAGGTGCTTTATAAGCTTTTTGAACGTCATGAGAGCCTTCGAACTTCATTTTATATGCAGGGCTCTGATATAGTTCAGAGGATTCAGCCAGCTGACAGCGAGTGGATAACGAAGGCTGTTGAAAAGGCATATACAGAGGAAGTTCCCGCATATTTTGAACTTGAAGATGCTCCGCTTTTTAGGTGGAGTATTGGAGATGGCGGAATTACTTTCTACTGGCACCACATTATAAATGACGGCACCGGAATGGCTATGTTCGGGCAGGAATTCGCCGCTCTTTACAACGGCGAAGAGCTTGAAGATACGTCTATTCACCAGAAGGAATACGCTTCGTGGGAGCGTGAATGGATGTCATCTGATGCCTATAAGCATTGCATAGATGAATGGACAGGGCTCCTGTCAGATCATGCCGACAGCAGAGAATTAAGGCTTCCTTATGATGGAGTATTTAATGAGTCCGAAAAGGCAAAAGCAGGGCATGTAAAGCTTGAACTCGGTGATGGACTATCAAAGGAAATCGAGAAAAACTGCAGGGATCTCGGAGTTACTCCCTACATGTTTTTTGTAACGGTTTTCGCGGTTTTGCTACATAAATATACCGGAAAGAAAAGGTTTATTCTCGGAACGGCAGTGGATGGAAGGCAGCAGCAAGGCACGGTAAAACTCCAGGGAATGTTCGCAAATACATTACCGATAGCCATGAATGTAAAGGAAAGTATGACCTTTTCGCAGCTCCTTGACAGTGTCAGGGATAAGGTACTTTTCATGCTGGATAACAGGCAGGCCTCACTGGAGGACATATCAGCCGGTTATGAAAATCTTGGAGGCATAAGGCGCACTGCACACGGGCACCAGTTATTTGATGTCTTTTTTGTGATGCGTGATTTTGGCAGCGCGCTGCCTGACATGGACGGACGACCTTCGAAAATGTACTGGCCCTATGATGAGATGCCGATGTACGACCTCACACTTGAAGGCGGAATGGAAAAGGACGCATACTATTTTGTTTTCGAGTATGACAGGAATCTGTTTGATGAGGAAAGCATCAAGTGGATGAGCAGACATTTTAGTACTCTTCTTAAAGCGTGTGTAGGAAAAGAGGAGGAATCACTAAGCTCTGTTTCCATGCTGGATGAGGAAGAGAAGTCTCTTATTATGAATTATGGTTCCGGGAATGATGAGGTATTTTTATCGGACACTGTTATAGACAGATTGGGGCAGCAGGCGAAGGAGCATCCCGATAAGAAAGCGGTTGTATATGGAGAATCAGTTATGACCTATAAACAGCTGTGGGAGGTTTCGGGCAGAATCGCCGGGAGACTTTTGAAGGAATATGGTTCTCTTGAAAATGATAAGGAGAGTAAGGAGCGCTGGGTTGGCCTTATAGCGGGACGCGGCTTTTCGATGGTTGCGGCAATCTTTGGAATACTGCGCTCAGGTGCAGGATATGTGCCGATATCTCCCGAATATCCAAACGAGCGCATTAGCTTTATGCTAAAGGATTCGGGAGCTGATCTTGTGCTGGTATGCGATGCGGATTCGGACATTTGCGATGACATAGAAGAGAATTTGAATAAGCTGCCTGTCATCAGGTTATCGGAAAAAGAGTTTGGTAACGGAACTGAAGAGAAGGCTGATGAAAACTGCAGGCTTCCAAGGGTCATGCCGAACCGGAATGCTTACATGATATATACATCAGGATCAACCGGGGAGCCAAAGGGCGTTGTTGTAGAGCATGCACAGCTGTCGTCACTTCTTGATGCATATAAGAATATTTATGAACTTGACTGCAACGACACTGTTCTTCAGTTCGCAAATTTTGTATTTGATCAGTCAGTGTGGGACATTTTTCATATACTGACAGTGGGCGGATGTCTTTGTACCATCCCTGAGAATATTGTCAGGGATCCGGAAAGACTCTCTGAATACTGTGAGAACAAGGGCGTTACTGCCGCATCTCTCACTCCGGGATTTTTACGCCTGATGGATCCTGAGAGACTTACGAAACTGCGGCTCCTTGATGTCGGAGGTGAGGCACCGGATAAATCGCTTCTTACGGCATGGAGCAAGAACAGGACGGTATTTAATACCTATGGCCCCACTGAGACAACAGTAAATGCAACGAGCTTTAAGTTTGCGGACAAGGGCAGAATACTGTTTGAAGCTCGTGGTGATAAGGAAAATGTTCCAATCGGAAGGGCTATCCCGGGAACAAGGACGTATGTCCTTAGAGGTGACAGTATTTGCGGAATCGGTGTGCAGGGTGAGCTGTGTATCTCCGGAAGGCAGGTGACCAGAGGATATCACAACAGACCGGAACTCACTAAAGAGAAGTATGTAAATAATCCCTTTGGTGAGGGCAGAATGTACAGGACCGGTGACCTTGTAAGGGTGCTTAAGGATGGCAATATCGAGTTTATAAGCCGCATTGACGACCAGGTCAAGATAAGGGGCTACAGAATTGAGACAGGCGAAATAGAAGCAGCTATGCGTTCGCTCCCCGAAGTTAATGACGCTGTAGTTATAATTCGTAATAATGAAAAAGGCGAGAGACAGCTACTTGGATATTGCATTTTACAGAACGCAGAAAATTCGGATGAGGAAATCCGAAATATAAGAAAACAGCTTGAAAAACGCCTTCCGGTTTATATGATTCCTCCTGTGATCATTCCCGTTAAGGAGTTTAAGCTCACCATAAACGGCAAGATTGACAGAAGAAGGCTCCCGGATCCCCAAGATTATCGGGAAGAATTTAAAAATGTAAGTAATCGCGTCCTTCCGGCAACGCATGAAGAACGGGACCTCCTTGAGACTTTTGAGGAAGTTCTGGCTATAAAGAATATGGGTGTCACCGATGAATTTCTTTCATACGGTGGTGATTCCATAAAAGCAATAATGATTGTATCGCTTCTTCGTAAGAAGGGTTACAACGTTGATGCGGCAGATATTTTAAGAAGCCAGACGGTGCGCGGACTTAGTGCGCATATTAAGAAGGAAGAGGAGAAGAGGTACAAGGAATTTGAAAAGGTTATCCCTACTCCTGTAATGCGCATGTTCAATATGGCAAAGATGAGCAATCCGTCGTACTACGATCAGGCAGCAGCTTTCACTATCAAAGAAAGTGCTGATGCTGCGTCGCTTGAACAGGCTCTTAATGCTCTTGTCCGGTATCACGGTATGCTCAGGATGGTACTGGAAAAGGACGGCACAATAAGGATTCGTGAAAAGGAAGAAGTTAGCAGGATAGACCTTCCCGTATACAGTGATCTCGATGAACAGGAAAGAATAAAGGTAATGAATGACTTAAATGCTTCGATTGATCCTGAGAGCGGAAGGATTATGAATGCTGCTCTTTTCAGAAAAAAGGCAGGTGACAGGTTATTCCTTACCTTCCATCACTATGTGATTGATGAGGTATCCTGGGAGATTATAACTCAGGATCTTAATTCACTTTACGGTGCAAAAAGCGGAGATGTTCTGCCTCCTATGACAGTGTCATTTGGTGAATGGTCCAAGGAGCTGGCAATGTACAGCAAATCTCAGGGCTTCATCCCGGAGAAAAATTACTGGGGCAGGATACATGAAAGAATAAGTGAATACAGAGAGGTTTACAAAGAACTTCTTAGTAACTTCTTGAAAAATGACGGATCACAGGCAAAGGGATCTGGCTATATAACTGCGTCTGTAGGGAAGGAAATATCGGATAAGCTGATAAGGATTTCGGGCAGCAAGTATAAGGCGAGCCCTGCTGTAATATTGCTGGCAGGATTAGTAAGGACAATCAATGGCTTATACGGCGACAGAACTGTTTTATTCCAGATGGAAAGTCACGGCAGAGGGAAGCTGGGGAAGGATATCAGATGCGATAGAACAGTAGGATGGTTTACCGCTGTATATCCTATGCTCATTTCCGCTACTGAAGACACGGATGAGCAGATCGTTCAGGTCAAGGAAGAGCTGGCAGCTGTGCCCAATTATGGCCTGGGATACGGCCTTTTATTTGATGATCTGGTCGATATCGGCGGATTTGTTTTCAACTATCTTGGAAGCCTTCGCAGCAGCCACGGAGCTTTTATAGAATACTCCGATGAATATGCCGGCCGTGAATCGGATGCAGAGAATGTTGATCCGGGGACAATATCCGTTAATATCAGGGCGGCCTTCAGCGGTTTTGAAATTGAGTGCGTATATGACAACATCTATTCCGCTGACAAAATCGAAGAGCTTATAAATAAATACATATCATTCATTGAATCTTCGATAGAAAGCATACCTGACGAGGGAAAAGTTATTTCGCCGTCTGATCTTTGCGTCTCGGACATCATGAGTATGCGCGACTGGAACAGGCTTACTATGTCAATATCTCCTGAAGATATTGCAGCAATAGGTACTCCGACACCTCTTCAAAAGGGCATGCTGTACCGCCTTGCTGCTGAGCCCGGGACAGGCGCATATATGCTACAGGATAAGCTCCTTCTTAAGGGTGAATGGAATAAGGACGCTTTTTGTGCGGCTCTGAGTCTTGCAGCCGTTCGTTTTGATGCACTAAGAATACGTTTTGCTATAAACGGTTACGAGAAGCTTTGGCAGATAATACTTAGTGAAGGCACAGCTTCTCCTGAATTCTGTGAGATGAGCGGACTTAGCATCGAGGATATTGCAGCAAACGATTTACGCAGAGGCTTTGATCCGGAAGAAGATGTGATGCTAAGAGTAACCTTCAATGCGGATTCTGCGGACAGGGATTTAAAGGAACTTCTTATAACTTCCCATCACTGCATATTTGACGGATGGAGTTTCAGAATACTTATAGATACTGTTACGGATTATTATTTCAGATTATGCGGCGACGAGTCCTATGACGAGCTTAGGAATGAAGCGTTAAAAGGAGCTGCCGGGGGACTCGGGTTTGCGGAATATCTGCGTCTTACAGGCGACAGAGACAGCGAAAGCGTTCTCACCAAGTGGGAGGAATATCTCAGCGGAATAAATGAGGGAGCGGGAATCGGAGAATCCGCCAAAAGCGAGGGCGGAGGCGAAGCTGCTTATGTGAAACTTTTCATACAAGGTGAAAAAGAAAAGAAGATAAGGGAATATGCGAAGAACAGAGCGATTACCTTAAGCACCTTTTTCGGAACGGTCTTCGGACTTCTTCTCGGTTTTGAAAATGATATGAAGGATATCGTATTTGGAGAGACGGTATCGGGAAGAAACATAAATGCCAAAGGTATCGAAGATGCTGTAGGCATGTTTATTAATACAATACCCACAAGGATTAAATGGGAGGCTGATACACCTGTTTCCCTCGTTATGAAGGGGCGACAGGAAGATTATCTTAGTATGCAGCCTTATGAAAATGCGCCTCTTGATAAGATAATGTCCAGAAAGAAGGCGGGCACCGGTCTTATAAAAACTCTTTATGTTTATGAAAATTATCCTGCTGAGGACAGCGATGACAGATACAGGATAAGTATGGAACATGAGGAGGTTGATTATCCCTTCTCTATAGGTATAGAGGAACAGGATGGTTTCAGCGTTGAAATTCAGTATGATGAAACAATATATGAACGCGCCTATATAGACAAGCTTCTTGGCCGATATGAGAATCTGATCCTTCAGATAATATCAAATGAGGATATAAAGATATCAGACCTCGAAAGGGTGCCTCAGAGCGAGATAAGTTACATGCTTTCGGATATATCTGGAACCTGTAAGGAGTTTGGTTCTGAACCCTTTATCCACATGTTATATGAGAATGTAAAGAAAAATCCGGATAAAGCCGCGGTAATAATGGAGGGCAATACTCTAAGTTATGGGCAGTTATGGAGAGGAGCCTGTACTCTTGCGTCAAAACTCGGCTTTGGAGAGGAACGTTTCGTGGCAGTTTATGCCGACAGGAATCCCGGAATGATAGTGGCGCTGATCGCCTCGTTTATTGCAGGTGCTGCGTATGTGCCGCTGGATCCCGAATATCCGGATGATCGTATAAGCTTTATTCTTTCCGACTGTGAACCTGTGGCTGTGCTTCGGAGTATAAACCCGGGAACACAGGATAGATCAGAGCTTTTTAATGAAGCAGATTTACGTATCATAGATGTCTGCACCGAGGAACTTATTAGTCAGGAAGATGCGGATTATAGCGTGCCCAGGCCGGAAAGCGATGTGGCGGGGACTCTTGCATATATGATTTATACTTCGGGAACAACGGGAATTCCCAAAGGTGTTGAGATAGATCATGAGGCCCTTACTGTTATGGTAAGGTCCAACAGGGAATTTTTCGGTGATACGACAGATGTAATACTACAGATGGCCAATTATGTATTTGATGCCTCTGTATATGAAATATTTGTGCCCCTTGCGTACGGAGGCACAGTGTGCATGATTTCGAAGGAAAAACTTGGAAGTTCTAAAGCTATTGCGAGGTATTGCAAGGAAAACAAAGTGACTTGCATAGCGACAACAAATGCCTTTTTGCAGGCACTTAATCCGGATGACTTCGAAACCATCGATGCTGTCTGCGCAGGCGGAGATGCGGCAAACAATGATATTTTCGCAAAATGGGTAACGCATGCAAGGCTTATGGTAAATGACTACGGCCCGACCGAAGCCTGTGTCAATGCGCTCTCCTATAAATATGAGGAGGGTCACCTGGGAGCTATACCAATAGGACGACCTTATGTAAATAAAAAGGTATATATCCTTCAGGGTGATAAGCTGTGCGGAACCTTGCAAAAGGGTGAGATATGCATTGGTGGAATGGGTCTTGCAAGAGGTTATCATAACAGAGAGGAACTTAATTCCAAGGCTTTTGTAATAAATCCTTATACAAAGGAGCGCATTTATCGTACGGGTGATATTGGATATTTTGATGCGAAGGGTGACGTATATTGCCAGGGAAGATATGACGACCAGGTCAAGATTCGCGGATACCGCATTGAGACCGGAGAAATAGAAAGCCGCATAAGAGAGTTCGGATCTGTCAGGGAAGCCGCGGTTATTAGCAGAAGTGATAACGGAAGGGAAGCATATCTTGCCGCTTATATCACCTGCGACGAGGCTGTGGATACGGATATGCTTAGGGCTTATCTTAAGAAAAAACTCCCGGCCTACATGGTGCCTGTAGCGATAGTAACACTTGATATCCTGCCAAGAAATGCCAGTGACAAACTTGATAATGACGCACTGCCTGTTCCCGAATTTACTGAGAATAAAGCAGAACCTGAGGGCTATCTTGAAGAGATGATAGCTGCTCTGTATGAAAAAATACTGGGCATGGACAAGGTTGGAAGGGATGACTCCTTCTTCGAACTTGGCGGAAGTTCCCTTGATATGATGCGCCTTATCTCGGAACTTAACGGATACAACATAAGTATTTCAGATGTTGCCAAGGCGCCTACGCCAAGACTTTTCGGTGAACTCCTGCTTGAGAGATACAGAGGATGGGAGCGAAGGAAAGATGAGGTAGCTCTGCTTAAAGAAGGAAGCAAGGATAAGCCGGCACTGTTCTGTATTCCACCTTCGGGAGGAATGCCGTTATGTTATCTTCCGCTGATAAAAGAGCTTGACTACGATGGAAGAGTATACGGCCTTACGGATGATAAGTATGCACTATTTGCAGATATGACGCTTGAGGAGCTTATGGCATACGAGCCGGAAAGTGCAGACATGTGGGGCAAAACTATAGAGCATTACTGCGAAAGCATGCAAGGTCTGTTTAAGGACGGAGACTTTATTATCGGATATTCGCAGGGTGGACCGGCTGCGTTTCTTGCAGCACAAAGGCTTGAAAGTGAAGGCTTTAAAGCAGACAGGATTATTATGCTGGAAGCTCCGGAGCCAGGTGAAACATACGATGAAGAAAGTAAGTATGAAAGAATGTCTGCGGCAGCTGCAATCTTTGCGGGAAGGACAGAGACAAAAATCGCAGATCCCGGCGAGGAGGATAGCCTGTCTGAGAGAACATTTTTTGAAAAGTATCTTAAAGAAAACTTCGCAGATAACGCTAATGATGCTCTGCTTCACGCTATATTTGAAACCTACCTGGTTTATTCATCAAACGTGATGAACAGCGTCAATATTAGCGGGAAGGTTAAGGCAGAGATAGACAGTGTCGCCCTTTACGGGAAAGGTGATATGACCGAAGCGGAAGCTGCAAGAAGCGATAATGATTCATGGAGCGCATATTCACAGACAGAAGGAGAGGCCTATATTATCGGCGGACCTGATGACGATCATCTTGCATTTTTATCTAAATATAAAAAGCAGATATCGCAGATATTGAAAACACTTATGAGGTAGATATAAAGGGGAGATAAGCAGGTGGAAAATTTAGTCAGTCCAAATGACAGCGCTTATTCAAAGCGCGCTAATGCTGTTGCGACAATACTTTTCTTCATTTTGACGGTTTTGATTTTTTTACCAATATTGCTTGTGTTTATCGTATCGTTCTCAACTATGGACAGTATCACGGAAGTTGGGTACAGTTTTTTCCCGAAAGGGCTGTCACTCGATGCATACCGGTATCTTATGAATTCCGGGAGCTATCTGGTAAGAGCCTTCTTTAACTCTGTCCTGATCACCGTCTCTGCAACGCTCCTGGGACTTTTTCTGATGTGTCCCATGGCGTATGTCATATCGAGAAAAGAATTTCGTTATCGCCAAATTCTTCTGGTATTTCTTATGATTCCGATGCTGTTTTCCGGAGGAATGGTTGCCAGCTATATGGTCAACACACAGGTGCTGCATTTGAACAATACCTATTTTGCACTGATCCTCCCGGGATTATGTTCCACCTGGTACATTCTGATTCTGAGGAACTATTTTCAAAGCGCTATTCCGGATTCCCTTATTGAGTCGGCAGGTCTTGACGGATGTCGTCATCCGCAGATATTTCTTTTTATTGTTGTTCCGGTGGCAAAGCCTGTAATAATGACCGTAGCCGTCCTTCAGATGTTTTCATTCTGGAACAGCTGGTATCCGTCCCTTTTATACATTGACAGCAATCATACCGAGCTTTATCCGCTTCAGTATGTACTTGTAAATATGGAGAGAAGTATAGATGCCATAACAAAGGATGCACAGTACTTATCGGGAATGCAGGCGAGCGTTGCTCCGGCTGCTACTATACGTATGGCGATGGTAGTAATAGTTGTACTTCCTGTTATGATACTGTTTCCGTTTTTCCAGAAGTTTCTGACCACAGGAATGACTGTAGGTGCTGTGAAAGGATGATTATGAAGAAAGCTTATCTGTATTTTTCCATAATTTTTCTCTTAATGCTGATCCTGACAGGCTGCAGTATAAGTTCAGCTAAGGGAGACGATGACATAATTACTCTCAGGTGGGTTACCTATGACAACGGAAGCATCCCGCTGGATGCCAAAGAGGTGATAACTGCGGCTAACAAAGTATCAGCTGAAAAAATCGGAGTGAAAGTGGATCTGGAATTCCAGCCCAGTGAAAAGATCAATCTGATGATGGCTTCAGGCGAGTACTATGACATGGTTTTTACCAGCTCATGGCTAAACAGCTTTGATAAAAATGCGGCTGCTGGATGCTACCTTGATATAACTGAGCTCGTGCAAAGAGAGACGCCTGCGCTCTATGATACCATCGGAAAATACTGGGATTGTGCAAAGCTGGAGGATAGGATATACGGCGTTCCCACTCTTAAGGATATGGGCGCTGAAGAAATGTTCAGATTAAATGCCGATTATTTTGAAGGGCAGAAGGGGATGACAATTCCGGAAGAGATGACCTTTGATGAACTGGAACCCTTCCTTGAAACTTATAAAAATGACTATCCTGATAAATATCCACTGGCCATGGATAAGAGTGGAGTTCCGGGGTATCTGAACTGCGTTGAGAGAATAGTGGATGGCATAATTGTGATCCCTTATGACTGCGATGATGAAGCGGTAAAGGCGATTCCTTTTTGGGAATGCGATGAACTTGTGAATAAGTACCGCACACTTCATAGGTGGTATTCCAAAGGATATATACATCCGGATGCAGCTACGATTCAGTCGACGGCAGCAGACATTTCCATCCCTGTAAGGGGCGGTGTTGCCTGGAGAGGATATAAGGGATATTCAAATCCGGATCAGTGGGGATTTAACGTGAAGACCTCAATCTATGAGGGACCGTATCTGTCCCGCTCAAGTGAGCAGGGGGCTTTGTTTGCCATATGTGCAGCCTGCCCGGAAGAAAAAGCGGTGGCATGCCTTAAGTATCTCGAGCTCCTTAATACGGATCAAAAGTTCAGAGATATTCTCGCTTACGGGATTGAGGGAACACATTTTGAATATCTGGATAATGGAACAATACTTAGACTTCCGGCAGGAAATGACAGATACCATACGGGATTGTATCAGACGGGATCGGCAGTAAGTGCATCAGTTGAATCTGTAAGCAGGACTATTTTGGCGGATCCCGATCAGTGGAAGCTTGTATATGAGGGATATGTTGAGGACGGCATTTACAGCAGAGCCGGCGGCTTTGCCTACGATCCTGTAAATAATGAGGATATAATAACCGCTGTCAGAGCTGTCTACAGTGATTATTCCACTGAACTGTGCACGGGAACCAGCGACCCGGACAAGGTTATTCCAGAGATAAAAAAGCGAATGGAAGCAGCAGGAATAGATGAACTTTTGGATGATATAAACAGTCAGCTTCAGGCTTGGGAATCTCAGGCAAAATGAGACATAAGCCAATATTGAAAGCATTTTCGGAGGTTGTATAAATGGTTAACAGGAAAAAAAGAAAGGATACAAAAGATCTCCTTCTTATGGCACTGCCGGCGATTATCTGGTTTTTATTATTTTCCTATCTTCCGTTGTTTGGTGTGGCCTTTGCCTTCAAACAGTTTACTCCGGTGCCGGGGCAGTCGCTGTTTAGAAATCTGTTTATTAACAGCCGATTTGTCGGGCTCAAGAACTTTTCATTTTTGCTGAGATCCTCCGACATGCCAAAGATAATTTTTAACACACTGTCTTACAATATAATCTTTTTAATACTGGGAATTGCATTACCTGTAATTTTGGCGATATGCCTGACGGAATTACATAATAAGGTTTTTGTCGGCTATGTTCAGATGGTCACGGTGCTGCCGTACTTTTTATCCTTTGTAGTAGTGAGCTACTGCGTATACGGATTCCTTGCAACCGATGAGGGACAGCTGAATCACGTTCTCCGCCTTTTTGGATTGTCCTCGGTGCAGTGGTACCAGTCTCCGCAGTATTGGCGATTTATTTTGATAATTACAGAGCTCTGGAAATCAACCGGATATTCCATGATAATCTATCTTTGCTCGATTACAGCGATAGACCGTTCGCTTTATGAAAGTGCATCTCTCGACGGAGCGACCTTTATGGACAGGGCGAAATACATAACCCTGCCGTTGCTTCAGCCAACCATTGCAACGATCCTGATCCTTCGGACGGGAAGTCTCCTGGCATCGGATTTTGGCTTATTCTATCAGGTGCCGCTGGATTCTAATTCACTGCAACCTGTGACACAGACTCTGGATGTGTATGTTTATAAAGCTTTGATGAAACAGGCCAACTTCAGCTTCTCATCCGCTGCGGCCTTTCTACAGAGTGCAGTTGGCTGTATCCTCCTTATCCTGACCAACACCATAATTAAAAAGATAGACGAAGACAGTAGCCTCGGGTGATGCCTTATATGAGACTTCGCCTCCAACGGCGCCTGCTTATGCGTGGTCGTGGGAGTAGAGGGTTTGGTACTCTTTGGGGGACATGCCGTATTCTTTTTTGAAGGCTTTGAAGAAGCTGGAATAATCTCGGAAGCCGAAACGTTCATACGTCTTGCTGATGCTCTCGCCGTTTGTGATGGCGCTCTGGCACTCGGCAAGGCGTTTTTTGATTATGTACTGGTGGAGTGAGATGCCCAGGGTGTCCTTGAACATATGTGATATATAATACTTGCTTACGAAAAACTGCCCCGCGATATCATCGAGGGAGAGAGACTCTTCGAGATTATTTTCAACATAGGAGAGGACATTCTGGAAAAGTGATAACTCATCATTTTTGGATCCCGCATGATCTTCTTCATAGATCACGCGGTTTATTGTTATGATGAGATCGCATAGGCACAGATGTCTTGCGGTACTGCTGCCGTAGCGCTCCGCTGATATCTCCTCAAGAAGTCTTAAAAACCTGTGCTCCACCTGATGATATTCAGAGGGTGACAGGTGGTATATGTACTTGTGAAAAGCTTCCGCTTTTTGTATGAGATACATGTAATCAACAGATTCTGCCGTAAGGCTCTCACAGCATTTTTTACTGATCCAGAAGACAAATCGTCTGTAATTCTGTGTGGAATCATTCATAATGGCATGGTGACTCGTTCCGGGAGGAACAATCATCAGATCGCCGGGAGACATCCTGTGAAGAGTGGATTCGCCCTTTCCGGTGAAAATCTCCATTGTAATATCACCCTCGATAAAAAGGTAGAACTCATAGTAATCGTGGGTGTGAGGACTGAGGGTTGGGAAATTCCTGTCCGAATAGTAGAATACCTCGAAATCCGAGGAGAGCATATATTGTCTTGTATTAAAGGATGATCTTAGCTTATTTTTCATGAAAAATATTATATGGCAATTTTTGCAAAGTGCGCAACAACTAATTCTATTCTAAATCAAAGGTCAAAAAAGTAAGGTATAGATGTTGTTATTTTGGAAAATTTTGGAGGTAATCTATTTATGGAAATGACACTTCGTTGGTATGGCACAAATTACGATACGGTTAAGCTCTGGCAGATCAGACAGATCCCCGGAGTTCATGGAGTAATCACTACTCTTTATAATAAACAGGCGGGCGAACTCTGGGAGCAGAGTGAGATACAGGCGCTGAAAAAGGATGTTGAAGCAGAGGGACTTAAGATCGCAGGAATCGAGTCAGTAAATGTCTCAGATGCCATCAAGGCAGCAACCGCGGACAGGGATGAGCACATCGACAACTATATCAAGACTCTTGAGAATCTCGGAAAAGAAGACATTCACATGGTTTGCTACAACTTCATGCCTGTTTTTGACTGGACCAGAACCGAGCTTGCAAGAAAGAGAGCAGACGGCTCAACTGTTCTTGCTTATACCCAGGAGGCAGTCGATGCCATTGATCCCGAGAAGATGTTTGAATCTCTTGCAGGTGATACAAACGGCTCTGTAATGCCGGGCTGGGAGCCTGAGAGAATGGCTCATGTAAAGGAACTCTTTGAGATTTATAAGGATGTGGATGAGGATAAGCTCTTTGAAAATATTGTCTATTTCCTTAAGGCTATCATGCCTGTCTGCAACAAGTATGATATCAAGATGGCAATCCATCCCGACGATCCTGCGTGGTCTGTCTTCGGACTTCCCAGAATCATCAACAATGAAAAGAACATCTTAAAGCTTATGAAGGCAGTGGATGATGTTCACAACGGCGTGACCTTCTGCTCAGGCTCCTACGGTACAAGCCTTGAGAACGACCTTCCGCATATGATAAGAGCTCTCGAGGGCAGAATTCATTTTGCACATGTCCGTAACCTCAAGTTCATATCACCCACCAACTTCGAGGAGTCTGCACATCTGTCTTCAGACGGAACCTTCGATATGTACGAGATAGTCAAGGCTCTCTACGAGACCGGTTTCGACGGCCCTATCCGTCCCGACCACGGCAGAATGATCTGGGGCGAGGTTGCAATGCCCGGCTACGGCCTCTACGACAGAGCCCTCGGCGCAACCTACATAAACGGCCTCTGGGAAGCAATCGAAAAATCACATCAACGCGGACTGTGAAAAGGTAACTAATATGCCTTCCCCTTGGGGGGAGGATCCAACAACAGCCTTCCCCTTGGGGACGTCGGTCCAGCGCGGACCGAAGCGGAGCGTAGACAGGGTGGCGCGAAGCGCCGGATGAGGGGAAAACAAATCAGGAGAAAAGACCATGAAATTAAATTCATCAAGCATAAAATCAGACACCACCTGGAAGGAGAAAGGTTACATCCTCCCTACCTTCGACAGGGATAAAATGATAGAAGAAACCAAAGCCACTCCCCAGTGGGTTCACTTTGGAGCAGGTAACATTTTCAGAGCATTCCAGGCAAATCTCGCTCAGAGAATGCTGGAAGAAGGCCACGCTACCAAGGGCCTCACCATAGTTGAAGGTTTCGACTACGAAATAATCGAGAAGATGTACAGACCGCACGACAACCTCTCAATACTTGTAACGCTCAAGGCTGATGGCAGTGTGGAGAAAACAGTAGTTGAAAGTATCGCTGAATCCTGCATTCTTGATTCGGAAAATGACAAAGAATTCGAGAGACTAAAGGAGATATTCAGAGCAGACTCTTTGCAGCTCACTACATTTACAATCACTGAGAAGGGTTACTGTCTTACAAATCCCGCCGGGGAGCTCCTTCCGGCTGTGGCAGCAGATTTTGAGAACGGCCCCGAAAAGCCTGCAAGCTATATCGGAAAAGTGGTTGCGCTTTTATATGAGAGATTTTTATCAGGTAAAAAGCCCATCGCCATGGTAAGTACCGACAACTGCTCACACAACGGCGACAAACTCTTCGAAGCTATCAGTGCTTTTGCGGAGAACTGGGTAAAGAATGGCAAGGCTGACAAGGATTTCCTCTCTTACATAAAGGATGAGAGCAAGGTCTCCTTCCCCTGGTCAATGATTGATAAGATCACACCAAGACCCGACGACTCCGTTAATGAGATTTTGAAAAATGACGGAGTAGAAGAACTGGAAGCAGTTGTAACAAGTAAGAACACCTGGGTAGCCCCCTTCGTAAATGCAGAGGAGAGCGAGTACCTTGTAATAGAGGATAAATTTCCGAACGGCAGACCCGCGCTTGAAAAGGTCGGCGTTATTTTCACAACAAAAGAGACAGTTGATAAAGTTGAGAGAATGAAGGTCTGCACCTGCCTTAATCCGCTTCACACATCCCTTGCAGTATTCGGATGCGTCCTTGGCTATGACAAGATTTCCGAAGAGATGAAGGATGAGGACCTTGTGGCACTTGTTAAGAAGGTTGGCTATGTCGAGGGACTTCCCGTTGTTACGGATCCCGGAGTTATCAAACCTCAGGAATTTATAGATACAGTAGTTAACGTCAGAATCCCTAATAAGTTCATGCCGGATACACCGCAGAGAATCGCCTGTGATACATCGCAAAAGCTTCCGATCAGATTCGGTGAGACAATTAAAGCCTATGCGGCTTCGGATACTCTTGATGTGATGGACCTTAAGTGTATTCCTCTTGTTTTTGCAGGCTGGCTTCGTTACCTTATGGGAGCAACAGACGATGGTAAGACCTTTGAGCCCAGTCCCGATCCGCTTCTTACAAAGTGTCAGGAGTATGTTAAGGATATTCGTCTCGGTGAGAAACTTTCGGCAGATGAGCTGAAGGCGAAGGTTCTTCCGCTTCTCAAGGATGAGAAGATATTTGGCGTGGACCTTGAGCAGACAGGTCTTGCAGACAGAGTAACAGACTACTTTGCAGCCATGATTGAAGGCGAAGGCGCAGTGCGAAAAACGCTTAGAAATGTGACTGTATAAGCAATTGAAAATTACACACCTGAGCTTTTACCCAAGCTTTTCTCCGTACACAGTCCTCTTATGTGCGGAGCTGTTTACTGCAGAAAAGTATTGGGTATGAAGGAAAAGCTCGCTTTCATAAGCCCGTGCATTGCTAAGAAAATGGAGATTGATGATCTAAACAATGCAGGGCTTGTTTCTTCATGTATCTAAAATGGCGTAACAATCTTGACGACATTTTGTGGGACTCGAGGTGATAAGGTGATTTGGTAATGATTCTTACAGGCAAGAATGCTTAATTATTGTAGTGTGATATAAATGTGATAATTAAGGAAATATAATAAGCGTGTAAGATGAAAACAACGTAAAACAAACATTTTTTGTGAGGGAGAGATAATTATGGAAAAGAAACTTGTAGCAGCAACACTTGGATTGGTATTTGTACTTTCTGCATGCGGACAGACCGGCGGAACAGAGGCAGGAACATCGCAGCCTGCAGAGACAACAGCGCAGGAAACTGAAGCAGCAGAGACAACAACTGAGGAACCGGAGGAGGCTGAGGCTTCAGAGGAGACAGAAGCAGCCGATGAGGAGAGTTCTGAAGAAGGCAAGAAGGCTGAGAATTCCGATGTTATAACTGACAACGTGATCACAGCAGATCTTTTCGAAGTAACAATACCTGATGAGTTTTCAGGGATCTTTGAAGCAGAGGTCAGCGAAGGCAGAGTAGATATTTATCATAAGCAGACCAGAGAGGAAGGCTTCCCCGGACTTATTTTCTCAATCTGGGCAAGAGAGACACCTTCAGAATATGCCGGCGGACCTTATATGAAGAAGGGCGAGCTGTTTGACAAGGATGGCGCTAGCTACGATGTGGTAAAGGGCGAAGCAACAGAGATCCAGTGGGACTACAACAAGGACATGCCCGAGGATTTCGGAAAACTCTATGATGCTGCTGAAGACATTATCAAAAACATCACTGCTACAAACGGCGGAACCTTCAGTTATGGCGCAGGCATGAAGGGCGAGGATCTTTACGCTTATACATTTAGTGATTTCATTGACGCTTTAAATGAAGGCGCAGATGCCAATAAGCTCGAGGAGATGGGCTATGCACCTGACTACTATGCAATAATGCAGGCAGAGGGCGAGGACGGCCTTTCAAAAATCGGCTTTGCATACAAGGATGTAAATGTGGACGGTATTGATGAACTTTTCATAGGTGATATTGAGAGCGGTGCGATCTACGATGTATTCACAATGGTAGACAAAGAAGCAACTCACGTAGTAAGCGGCGGAGCAAGAGACAGATACTATGTATACGACAATTCATTTATCTCCAACGAATACTCCGGCGGAGCAGAGGAAAGCGGCGTTACACTTTATGCACTTATGAACAATGACACAGATATGGTTTGTCAGTACGGCTATAAGTACGATGGCTACGAGGACGAGGAAAAGCCCTGGTTTGCTACCTATGATATGGAGGAATGGACTCCTATCTCTGAGGAAGAGTACGATGAAGCTATGAAGAACTACGAGGGCCAGAAGGAATCAGACGTTGAACTAAAGCCTCTTTCAGATATTGCTCCGGTAGATTTTTCAAAAGTTGATATGTCACAGTATGCAACCTTCACTGAACTCGTTGACAGCCTTAAAGCAGGAATGGGCTACGCAAACGTAACTATCGATGGTACGGATGCTCTTTTGGTAGCAAGCGGTTGCTACAAGTGGGATGACACAGACGCAGCAATTGATTCATCAATTTTCATATATGATGAGAACGGTGCCGTTAAGTATCTTGGCAGTGTTACTTCACAGGGAACAGCTAATCCCCTGGCAATGGCTGACGGCAAGCTTATCACAGCAGGTCACCACTTTGTTACCAAGAACACAATCAAGGATGGAAAACTTGCAGTAGCTGAGGAAGCTTCCGAGACCTTCGATACCGACGGAAATGCAACCTATTATGTCGGCGAAGACAAGGTGGATGATGACACAGAGCTTCAGCGTATGTTTGATGAAGCAATGAATGCAGAGATCATCAATTTCCAGCCTGTCGCTGAGTGAAACTTATTGTAGATAATTCTCTTCTCCCCGGAAATCATAAACAGATTCCGGGGAGTTTTTATTTTTGTTTTAGTTGACATAACTATATGTTTGTACTAACCTATAGCAAAGCTGTGAAGAGAAAGAGTAAGTTGTTAGGAGCTTTACAGAGAGTCGGCGTTTGGTGAGAGCCGGTGAGCAAGCAGCAACCGAACATGGTCTTGGAGCCGCGTACCGAGGTTCTTTTGAACTTAGGCTACGACGGGTGCGCCCGTTACAGTGCCGGACTATCGATGGACCATTTCCCATCCGTAGTTGCTAAGGCTCATATCGTGAGGTGTGAGTGAATTAGGGTGGTAACACGAAGCGTAAGCTCTCGTCCCTGAAAATAATTCAGAGAGGAGGGCTTTTTTGTACAAAAAATTAAGAAACTGCTGATTGTTATCAAACTTAATTCAAAGGAGGAAATGAGATGAATAGAAATATATTGATAGGTGGTGCCTGGCCCTATGCCAATGGCTCATTACACATCGGACATATTGCAGGACTTCTTCCCGGCGACGTACTAGCAAGATATCACAGAGCATGCAGGGACAGAGTATATTTTGTTTCGGGCAGTGATTGTCACGGAACACCTGTAGCCATCAGGGCTAAGTCTGAGGGAAAATCTCCCCGGGAAATCAGTGATCATTATCATGAAGAATTTGTGGACTGCTTTAATCGTCTTGGGTTTAGCTACGACTGCTATACCAAAACTTCTGACGATGCGCATAAAGAGTTCGTGCAGGAATTCCACAGAAGGCTCTACGACGGAGATTATGTTTATGAAAAGGAGACGCCTCAGGCCTACTGCGAATGCTGCAATACTTACCTTGCGGACAGATTTGTGACCGGTAGCTGCCCTGTTTGCGGTGAGCCTGCAAGGGGAGATCAGTGTGACGCCTGCGGAACGGTTCTTGATCCGGAGATTTTAAAAGAGCCTATCTGCGCTGTCTGTAAGAACCCGGTGACATTCCGGGCATCTACTCATTTGTACATTGCTATAAGTAAACTGGAAAAACAGCTCCGCGACCTTGTTGATAATGAGGTTAACTGGAGAAAAAATGCCATATCTTTCACAAACCGATACATTGATGAGGAACTTAGGGACAGAGCACTTACCAGAGACCTTGAATGGGGAATTCCCGTTCCAAAGGAAGGCTATGAGAAAAAGACAATTTATATCTGGGCTGAAAATGTGCTGGGGTATTTGTCCGCAGCAAAGCAGGTAACTGACCGGGAAGGTGAGAGCTTTGACGAGCTTTTCGGAGAAAATGCAAAGCACTACTATGTCCATGGCAAGGACAATATTCCCTTCCACACAATTATTTTACCTGCACTTTTGCTGGCTCACGGCGCGGGATATCGTCTTCCCGATCAGATAGTATCAAGTGAATATCTCACATTGGAAGGAAAGAAGATTTCCACAAGCAGAAACTATGCCATATGGGTAAAAAATCTTCTGGATAAGTATGATTCCGATTCTCTTCGCTATTATTTTCTGGCGAACGGACCCGAGAAAAAGGACTCAGATTTTTCCTGGTCGGAATATGTTAATAATCATAACGGCGAACTTCTAGGGGCCTACGGAAACTTCATAAACAGAACTCTTACGTTTATCACTAAGTATTTTGACGGGGTGATCCCGGAGGGCACTTCCTCAGGAGACTGGGATGATACGCTGAAACAGCTATACACCTATACAGGCGAACAGATCGAAAAAGGAAACTTCAAGGATGCCATAGAAGGTGTATTTGAAGTGGTGCGAAAAGCCAACAAATATTTTGACGAACAGGAGCCCTGGAAAACAATAACAAGTGACGAGGCAGCCTGCAGAAATACTTTGTATCAGTGCGTTCAGATCATTGCGAATCTGGCTGTAGTACTTGCGCCATTCCTGCCATTTTCATCGGATAAGGTCTGCAGCTGGCTTGGAATAAATACGGACTGGGAGTTCAAAGTGATTCCTTCAGGTTACAGACTTCCTGAGATATCAATCCTGTTCGAGCGTCTCGACAAAGCTGTTATAGAGGAGGAGAGAGATAAACTTAAGGACTTGTGAGTCGGTGGTGATGGATCGCTGGGAGAAGTTACTACTATGAGTTACTGTTAGAAGCAGCAAAGGATATAGCAATAAAGAATAGAAAAACATAGTAAAGAGCAGAAAAGAATAATAAGGAGTATAAAGAACAGCCAAGAAAATGACGAAAAATTATTAGTAAACGTTAATTAGTTTCAACCAAAAAATAGGGGGATGAAACTTGAAAAAAATACTGAATCATACGGCTAAAGAACTGGTTGGGATCATTGCTGTTTTTGTTTTATTGGCAGCGCTGATCACTGTCGGTAGTACCGCAATTATGAAACAAGCTGCTTCTAAGCAGGAGCAATCAAAGGGACAGCAACAGGAAGCAGTCACTAATACTGTGGAAAACGGCACATTATCTCATGATGGTTACAAGCTAGAGAAGATTGTTGTTCTGAGCAGGCACAATATCAGGTCTCCGCTTAGCGGAGGCGGGTCACTGCTTGGAACAATCACTCCGCATGAGTGGTTTGAGTGGTCGTCAGCACCCAGTGAACTTTCACTTAGAGGCGGCGTACTCGAGACAGAGATGGGGCAGTTTTTCAGAAAATGGATGGAAGACGAGAGTCTTATTCCGGAAAACTGGTATCCGACCGGTGAAGAGTGCAGAATATATGCTAACTCCAAACAGCGTACAATAGCTACGGCTAAGTATTTCTCAAGCGGGGCATTTCCGACAGCAGGTCTTGACGTTGAATGGCATGCCGATTTTGATACGATGGATCCGGTGTTTAATCCGCAGCTTACCTTTACGAGCGATGAGTATGCAGACGATGCTACGGAGCAGATTTTTGATCTGTACGGCCCTGCGATTGAAGACCTGAAGGATAACTACGAGCTGATCACCGATGTCATAGATATGGAAGAGTCCGAGAGCTATAAAAGCGGAGATGTAGGAGATTTTGTCACAAGTGACAGCGTGATTAAGCTGGAGACCGGCGCAGAGCCCGCTATGTCAGGCTCTCTGAAAACTGCCTGCTCTGTAAGTGATGCACTTGTCCTTCAGTACTATGAGGAAAGCGATGCGAAAAAAGCTGGCTTTGGAAATGACCTCAGTCAGGAGCAGTGGGAAAGTATTTCGGAGATCAAGGATGTCTATGGTGATGTCCTGTTTACAGCTCCGCTTGTGGCATGTAATGTAGCAAATCCGCTTCTTGAGGAAATCTATTCTGAGATGAATACTGATGGAAGAGTGTTCACTTTTTTATGCGGACATGATTCAAATGTAGGCAGCGTCCTTGCGGCTCTCGGTGCCTCAAGCTATGAACTTCCTGGAACCATTGAGAAAAAGACACCTATTGGCTGTAAGCTTGTATTTTCAAAATGGACTGATTCCAAGGGTGAGACCTTCTGGGGAGTGAATCTTGTATACCAGTCCACGCAGCAGCTTAGAGATACATCCCTTTTGGATTTAAACAAGCAGCCCATGATTTATAACATGATGTTTGATGGGATATCACAAAACAGTGAGGGACTCTACAAAAATGATGACATCATGAAAATGTTCGAGAATGCAATCGGTGAGTATGAGAAACTTTATGAGCAATACGCTGATAAAGCGGCCTAAAATAAGGGCTGTCGCAATTATGCGGCAGCCCTTATATATTATTATGAATTATGCTCAATGAGATAATCGTTAAGTGCATCTACGATCTCGTCACCATCGATACCATGTACTGCACAAGCCTCGGAAAGTGATTCCATCTGTGAAGCGGGGCAGTGGATGCAGCCCATGCCACACTCCATAAGAAACTGTGCTGCGAGAGGGTGCTTTGTGATGATTTCACCCACGAGCATATCTGAACTGATAGGTTGTTCGCTCATTATTTTATTCCTCCTATATCTCAAAAAATACAAATTAAAATTTGCACAATCTATTTTAGATAATGCATTTTAACAAGAATCGATTCTTTTTACAAGCACAAAAAGTGTAATGCCTTTGTTGTAACCTGAAAATATGTAAACAACAAAATTCGTAACGAAGAGGGTGATTGTTGTATGCGAAAACTATTGGAACAATAAATATGACATAGCAATTAGGATTTGTTGTACGACGGAGATTAAAAAACAATAAATACAAAGAGTCGGTTAAGATTTGTTGTACTCTGAAAATTGGTGTACAACAATAATTCCGGTAATAACAAGACTTGTTGTAAACCAGCGTGGGAGCGTGCAACAAAAATATGAATTAGAGAAAGATTTATTGTATCATAGGGTTAAATCGTACCCAAAGTCAAATTCATGATATGAAAGGGACAATTAACCATATCACGCAGTATTCTAGCCGGTACACTTTTCCGTACCACCTATAATTAATCTGCGTACTTGATATAAAAAATATACCACCTATAATAAAACCATCAGCTGAAAAAAATTTAGAAAGGACTTTACAGATGAGAAAGGCAGCAAACGATACAGACAGATGTGTTGCCTGCGGAGTCTGCGCCGCGCAGTGCCCAAGAGAGGCGATAGATATTTTCAAGGGATGCTACGCAGTTGTTGATACCGACAAATGTGTGGGATGCGGCATATGCGAGAAAGCATGCCCGGCGGGCTCCATAAAGGTTGAAGAGGTGGATGATGGCAACAAACAGAAAAAAGCACTGGTATGATTACCTGTGGATATGGACAATAGTTTATTTTGCGCTGGGATTTTTTAATATCCTTTTTGCGTGGCTCGGAATGATAGATTTCATATTGCCGCTGATTTTTGCAATAGTCGGCGGCAATAAATGGTTTTGTAATCATATGTGCGGAAGAGGGCAGCTCTTCTGGGTGCTCGGAAGGAACCTTAAATGTTCCAGAAGAAAACAGGCTCCGAGGTGGATCTCTTCCAAGTGGTTTCGCTATGGATTCCTTGTATTTTTCCTTACTATGTTTGGAACTATGATTTTCCAGACCTATCTTGTGTTCTCAGGAACGGGTTCACTTCGAAAAGTGGTAAAGCTTTTCTGGACATTTAAAGTGCCGTGGAAATGGGCTTATAATGGAAGTATATTCCCGGACTGGGTAGCGCAGTTTGGATTTGGATTCTATAGTCTGATGCTTACATCAACGCTGATAGGACTTATAGTAATGGCACTTTATAAAGAGAGAACCTGGTGCTCATTTTGTCCGATGGGAACAATGACGCAGGGAATCTGCAAATTGAAAAATAAGGAAAGGTAAGAGATTATGACATTAAGTGAGAGAGCCGAAAAGGCAGTAGCTTTAAAGAATTCCGGACAGTATAACTGTTCCCAGGCTGTGACGGCAGCACTGGCAGACCAGACAGGACTTAGCGAAGAGCAGCTTAAACAGATATCTGCAGGCTTCTGTGCAGGTATGGGCAACATGGAAGCCACCTGCGGTGCACTTATCGGTGCGGGCATGATAGCGGGTCTTAAGACAGAAGGAAAAGGAACTCTTTCAGTAACGAAGCAGATTCAGGAAGAGTTTGGGAAAAGATGCGGCGCATTAAAATGTAAAGATTTAAAAGCCGTAACAAACGGAAAGCCCTTATGCCCCTGTGAGGACTGTGTCAGAAACGCAGTTATTATCTACGGAGAAGTCATGGGGTTATAACCATCATGTAGTGGAAGGCCTGAAACAAATAATTACTATAAAAGAGGATGCTATGAAAAAAGAAGTAACCGTCATAGGCGCGGCAATAATGGATATCCATGCAGGTCCTGTTCCGGGGGATCTGTTTTCCAAAGGCTCTGTTCCTGCGGACAGGATGTGCATATCCTTTGGGGGAGATGCGCTGAACGAAGCAGTGGTTTTGTCCGGACTTGGTGTGAAAACCGAGATCATATCAGTTATCGGCAAAGATGAAACCGGTCAGAGCGTTTTAAAAAATCTTCGCGATAATAACGTAGCTACAGAGAAAATCACGATTGAGGACGGCCTTACAACAGGTATGAATATCGTCCTCAACGATGATGAAGGTGAGCGCTATTTTATCACCAATCCTTACAGCAGTTTGCGGAAGCTGTCACTAGAGCACATCCTTCCGCATATAGACGATGCTGCGGACATTGTCTGCTTTGCAAGTATGTTCGTATCACCGATGCTTGATATAGAAAACATGGGTGTGCTTTTCGGGAAGATAAAAGAGAAACCGGAGCGCATACTTATCGCCGATATGACGACAGCCAAAAAAGGTGAGACAATAAAAGACATCGCACCGCTTTTTGAATTCATAGATTACATTATTCCAAATGAACATGAAGCAGCTCTCTTAACAGGCGGGAAGACGCCGGAAGAGAGCCTTGAAATATTCGCTCAAAATGGTGCGAAAAACGTAATTATCAAATGCGGCAAAAAAGGCTGCATTTACTACTCAGATGGCCAGAAGGGCGAGGTGAGCACACGCAAGGTTAAGGTGGTCGATACCACCGGTGCGGGAGACAGTTTCGTAGCCGGTTTTACCTATGGACTCATGAACAATATGAGCATAGATGATGCCTGCAAAAAAGGTAATGAAGTTGCGGCGAAGATTATTGGAAAAACAGGAACACAGGCATAATTATGCCATAATCTCGTCTATCCACTTTTTATATTCTTCTTCGGGTGTATCTTGAGTGAACCTCTTTCCATTTATTACCATTGCACCTTTAGTCAGTTTTTGAAGGTTCTTTACTGTATCGCCGAGATTACTGCCGCCTGAGGTGCAGAAAGGCACAATAATGATTCCTGAAAAATCATAGCTCTCAAGGAAGGTGTCTATGATGGAGGGCTCACGGTACCACCATATCGGGAATCCCAGGAAAACATGATTGTAACCTGCTATATTTCCAATCTTGATGCTTATGGCAGGCCTGCAGGTGGCATCATTCATTTCGACAGAACTGCGGCTTTTGCTGTTCTGCCAGTCAAGATCTTCAGAGGTATAAGGTGTCACAGGTACAATTTCAAAAAGGTCTGCATTCGCTACTTTTGCAATTTTTTCGGCAACTTTCCCGGTTACACCGCTGGCACTGAAATATGCTACCAATGTTTTACTCATAGTATGCCCTCCTTAGATTGTTTAGAAATCTTCCAATTACAATTTTCTCACATCACAAATCTTATTTCATCATAAAGTAAAAAAATTCATTCAACTTTAAGAATTAGTCATCTTTGCTTCCCATGGTTGACACAAACAGCTCATCGGTGCTGTTTTCAAGGTCCTGTCTTATTATTTTCCTGTACTCCCTTGGAGACATATGAAGTTTCTCCGTAAATACTCTGTTGAAGGTTCGCTGGCTCTCGAAGCCGGCGTTTTCATATACTTCGGTTATCGTCTGGTCGGTGTAGCGAAGCAGACTCTGCGCATAGATGAATCTGGTTTCGTTTAGATATCTGTTGAAGTTGGTGTGGAAGGTTCCGGAAAAAACTCTCGACAGGGCAAACGGGCTGACATAGAGATCCTTCGCCATGCTTGTAAGGGATATCTCTTTTGTGAAATTGCTGGCTATATAAGAAACGGTTCTGTAGATAAGGTCGCCGTTTCCCTTTTCATCGCGCTCTGTAAGCTTTAAAACTGGAAGAGACCTAAGCAGAATAATACTGATGTAGGACTGGTAAAGCACCTTGCTTGAAGCATCTATGTCACGCCCCTTTTCCTTGTTTTTTGCGATTTCTTCGTACAAAGCATTGAAGGCAAACTGAATCTCTTTGTGTATATTACTGCTTTTGATCACCGGGCAGACCGGGACCTTTTTCAGCAGAGTGTCCGAGATTGATCCCGCGTAGGAAGGCGATGCAATAAGGTACAGTCCGGTGCCTTTTTCCGTATCAAATACCTGGGTGTGCTGGATCTGACCGGGGAAAATTACAGCCATATCGCCCTTTTCCATGTGGTAGAGCTCCTGGCCCACGCCTATCTCCATAGTGCCCTTCGAAATGTAGATGAATTCTATGAATCCGTGGAGGTGCGGCGGAGTGTGAATATTGGCTCTTTTATATATCTCTATATCATCCTCAAATGACTCGAATAATGGCTTCATTGCGCTCCTTCTCTGAAAAACACCGTTTCTTTTAGTATAACCTGTCTGATAACAAATGCAAGATTTGGCTACTTTTATTCATGTTATGACGCGATTAATATTTTTCTTCGAGGTATTATAATCACGTAATATGAAATTGACCGATACGGAAGGCATAGTAATAACGCCGGAAAGGAATTATGATTATGAAGAGAATCGTTGATTTTTATAAAAAAGCATGGAAAGAGTATGTTGAATATTTTGGCAAGTACAACATGTACGTTTACAGATAATACCAAGTAAAACCTTTTCAATATTATAAAAGAAGGCTGTGCATTAAATTAGTGCACAGCCTTCTTTATTGCCATTTGAAGTACGGAATTAAGTATAAAGTTTTTCTAAAGTTAGTAGACTATACGAATCAGCATTTATACAATATAAATGTAGGGTTCATGTGGTTTTTCATATGATGAAAAGGACAAATGGTGGATATGGAAAATACTCAGAAGCTTAACGAAATGAAGAAAAAAAGTCTGGTAAAAATGTTCATAATTGTTTTTGCCTTATTTGCACTGGGAACGATCCTGGTAAACGGGACTATGACATATATTGCGCAGACAGAATCCTATCATAGTGAGTGTGTCACGGATTTGCGTAGGATAACGACACATCTGGTAAATCAGATACAAAGTGAAGGCGATGAGTTCATATATCTGAAAGCCTGGTTTCAGGAACATCCTGATCTGGTGCAGGTTCCGGTGGATTTCAAAAGTGATCTTCCGGTCAGTAAGAGTGCTTTTGATGATTATATTCTTGAAAATTATCCGGGAAAAGATTACGGGACCACCCTTTTCTTTAATGATCTTGATCTTGAAGGACAGCGGTTATATGTCAACTACGCCTTTGAACGATGGTTTACTCTTTTTTTTGAGGCGACGGACAGTTTTGATCTGATGTATACATATTTCATCTATCCTGAGAGTGAAAAGGATCTGAAGATGAACTATATGTTTGATCCTACGATGGAAACGAAAACAGCGCCCGATGGACGTGAAATTCTAAAGCTTGGGGAAGTCGTTTACGAGGATCCGGAGATACATCAAACCATGTGGGATACCTGGTTTACAGGAAGAGCTCAGAACGGCTTTGATATCATGAATAACGAATTCGGCCAACAGTATAATTATTGTGCTCCGGTGGTTATAAATGGTGAAAAGGTCGGACTTCTATGCTCTGAAATAAGTGTGGCGGTTGTTAATTCCGAGATCATGAAAAATGTGATCATCCAGGGACTGGTTTCAGCGGTTGTGCTTATCATATTTACAGCTATTCTTTACCTGCTCCTTAGTAAAAATGTTTTGCATCGTATCATCGGCATTGAGCGCGAGGTAAGAGAGTACTCCGAAAAGAAAGATCCGGAGATAGCAAAGGATATTCTGTCTCATGTGAAAATCATGGATGAGATTGGTATGCTTGCAAAGAGCTTTGGAGAGATGATTACGGAACTTGAAGATTACATGGTTAATCTTCAGAAGGTCACCGCGGAAAAAGAGAGAATTGATGCGGACTTAAGCATTGCAAGTCAGATCCAGGCGGACATGCTTCCCAAGATTTTTCCTCCGTTCCCCGACAGAGAAGAGCTTGATATTTATGCGACCATGACACCTGCGAAAGAGGTAGGCGGTGATTTCTACGACTTTTTCCTGGTGGATGAAAATCATATTGCTCTTGTAATTGCAGATGTTTCCGGAAAAGGTGTCCCGGCATCACTTTTCATGGTTATTGCAAAGACACTTATAAAGAACCGCCTCCAGATGGGAGAAGAGCCGGGCGAGGCACTATATAATGTTAATAATCAGCTTTGCGAGGGAAATGACGCTGAGCTCTTCGTAACAGTATGGGCAGTGGTTATTGATCTTACTACAGGTGATGCGCTCGAGGCCAACGCAGGTCATGAGTATCCGGCGTTTAGGAGAGGCAATGGTTCCTACGAACTCATAAAGACAAAACATTCACCGGCTGTTGCCACTATGGAAGGACTTAAATTCCGTCAGAGCGAGTTCCATCTCGATCCCGGAGACAGGCTGTTTGTCTACACGGACGGAGTTACGGAAGCAACGGATGCCAATCTGGAACTGTTCGGAGAGCAGAGGCTTATTGATGCGCTGAACCGAAATCCGGATGCG
Source organism: Butyrivibrio sp. INlla16 (assembly GCF_900104155.1). Taxonomy (GTDB): domain Bacteria; phylum Bacillota; class Clostridia; order Lachnospirales; family Lachnospiraceae; genus Butyrivibrio. The sequence goes on from NZ_FMYB01000008.1 coordinate 88,519, forward strand.
TCACCGACAGAGCTTTTGCCTGCGGTTAAAAAGGAAATTGATGAATTTGTAGGAGAAGCACCACAGTTTGACGACATTACGATGCTGAGCTTCATCTATAGAGGGAAAGCCTGAAAAGCGCTGTTTTTCCTATTGACGATACATAGGTGTTTTGATAAGGTATAAAAAGAAAATCGAATAATTCTTCGGGGCAGGGTGTAATTCCCGACCGGCGGTGACAGTCCGCGACTCGCGAAAGCGACTGATTTGGTGAAATTCCAAGACCGACAGTAAAGTCTGGATGGTAGAAGTAATGCATTATAATAGCTGTTATTTTGCTGTTTTATTGTGCGCGTATTAAGGCGAAGCCCCCATGCAGGTTTCGCCTTTTTGTTTCACGATTTTTCTTCGTGATTCAGGCGCATAAAAATGCGGATATGGCTGTTATTCCTCGGGAATCCTTCGGTTCAAAAATCTAAAGAACACGGGGAGGAACAATCAAATGTTCAAAAACAAATTCACAACAAAGCAAATCGTATTAACAGGAATGCTCGCAGCACTTGCAGGCGTACTCATGTCACTGGAAATCTCGGTGCCGATGATGCCGCCGTTCTATAAGTTTGACTTTAGCGACGTGCCTGCAATCATCGCTCTTTTCCTTATGGGACCTGCGGAAGGCGCACTGGTTGAGATCATCAAGCTTGTAGTAAAGCTACTTCTCACGGGAACTAACTCAATGTATGTCGGAGAGCTTGTAAACCTTATGGCCATCATTCTTTTCATAATTCCCACCTGGATTGTTTATAAGAAGATGGGACAGACAAGAAAGGCTGCTATGGTAGCACTTATAGTCAGTGTTGTTATAAGAACCGGTGCAGCATGCTTCTTAAATGCCTGCATTTCACTTCCTTTATATGCAAAAGCGATGGGAGTATCTCTTGATGATGTCGTAAAAATGGTCGGTGGAGTAAATGCAAGAATCCAGAACCTTCAGACATTTATCATCTATGCGACAATACCTTTCAATGTAGTAAAACTGGCAATCAACAGTTTCATAGGCTATGCAGTATATGACAGACTTCTCGCAGCTGTTCCTTCAGCAAGGGGACTCAGATCAGATAATGAACAGGTGCAGGAGGCAGCTTGATGATACAGGAATACCAAAATCTTTCAAGGCTGCAGATGGAGCAGGTGGATAAAGAAAAGACTCTCGTAGTGGTACCGCTCGGCGCACTGGAACAGCATGGAAACCAGGCGCCTCTTGGCACCGATACGATCATTGCGGATGAGATGAAAAAGAGAATAATGGGGAAGCTCTCTTTGGATAAAAGCGATGAAGTCCTTTCGGGATCGGTTCTTTTCTTTCCGACAATTCCTGTGGGATACAGTGTTGAACACCTTTCTTTTTGCGGTTCGATATCTTTCAAACCGCAGACTTACTACAGTGTTTTGTATGACATAGCAGAGTGCCTGGCAAGGCATGGCTTTAAGCATATAGCTCTTCTCATCTGCCACGGAGGGAACCGCGCAACAGCAGAGATAGTCAGTCGTCAGATAAGGCGTGATCTTGGGATATATGTCTACTTGATTTCATCGGGCTCTTTCTCGGATCCGGAAGTAAAGAAGACAATAACTCCGGGAAATGAAGCCGATTTTCACGGGGGAGAAATGGAAACCGCCATGGTGATGGCAAGGGATGAGAACCTTGTGGACCTTACGACTTCAAGCACGGGGCATTATTCAATCTCGGAAAAAGGTGCAAAGCTTGCATTTTTCGGAAGCACATCTCTTCCCTGGATGGGGGAGGACTTCACCACCGATGAAGGAAAGCCTATCGGTATAGGCGGAGATCCCAGCGGTGCGACAGCCCAAAAAGGTGAGATCATTCTTGATGTTAGTGCGAGGGATGCCGCAAACGGAATAAAGGAAATAATGAAATTTATGGTGACCTGCTGAAAAAACAAACCTCTTCTAAGTGGTCAGAGGGAAAAGGATTTGATAAAATAATCTTTGTAGTTTCTAATGACTTGCAAAGGGGGATATGAAAAATGGCCAGACAAAGCAGTGTTAAGAGAGCACTTGAAGCAACCGGAAGTTTTGCCACTGCTCAGAAAAACATCGTAGTTCAGTATCAAAACAGTGACCGCACTACCGATGACATTTTAAAGAAAATCAAAGAGGATGCGCTTTCTCATGGAGTATCGGAAGCGGATTTTCAGAAAATCGATGTCTATATAAAGCCTGAGGAGCACAAGGTTTTCTATGTTGTTAACGGTAATGTAAACGGCTGCGTTGATTTCTGAGGGAGGGGATGAAAAATGTCTACTATATTCGTGGTTGCCAACCAGAAGGGCGGTATCGGTAAAAGCACTACTGCAACCAATCTTGCGGGAATTCTTGGAAGAAAAGCAAAGACACTTTTGATAGACGCTGATCCTCAGTGCAACAGCACAAGCACCTATGATGCCAAGATTGAGGACGTCGCTACGCTTTATGATGTAATAATCGACTCTGATAAATTGCCGATTGCGGAAGCTATCCAGCATACAGAAAACGGCGATATTGTAGCATCTGACCCTCTTCTTGTAAAAGCGGAGAAGATGCTTGACGGTGACCTTGAAGGCTTCTATCGCCTTAAGGATGCACTGGACGAGCTCGATGGATATGAGTACATCGTTATTGATACAGCGCCATCACTTAATATCATCCTTTATAACTGCCTTATTGCAGCTGATAAAGTGATAATCCCTGTTACTGCGGACTCCTATGCGATGCAGGGAATCAGTCAGTTATACGACACGATCATGTCTGTGAAAAAGAGACAGAACAGAAATCTTTCCATCGCCGGACTTCTTCTTGTCAGATATTCTGGGAGATCCAACCTTGAGAAGGAAACCCGTGACAATATAGAAAAGACAGCAAAGAAGATGGATACGAAGCTCTTTAAAACAGTTATCCGTGAATGTATAAAGACAAAGGAAGCTCAGGAAGCCAAGAGACTTTTGATAGACTATGCTCCCAAGTGCAACACCTGCCTTGATTATATCGACTTTACCGCGGAGCTTCTGAAAAAATCACGGAAATAATCGCAATAATTGGCATGATAAAAACAATATTGTTTTAGAGTGTGGGAGCCTTATATGCTACATTAGAAATGCAGCATATAAGGCTTTTTATTTTGTTAATAATTCTATTTTTTTAGGGAACAGGGAGAATCAGGGTATGAGCAGCGAAAAAATAATCGTAAAAAAAGATAACAGGATGGAATTCAATAATCACGTGGATTACTGCGTCGGCACGGGAAGGCTTGGACTGGCACTGACAGAGGAGTATTTGAAAGAGCTCGAATTTGTACAGAACATGATCGGCTTTTCCTACATAAGAGGGCACGGCCTTTTCTCTGATGATGTGGCTATCTACAACGAGTACGAAGAGGACGGCGAGACAAAAGTAGAGTACAACTACACTTATATAGACAGGATTTTTGACAGCTTTTTGCGACTTGGCATCAGGCCTTACCTTGAGCTTGGATTCATGCCGGGGCAGCTTGCCAGCGGAACTCAGACGATCTTTTACTGGAAGGGGAATACCACTCCGCCCAAGGATTATAAAAAGTGGACAGATATGGTTATTGCTCTTCTTGCACACCTTAAAAAGCGCTACGGAGAAGAAACTGTAACATGGCCTATTGAGGTGTGGAATGAGCCCAATCTGCCGGGCTTTTGGTACAAGGCTGACATGCAGGAATATTTCAAATTATTCAAGGAGACGTTTCTTGCAATTAAGAACTATGACTCAAGATATAAGGTCGGAGGTCCTGCCATCTGCGGCGTAAGGGATGCGGAGTGGATAGAGGCTTTCCTTGAGTTTTGTAAAAAGGAGGGAATAAAACCCGACAGGATTACAAGACATCATTACACTGTGGAATTCCCGGAGCGTATCGGACATTATGATTATTCAAAACTGGAGGATCCAAAGATGCGTTTTGAGAATCTTCAGTCCACCAGGGATATCGTGGATTCTTATGATGAATTCAGAGGGCTCCCCATACATCTGTCGGAATTTAGCACCTCATATACTCCAAGGGGCGTAATCCATGATACAAATTTGAATGCCGCATATCTTGCCGGGCAGCTGGCGGGACTTGGGGATGTGAATGAAGCATATTCCTACTGGACCTTCGGAGATGTGTTCGAGGAGCAGGGAGTTCAGCATTCCCTATTCCATGGAGGCTTTGGAATGGTTGCGGATGGGAATATTCCCAAGCCGACCTTCTGGACTTTCTATTTTTATAAGCAGTTAAAAATGTTTGGCACAGACTGTGTATATCGCGATGACAAGGCGGTAATTGTTAAGAATGATTCCGGCTACGCAGGAGTATTGTGGAATATAGGTGAGGATGAGATTATCGCTGATTTAGACTTCGAACTTCCGGAAGACGGTGAGTATACACTTATCAAAAAGACTGTCGATGAGACCTGCTGCAATCCTTTGAAATTGTGGCACGACTTGGGAGAGCCGGCATACCCGTCGAAGGCGGAGAAGGAAATGATTAAGAGCGCTGCATGGCCTCTTACAACGAGCTCTGTTGAAGTATCAAAGAACGGAACGGTGGATGTTTCATTTACATTGAAAAAACATGGAGTATTATATTTTACTCTCACCAAGAGGGATTTCACTCCTGACCGAGGCTATGACTACGACAAGGTGATTTCATTTCATTAACACAAAATGAAATATAATTCGCGGAGGATGCTTTTCGTATTTTTAATTTCAACTTTATCGGAGGTTTAGATTTCTGGAATATAATATAGAGAGGCTTTATAATTATTGAATGAAGGAAGTTCTGAATGGAAAGATATATAGCATCTAAACGAATCTGTGATAAAAATATTGATATACTCAAACTGGATGAAGAAACTCTGGCATATATGAGAGATAAAGATATCGAGACTATCAGAGATTTTATCGGTGTTCAGAATAAGTTAAAACCCAAATATGCAGACGTGGTAAAAAAGAAAATCAAGTATCTGATCCAGGCAATGGAGAGACGAGGGATAAAATGACAGCTTATTATCATCTCCCCGGTTTATTCGAATTTTATGACTTATACAAAATCTTCCTGCCGCTCTTTAGAGAGCGCAGGGAGTATTTTTATGATTGGTGTGAAATAGGCTCAATTTATGGCGCTCCCGGCGATTGCACATGGGGCGGCGGAAGAGTGGGTTTCGGAGATGCAGACCCGGAAGAGGTGGCCTTGCTGATGAAGCAGTATGGAATCTCTGCGCGGCTTACGTTCAGTAATTCTCTGCTTGAGGAGAAGCACCTTTCTGACAAGAAGTGCAATTACTTATGTTCCTTGTTTGAGACAAGTGTTGGAGAAGAGCCGGACAATCTGGGAAATGGAATAATACTTCATTCAGATATTCTTCTTAAGTATCTAAAGGAAAAATATTCCGGTTTTTATTTTGTTTCAAGTACAACAAAGGTGTTGACTGAGTTTTCGGAGCTTGAAAAAGAACTTAACCGCAGCGAATTCAGCTATGTTGTACCGGACTTCAGACTAAATAAGGAATTAGATAAACTAAGTGCCCTATCACCTTTGCAGAAGCAGAAGGTGGAGTTTTTGTGCAATGAATGCTGCTGGTTTGACTGCTATGACAGAAAGAATTGCTATGAAAACGTCAGCAGGAAAAGTCTCGGCGAGAACTGTAAGGATCACATGTGTGTCTCTCCTGAATCAGGCATAGGCTACCGCTTTTCCGATGCCATGAAGAATCCCGGATTCATTGGAATTGAAGATATTCAAAAAATATACATGCCTGCAGGCTTCTCTAATTTCAAAATTGAAGGGAGAAGCCTTGGAAACGCCATTATTCTGGAATTCTTGCTCTATTACATGACAAAACCCGAATACCAACTAAAAGTCAGGGAAGAAGTATACCTGGACAGCATGCTGGATTTGTTTTAGGTCTATTGGGGGTTAGACATGGAATATGGGGCATATCATACGGTGTAACTGCGCACTTTTGTGGTATAATTTTTAGAAAGATATTTTTGTAAATGAGAGAGCATTTTCAGCAAATTGGTACCCATTTTAGGGGCTTTTTTAGAGCTTTATATGACTTTTTGTAAATGAGAAGGCATTTTCTAGCATTTGGTACCCATGATTTTTCAAAACAGGGATACCAAAATGGCAAATCAGGCTCTCTATTTACTTTAAAGAGATAAACATGCCTGAAAAGTGCTTGAAAAGTATACCAAAATGCCGGAAAGCTTATTTCATTTACTTTTAAGGCGCTATGCTTTGACAATTCATCAGATTTTCCTACTGGTTCATAAGGCGGAGGTATTCAATATGTTGTTAACAGAGTATAACGAAGCAGAGACAATGGAATTGTTTAAGGCTGAATATCTTGCAGAAGGCATGGAAAAAGGCATGGAAAAAGGCATGGAAAAAGGCATGGAAAAACGTCTTGTTGAACAGATATGCAAAAAGCTAGCCAAAAAGAAGAGCGTTGCTGCTATTGCCGATGAGCTTGAAGAATCCGAGGCCAGAATAGAACTTATTTGTAAGATTGCTGAAAACTATGCTCCAAATTACGATGTGGATGCTATTCTTCAGGAATTGAGTAAAGAAGCGTAATGTGATATCGGGAGGAAATATGGAACAGGTAATAGCTCTTTTGGGAGAAAAGTTCGAGGAAGTTTTACCTATGGTAGGAGAGAATCTGGATGGGCTTGTGTCTTTAGTAGTCTGGATTCTTGCGTTATCGGTATTTGGAAGACTTTTAAGAAAAAAGACCGGGCAGGCAGCTAAGAGCGGGACGGCTGATAACAATAAACGAGAAGCATCTTCGATGCCGCACGCGCATAAGCCGGCCGGGGTATATAATACATACAATAGGAAAAATGCAAGAAACGACGCAGGTGCTATGCCACACAGACATGACAAAGGGCACTATACCTCCATGTCGGATGCGTCGAGGCTTCCAAAGGGTTACATCCTGTTAAACGGCGAACCCGTAAGAGTTGCCGACCTTGATGGAAAATAATAAGATGAGCAGATTCTAGCGCTTTTGGTGTGATGTGTCTGCTCCATTTTTTTAATGGAGGTAATTCCATGAACATTTTCGATATTATAGGACCGGTGATGATAGGACCTTCGAGTTCTCACACTGCGGGTGCGGTGCGGCTCGGCAGAGTTGTCAACAAGCTTATAGATGACAGAAAATTAAAAAAGGTTGAGATCACCCTGTCCGGATCTTTTGCCCAGACTTACAGGGGACATGGAACAGACAGAGCGCTTCTTGCCGGAATAATGGGGTACAAAAGCTATTCTCCCGAAATCAGGGATGCGCATAAGATCGCAGCTGAGCGGGGAATAGAGTACACATTTATAAAAGAGAACATCAAGGGGGCACACCCCAATACCGCGCGCATTCATTACTTTTTGGAGGATGGCTCCGAAGGCGTGATGCAGGGCGCCAGCGTTGGTGGAGGCAATATCCTTGTAAAACAGATAAATGGTATGGATGTGGAATTTTCCGGTGACAACAATACAATCCTTGTGATGCACGAGGACAAACCCGGTGTTATTGCGAGCGTCACAAATATGATGCACTGGGAACACGAGGATCTGAATATCTCCAAGTTCCATCTCTCGCGCCAGGAAAAGGGCGGAGAAGCCATCATGACCATTGAAATAGATAACAAGCCGCCGGAGACACTGGTAGATGAGATAAGAGGTATCGACCACGTCCTTAACGCAATTCTGATCAAAAGAGTTTAGCGAGCAACATTAAGCCTTCCCCTAGGGGGAAAGCATAACAATAAAGCCTTCCCCTAGGGGGGAAGGTGGCGCGAAGCGCCGGATGAGGTGAACAAAATGATAAAATACGAATCCATCAGCGATCTCGTGACCGCTGCCAATGCCCGAAATATAAAGCTTAGCCAGCTTGCTCTTGAAGACCAGGCTGAGAGTCTTGGAATAACAGAGCTTGAGCTTTATGAAAAAATGGAAATTAATTTCAGTGTAATGAAGCAGTCTGTACAGGAGGGCATGAAGAAGGATATTAAGTCGACTTCCGGTCTTACCGGCGGTGAAGGCTATATCATGAACGAATACGCAGGAAAAAATGATGGCGGACTCTGCGGGGAGGGGTTGTCAAAGGCGATAGCAAGAGCACTTTCGGTAGCGGGATGTAATGCGTCAATGGGGCGAATTGTTGCGGCGCCTACAGCAGGGAGCTGCGGTATTTTACCTGGAGCACTGGTTTCCCTATACGAGGACAGAGGTTTTGATGAAAAGGACATTGTGATGTCCATGTTCACTGCGGGAGCTATCGGAATGGTTGTGGCAAACAGAGCAAGTATCGCAGGAGCTGAGGGAGGATGTCAGGCTGAGTGCGGAAGTGCAGCTGCTATGACGGCAGCAGCCCTTGTGGAGCTGATGGGAGGAACTCCTGATCAGTGCGCAGATGCATGTGCAATGGCAATCGCTAACCAAATGGGACTTGCGTGTGATCCTGTGGCAGGACTGGTGGAAATTCCCTGTATTAAGAGAAACGTATCGGGACTGATGATAGCTTTTTCCTGTGCGGACATGGCGCTTGCCGGAATTAAAGCTCACATTCCTGCCGATGAATGCCTGGATGCTATGAAAGAAGTCGGAGATGTGATGTCGACAACCCTAAAGGAAACTGCGGCCGGAGGACTGGCCACGACCCCTACGGGAATAAAATTAAAAGAAATGGTGTTTTCAGATAAATAAAATGTGATATAATTAAGTAGCATACAATTTAATCCTCGTAACTATCGAAAGGATAACAATTATCATGAAAACACTTTATATAGAATGCAAGATGGGAGCCGCAGGAGATATGCTCTCTGCAGCCCTTTTGGATACCTGTGAAAACAGAGATGATATACTTGAAAAGCTTAATGAAGCCGGGATTCCCGGGGTGACTTATGAGCTTGTGACTTCAGAAAAATGCGGAATTACAGGAAAACATCTGGAAGTCAGGGTAAATGGAGAAGAAGAACTAAGCGTGGATGCGGACGATCATCATGACCATGAACATGACAATGAACATCACCACGACCATCACCACGACCATGACCACGGCCATCATCATGATCACATCCACAGAAGCCTCCGCGATATCGAGTATATCGTTAAGTCACTGAAAATAGAAGAGTCCATTAAAAAGGACATCATTAATATATATGAACTGATCGCGGATGCAGAGAGCGCAGTGCATGGAAAGCCTGTGTCCGAGATACATTTTCATGAAGTTGGCAGTATGGATGCCATTGCAGACATTACAGCGACCTGCTTTATTATGCACGAGATTAATCCGGCCAGCGTGATCGCATCTCCAATCCATGTTGGAAGCGGTCATGTAAAATGTGCGCACGGAATTCTTCCGGTTCCTGCGCCTGCCACCGCAATTCTTTTAAAAGGTATTCCGTCCTACAGCGCAGATATTAACGGAGAGTTATGCACTCCCACAGGGGCAGCTCTTATCAGATACTTTGCAAAAAGCTTTGGACCTCAGCCTATTATGAGTGTAGATAAAATCGGTTATGGTATGGGTAAAAAGGATTTCGCAAAGGCAAACTGCGTAAGGGTGATGCTTGGCAATGAAGATGACGAAGCTCTCACCGATACCATCACAGAACTCATCTGCAATCTCGACGACATGACTCCCGAGGCAATAGGCTTTGCAACTGAGCGTCTCATGGGAGAGGGTGCTTTGGACGTATTTACCACTTCTATTTTCATGAAGAAAAATCGGCCGGGAACCATGCTGACAGTCCTCTGCAGGGAAGATAAAAAAGAAGAATTGGTCAAAAAGATTTTCAAATATACAACAACCATCGGTATTCGTGAGCACATCAGCAATCGCTACGTGCTTCACCGTGAGGAGAAAACGATAACTACTCCCGATGGAGAAATACGTGTAAAGGAAGTCTCCGGGTACGGTGTAAAGCGTGAGAAGAAAGAGTATGAAGATCTTGCAAGGATAGCGAGAGATATGGATGCAGGATTGATGTGAGTCTGAAGAAAAATTAGTCTTTATCTTTCCCGAGAGTATATAATAGAGGAGTATTTGTGCAAAAAATATAATGTTAGGAGTATTTTATGAAAGCAAAGTTTTCTTTATACCTTACAGAGCTTGCACCCGGCCTTAAAATGCTGATCGATGAGCTCTCGAAGGAATATGATTACGTAAGCGTTCTTGCCAGCGATTCCAAGGGCTTTTCTATACAGGCATCGCAGAAGAGCAAGGCGATTACGAGTGAAAATATGACGACCGAAAGAGGCTGCGTTGTCAGAGTATATAAGGATGGCCTTTACAGCGAGTATTCGTTCAACAAACCTGATAAGGATATGAGCGCTTTCGCCTCAAAACTAAAGAATATTCTGAATGACCAGTTTGAAATTATCAAAAAGACTTCCACAGAAGTTTTTGATACGGATAAGCTTGACGACGAGCCCTGCGAGCTCTTCACAGAGATGGAGACTGATATCATGCCTCAGGATGTGGATCTCGGGGCACTTATGGAGAAGCTACAAAGCTATAGCGACAGAGCTGTAAAGCTTAAGGATTTCATGATAGATGCACCCGCATCCGCAAAGTCCACCCATGTCTGCAAGATGTTCCTCACAAAGAACAGAGATATGCGCCAGAGCTATGTTTACACAGAAGGTTCTATTCTTGCAATCGGTGCTAAGAACGGCAGAAATACCATGTCAATCGAGGGCGTTTCGGGAAGAAGCGGTGCCGGAATTCTTGACGACCTTGAGGAGAAAATCGAGGTGGCTGTTAATTCTGTTGGCGATATGCTGGATGCCGATCCGGTAGTACCCGGCGAATATGAGATTATCACAAGCCCTGAGGTTACAGGACTTATCGCGCATGAGGCCTTCGGCCATGGCGTTGAGATGGATATGTTTGTAAAGGGCAGAGCTCTCGGTGCGGAGTATATTGATAAGCGTGTCGGTTCAGATCTTGTTTCGATGCACGAGGGTGCAAACTGCGTTGTTGACGTTGCAAGCTATGCCTTTGACGATGAGGGTACACTTGCAGGCGATGTTACAGAGATTGATCACGGCATTTTGAAAACAGGTGTCTGTGATGCTCTTGCTGCGCTCAGACTCGGAACAAAGCCCACCGGTAACGGTAAGCGCGAGAACTTCGAGCACAAGGTTTATACACGCATGACAAATACGATGTTCGACAGCGGCAGTGACTCTAAGGAGGATATGATCGCTTCGGTTAAGAAGGGCTACTATCTTGAGGGTATGTTCTCCGGTATGGAGGATCCGAAGCACTGGGGCATTCAGTGCATCGTTGCGAGAGGCCGTGAGATTATAGACGGCAAGTTCACGGGAAAAGTTGTGGCACCTGTAGTTATGACAGGCTATGTGCCAGATCTTCTCGGCTCAATTTCAATGGTAAGTACAGACCGTGAATCCTTCGGTAACGGCGGCTGCGGTAAAGGACACAAGGAGTGGGTAAAAGTCTCCGATGGTGGCCCTTACCTGAAGGCGATTGCTAGATTAGGCTAAGCACGGAAAGGAAAAGAAAATGACAGACAAGATTATAGATATTCTCAAGGCCTCCGATGCGGACGGCTTTGAGATTACAGATACAACAACACTTGCGTATGAGTTTTATTTCATAAAGCACAGACTGGACCAGAACAGAGTAAGAGACGTAGAGCATATTAACGTCAAGGTTTACAAGAAGCTTGACGACGGCAAGATGCTCGGAAGTGCTTCGGGAGAGATATATCCGACACTTACGGATGAAGAGATAAAAGAAGAAATCAATAAGCTCATCTCAAGGGCAGAAAATGTAAAGAACCCTTTTTACGAGCTTAATAAGCCCGAAGATTATGAGGTATCAATAAGTGAGGACGTGGATGTTTCCCAAATTGCGGAAAACTTCGTAAAGGCAATGAAGGAGCTTCCGGAGACGGACACAGAGTACATCAATTCCTATGAGATTTTTGCTGAGAAGAATAAGAGAAGATTCATCAACTCGGAGGGAATAGACATAAGCTTTGAATATCCCTCATCAATGGTTGAGGTTGTGGTAAATGCCAGGGATAGCGAGCATGAGATCGAGCTCTATCGCATGTATAAGGCAGGAAGCTGCGACAGTGAGAACCTGAAAAAGGACATTGCAGAGGTACTCAGATATGGTAAGGATAAGCTGATCGCGAAACCTACTCCGAAGCTTGGAAAGGCAGCAGTTGTTTTCCCGACAAGCGATGCGGTCCAGATATTCAGTTGGTTTGTTGAAAAGTGCAATGCGGGTTTTATATACAGCAAGTATTCCGATTGGGAGATTGGCAAGGAAGTTGCGCCTAGGGCAAAGGGAGATAAAGTTACCCTGAAATCCGTAAAATACCTGCCGAACTCATCAAAAAACTTCGATGTGGATGATGAAGGTGCTGTAATAAGGGATATGACAGTTCTTGATAAAAATGTTCCCACCACCTTCTTTGGCGGAAGAAGATTCAGATATTACCTTGGAATCAAGGATTCATACCTTGCATGCAATTTTGATGTGGAAGGCGGTTCCAAGACTTCGGAAGAGATCAGAAGCGGAAAATACCTTGAGATAGTTGAATTTTCGGATTTTGCTGTTGATTCCATCTCGGGAGATATCGCGGGAGAGATAAGACTTGGTTATTACCACGACGGCGAAAAGGTTACCCCTGTAAGCGGAGGTTCGATTTCAGGCTGCATGACAGACTTTGTGAATGAGATGTATATGTCAAAGGAAAAGCGCCAGTATGACAACTTCAACATTCCTGCGCTCACAAGGCTTGAGAATGTCAGCGTCACAGGCGCTGAATAAGCGTGCATACAGGCTGAATTTGATATATAATAAATAAGTTAATGGAATTCATTCTCAATAAAAAGAATGATTAGAGGGCCCATGACAGAGGGGAAGGAAAATGGCAAGAAAGAGCCTGGAAAGCTATACGGAAAAGGAAGTACTTGAGCTTTTACATGAAAATGTCGACGCTGTTATTCTTGTGGATGCAACAACCAACAGATACAGGGCAATGACTCGCAGAAATATGTTCAAAGAGCTTATTGAGGAAACCGGTGATTATCATGACCTGATAGAGAAGCTCTGGTTTCATATTGAGGGTTCAAGTGAACTGATTACTGACAAGTACAAGGCATTTGTATCATACTATGCGGATTTTAAAGGAAAATATAGCAGAAGACTGAAGGTTTTTCTCGAAGGCAGCAGTACACCTCATTTTGTACAGATGCAGGTTTATCCGACAAGAAATGAGAAACAGTATATTTTTGTCATGGATGAACTTGACGACGATGAGTATGTTGAGGAATTCATGACCACCAAAAAGGTCAATACGATACAGAACACCTATCTGTTTTCAATGTATGTGGACCTTGTTCAGGATACGACCAGCAGTTTGAGTGTGACGGAGATATCCGATGAGACCGTGAATTCAAGCATAAAATATTCAGAATGGCGCTTGATGACGGTAAATATGATCGCTCCGGAGGATAAGGATCAGTTTCTTAAGATCACGGATCCTGAATACCTGAAGGCCAATCTGGCACCGGGACGCACAATATCGCTTGACTGTATGATGATGAATCTTGAGGGCACATACATCTGGGTAAAACTTATTTTCAGCAGGACAGCAACGGCCAATGAGGACGATTTCAGATTTGTCTTCATGGTACAGGATATTCATGAGAACTTTGAGGAACTCATGACTACCTTGAGGCAATATGAGGAGCTTGCGATAGCCGATTCACTGACAGGACTTCTCAATCATGGCGGAATTAAGACGGAGATGCTTAATGCTATCGATGCACATAAAAAGGAGGGAACGCCTGTATCCCTTATGATGATCGACATTGATTTCTTTAAGCAGGTTAATGATAACTACGGACATTCCGCAGGCGATCGCACACTTAAGGAATTCGCGCACATCATTGAAGAGACGGTTGTCGATAAAGACGCTCATATAGGCAGATGGGGCGGCGAAGAATTTGTCATTGTCTACAGAGGGAAAACCGGAGATGAGCTTTATGAGGTATCTGAAACTTTAAGGAAGAATGTTGAAGCAGCAACTTTTCCGGAGATCGGTCAGCTGACCTGTTCTGTAGGAGTTACAGAGCTTCGCGATGAGGATTCTTTCGACGATGTATTCAATCGTGTGGATAAAGCACTTTATATGTCAAAGGAAAGTGGCAGAAATAAAGTAACTTTAAAATAATTGGTTTTCGAATTACTTCGAAATAATTAAAGGCTTGGGACCAAAGATTGATCCCAAGCCCTATTTATTGTTTCAAGAGATTTTTTTAGATATTTATGAACTGTCTTGTGCTCTCGCTCAGTTTCTCTGTTACATCGTTGTTGGTGTCCATAGCGGAACTGATGCCGCTGATCTCGTCGACGATGTCCTGAGAGTTCTCTGCGGACTGGTTGATCGCATCGGAAGCCTCGTTTACAGACTGTGAAATAGAGGTAACGGAATCACTCATTTCTTCCATAATAGTGTTGAGGTTCTGAGTCTGATCAGCTATGCCGTCAAGCATCTCATTGATGAGCTTTGCGGTTTCTTCGTATTTCTCACCTGTTTCTACGAAAGCATCGTAGTCGCTAAGAACTGTGGTGTTGATGAAATCAAGAACCTGCATAGCATTATCAGCCAGAGTGGTAACTGCCTGGGTAACTTCATTACTGATATCCTGGATGTTGGCAGCTGTCTGACGGGAGTTATCTGCAAGGGAGCTGATCTCTTCAGCAACAACCGAGAATCCGCGTCCTGCTTCACCTGCTCTTGCCGCTTCGATTGAAGCATTGAGGGCAAGGAGGTTAGTCTGTGAAGCGATATCAAGGATGACATTGGTAAGCTCGTTGATCTGCTTAACCTTTTCACTATCCTTAACGGACTGCTCAAGCACTCCTGAGAGGTTCTCCATCTTGGCACCGGTATTCTCCTTCTTGTGGAGGGCGCCATCTTTTATCTCGATAGCTTCAGCTCTGATCTCCTCAGCCTTAGCAGTACCGTCTTCAACACCAAAGTTGATGTTGTCGGTAGCTTCCTTGACGTTATCGAGCTTCTCGTTCATCACCTTGGAGGTATCTGATACGTTCTGCATGCTTGCTGCGAGCTCTTCAAGAGCTGCGGAAGTATTGGTTATATTATCGTTGGCTAAAACGATCTGGTTTGTCATACTCTCAGAGGATTCGGTAAGTGTAACCGTTCCGTTCTTAACCTCTCTAAGGATGTTCTGAAGGGTCTCCATAAAGTGGTTGAAGCCCTGCTTGATATGCACAAGCTCGGAAGAGGTCTTTGTCTCAAGTCTTACTGTCAGGTCGCCCTGATGGTTATTGATATTGGTGATGATATCATTGATCTCATCGGCAATGAGATTAACCTTACGGCCAACCTTGCGATAGTTGAAGAAGCAGAATGCGATAATGCAGATGATATATACTGCCATAATCGAATTAACTACTCCGATTGCTCTCATGGCTTTTGCATAGACAGCCTCGCTGGACTGCTGCTGAACTGATTCCAGTTCTTTGTCGAGAATACTCAGCTGTTCCTTCATTACGGTCAACTGTGATGCACACTCAACATATACAACCTGAATGATTGTATCGACATCGCCTGATGCAGCTGCTGTCATACATTTCTCATATCCGGGCTTATAGGTTGCGTAGTTCTCTGCAATTACGTTTGCGGCCTTTGTAGCAGTACTGTCTGCACCTGTCAGCTCGGCAAAGGTTGAGGTTATTCCCTCAACAGCAGAATCCATCTCAGCAAGGCAGGCCTGTATTTCGGTATTTTTTCCTTCAACCTGTCCATTCTGACTAAGATAATCATAGCCTGATGCAAGGGCAAAACCATCATTGTCCACAATACGCATGTCTACTTCAAAAACACGCATATCATTCATTACACCCTGCACCTGCTCAGCTTGAGCTATGGAGTTCTTTGTGATATTCATCATTTCAGTAACAACTACTGCTATAGATAATGCGAACAAAATCAGCAGTGCAAGATAAGTCATAAGACTCATTCCGGCAACGGTCTTAATAAATGGGATTTTCTCGAATCCGCTGTTGTTTTCGTTGTTAGCCATTTGTACGATCTCCTTTACAAATACATGTACATGAATACACTACACTATAATTTTACGATAAAACGCACGAAAATGAGCATGTTTACAGTAATTTAATAGAATTTATAATTCGTTAACTCAAACTTCACACAGCTCCCAGAGCTCCGTCCGCCGGCCCCGAACCGTATGCTCAGATGACGGTTCATCTGAGCATACGGTTCGGGGCCGGCGGACGGAGCTCTGGGGGCTGTGCGAAGTTTGAATTCCGACTTGTATTTTTAGCCGGTCACATATATCATATTTTGATGTATGCCTTTATATGGTATGATGATAAGGATTATGTAAGACTTTATCTTTGCTTATGGGGGAAATATGGCTAAGAATTTTGGTCAGGAACTGAAAATGACGCAGACAGGCTTTTTGACGTCAAAATCCGGAAAGACATTCATAAGGATTTATTTTTCGCGGCCCAGATCGCTTAGAGAGAATGATACTGCCGAGGGCATTATCCCGGGATATAAAATTCTCAAATCCGATGGTTTTGAGGAAGAGGAGATTGCGGCCCTGGAGTTCTACATCAAGCATAACCGCGAGGAAATCGTAAAGCGTGCAAAAGTACTCAGCAACCCCTTGCGGTGGCTGTAAGGATAAATAAAGAAAGACGAGGTTAACGAATGGCACTTATAAAGAAACCTGTAACGGGAATGAAGGATATACTCCCTGAGGAGATGAAACTCAGAGATTATGTGATCGGTATTATTAAGGATACTTATGCAGGCTTTGGATTTACTTCCATAGATACCCCCTGCGTAGAATCTCTTGCGAACCTTAACAGCAAGCAGGGCGGCGAGAACGAGAAACTCATATTTAAGGTAATGAAAAGAGGAGAGAAGCTCAATCTCGAGACAGCAAAGGAAGAAAACGACCTTACGGATTCGGGACTTCGTTATGACCTTACGGTTCCGCTTGTAAGATACTATTCCAACCACCAGAATGAACTGCCTTCACCTTTCAAGGCACTTCAGATGGGCTATGTATGGAGAGCAGACAGACCGCAGAAGGGACGCTATCGTCAGTTTATGCAGTGTGATATTGATATTCTCGGTGAGCCCACCAATCTTGCTGAGATAGAGCTTATCCTTGCTACTACAACAACTCTCGGAAGACTTGGTTTTAAGGGCTTCCAGATCAGAATAAATGAGAGACGTATGCTTAAGGCTATGGCTGCGTATGCCGGCTTTACAGAGGAATCCTATGATTCTGTTTTCATAACACTTGATAAGATGGATAAGATAGGGCTGGAAGGCGTAGCGGAAGAACTCCTTAAGGATGGTTTTTCGAAGGAGAGTATTGATAAGTACCTTGACCTCTTTAAAAATGTTGAAGGAAAGGGTGCAATTGAAGGAATAAGCTTCCTCGCTGATACTCTCGGCGACTTCCTTGACGCTGACGTTAAGAACAGCCTGCAGGAGATCATTTCAAGTGTTGATGCAACAAAGAGTGCGGAGTTTGAGCTTGTATTCGATCCCACACTTGTTCGCGGTATGAGTTACTACACAGGAACTATTTTTGAGGTGGCTATGCCTCAGTACGGCGGAAGCTGCGGTGGCGGCGGACGCTATGATAAGATGGTCGGCAAGTTTACAGGCCAGGACACACCTGCCTGCGGATTCTCAATCGGTTTTGAGCGTATTATCATGATTATGATGGACGAGGGCTTCAAGATTCCCGATGAGAAGGATAAAGTCGCTTTCCTTATTGAAAAGGGTATCGGCGGTGAGCAGCTTTCCGAAATTATCGCCGAGGCACAGAAAGAGAGAGCAAACGGACGCCAGGTCCTTGTTGTGCGCATGAATAAAAATAAAAAGTTCCAGAAGGAACAGCTTGGTGCTCAGGGCTACGCAGATTTCAAGGATTTCTACAAAACAGAATTTAAGCATTGATTATGAAAAACAGAAACAGAAAATACGAGATAGATATGACTAAGGGGGCTCTTCTTCCGAAGATTCTCCTTTTTTCCATACCTTTAATTATCTCGAGCGTACTGCAGCTTCTTTTTAATGCTGCGGACATAGTAGTGGTAGGCCAGTTCTCGGGAGATGATACCCTGGGAGCCAATTGCGTAGCGGCAATCGGCTCAACGGGCTCTGTTATAAACATGCTCCTTAGTGTATTCATGGGTCTTTCCGTGGGTGTCAATGTGCTTGCTGCCAGATATTTTGCGGCAAAACAGAAGAAGGAGATGGAAGAGACAGTGCATACGACAGTTGCACTTGCTCTTATCGGTGGAATTATTATTGCCGTTATAGGTATCCTTGTTTCCAGACCAATTCTGGAGATGATGGGATCTCCCGAGGAAGTAATTGACCTTTCCACTTTGTATATGCGAATATATTTTATCGGAATGCCGGTAACAATGCTGTATAATTTCGGTGCGGCTATTTTGAGGGCGACCGGAGATACCAGAAGGCCTCTATACTACCTTATGAATGCCGGCGTGATAAATGTAATTCTGAACCTGATTTTTGTAATCGGTTTTCACATGCATGTGGCTGGTGTTGCACTGGCTACAATACTTGCTCAGGCCGTATCGGCAGGCCTTATAGTAAAGGCGCTTATAACTACGGATGAGATGTATAAACTGAGCATCAGAAAAATCAGGGTGGACATGGACAAGACAAAGAGGATAGTACGTGTCGGGCTTCCTGCAGGACTTCAGGGTGCGATTTTTTCATTCTCAAATGTGCTGATTCAGTCCTCAATCAACGAATTCGGTTCCGTTGCTATGGCGGGAAGTGCGGCGGCGGCAAATATTGAAGGCTTTGTATATATGGCGATGAATTCCGTATACCAGGCCTGCGTATCCTTCACCAGCCAGAACGTCGGTGCAAACAAGCCGGAGAGAATCGGCAAGGTACTTAGAACCTGCCTTGCGGTTGTATTTGTGGTCGGAGCTGTGATGGGAAATGTTTTCTATTTCTTCGGGGCACAGCTTGTAAGTATATATACCAAGGAACCTGCTACAATTCAGTACGGCGTTCAGCGTATGGCGGTTATCTGCACGGTTTATTTCCTCTGTGGATGCATGGATGTTATCTGCGGAAGCCTTCGCGGAATGGGATACTCCACCGTGCCAATGATAGTTTCGATCATTGGAGCCTGCGGACTTCGAATTGTATGGATACTTACTGTATTCAGGATATATCACGACCTTACGGTACTGTATATATCCTATCCCGTGACCTGGACAATTACATCTACCGCACATCTCATCAGTTACTTTATAATTAAGAAAAAAGTGGTATCGAAGATGGATGGCGGTACTGTTACAGCATAACAACACCTAAAGGGGGGCAAAGACTTGCAGCAAAATATAATACAGTTGATCGTTCTGATTCTTCTTGTATTTTTATCAGCGTTTTTTTCATCTGCGGAGACGGCCATGAGCTGTGTCAGCAGAGTCAGGATCAAGACGCTTGTGGAGGAAAACAATAAGAGAGCTCTGGCGGTTCAGAAAATCTTGGACGATTATCAGAACATGCTCTCGGCGGTTCTTATAGGAAACAACATAGTCAATCTGTCGGCTTCTGCCATCGCGACGATTTTTGTTCAGAGATTGTGGGGCGACTGGGCTATCAGTATCGGAACCGGCGTTTTGACTATTGTGGTTCTCATAATCGGTGAGATCATTCCTAAGACAATTGCGACCACTTATGCCGAAAATATGGCGCTCTTTTACGCGAGAATAATTCTTCTTATAATGACAATTCTTTCGCCGGTTATCTGGATCGTCAATGCTGTGGCGGATATTGTGCTTAAAATTTTGAGAGTTGATAAGAATTCGCATCAGCTTATGACGGAAAAAGAGCTTAAGACCTATGTCGATGTAAGCCATGAGGACGGAGTAATCGAAAGCGGTGAGAAGGAAATCATCTACAACGTGTTCG
This sequence comes from Butyrivibrio sp. INlla16, assembly GCF_900104155.1. GTDB lineage: Bacteria > Bacillota > Clostridia > Lachnospirales > Lachnospiraceae > Butyrivibrio. Next base: position 108,589 of record NZ_FMYB01000008.1, read on the forward strand.
AATTTTCCGATGCGGTTGCAAAGGATGTCATGATTCCCAGAATAGATATGAGCTGCGTTAGCTCCGATGCTGAGTATCATGAGGTTCTGCGTGTTTTCAAGCAGGAGATGTATACCAGAATCCCTGTTTATGAGGATAATCAGGACAATATCATCGGTCTTATAAATATCAAGGACATGGTGCTGGTTTCTGATAAGGATAACTTCAAAATAAGCGACTATCTGAGAGAGGCTTACTACACCTACGAATATAAAAAGACGGCGGATCTCCTTATGGAGATGAGGAAAAATGCGCAGAATGTCGCTTTTGTCCTTAGTGAATACGGAGCAACCGTTGGAATGATCACTCTGGAGGATCTTCTGGAAGAAATCGTCGGTGAGATACGTGATGAGTATGATTCCGATGAAGAAGAGCAGATAAGAGAGCTCGGAGGCGGAAGATTCCTGGTTGAAGGTAATATGAAGCTCGATGATATCAATGATGCTCTGGGAACGGCTTTTGCATCTGACGACTACGATTCCATCGGAGGACTGATGATCGAGAGTCTGGACAGACTTCCGAGAGGCGGCGAGACCACAAAGCTTGAAAACGGTGTTGAACTCACAGCGAGTGCCATAAAGAGAAACCGTATCACCGATGTTCTGGTTTATATTCCGGAGGGCGCTTTTGACACTAAGGAGAGCGGCACTGAGAACGAGGATGAAAAAGGTAGTGTGACTGGGTGAAAAAGTGCTTTTCGCAGTGAACAAATTATGGTATACTACTGGAGCGTGGAAAACTGTGTTGTTTTTCAGTATTAATCCTGAATGAAAAGGAGAAGAGTTATGAAGCATGTAAAGACACTTGCAACAAGAAATCTTAAGGAGTCAATGAAGAAGGGCGGCTGCGGTGAATGCCAGACATCATGCCAGTCTGCATGCAAGACTTCCTGCACTGTTGGTAACCAGAGCTGCGAGCAGGTTGCTAACAAGTAATAGGTGTATTTAACTAAATAGTTATAACTAAACAGGCAGCGGCCATGCCGCTGCTTGCTTTATGAAAACTGTGAGGAATACATTTTTACAACATCACATATTAGAAAAGGTAGTGAGAATTTTATATGGTACATGCATACAAGAACAACGGCTATGATATTGTTCTGGATGTAAACAGTGGTTCTGTTCACGTAGTGGATGACATTGTTTTTGATCTTATCCACCCCGTGGAGGAGCAATTGATTAAGCGCTTTAAGTCAGCCGACATCACAGCAGAGGGTGCTTCCGATGCAGATGATGAGGCTCTTACTTCAGAGCTTGCGGCTGCCCTTTCAGGTGACTTTGATAATTACAGTGAAGAGGACCTGAAGGACGCGATTTCCGATATTTTGGAGCTTCGAAGAGGTGAAGTTCTTTATACGGATGACGTTTATGAGAATTATGTTGAAGAGTTCAAGGAGAGAGATACCGTAGTCAAGGCACTTTGCCTCAATATCGCGCACGACTGCAACCTCAGATGTAAGTATTGCTTTGCCGATGAGGGTGAGTATCACGGCAGAAAAGCTCTTATGACAGAGGAAGTCGGTAAGGCTGCTCTTGATTTCCTTATCAAGAATTCCGGTGGCAGAAGGAATCTTGAGGTTGACTTCTTTGGAGGAGAACCGCTTCTTAACTGGGATGTGGTAAAGAAGATAGTAGAGTACGGACGAAGCCTTGAGAAGGAACACGATAAGAACTTCCGTTTTACACTTACCACCAACGGAACTCTTTTAACAGATGAGATACTTGAATATGCCAATAAGGAGATGGGCAACATCGTCCTTTCAATAGACGGACGCAAGGAAGTAAATGATAAGATGCGTCCCATGCGCGGAGGTCAGGGAACCTACGATAACATCGTTCCCAAGTTTAAGAAGGTGGCGGAGAGCCGTCATCAGCTCAGATACTTCGTAAGAGGAACCTTTACGCACAACAATCTGGATTTCTGTGAGGATGTTAAGCATCTTGCGAATCTCGGATTTAAACAGATCTCGGTTGAGCCGGTTGTGGCTAAGCCTGAAGACTGGTATGCAATCAAGGATGAGGATATCCCTTATCTTTGCGAGCAGTATGATGAACTTGCCAAGTTTTATCTTCAGAGACATAAGGAAGGGAAAGGCTTCAATTTCTTCCATTTCAACATCGACTTAGAGGGCGGTCCCTGCGTAGCTAAGAGACTGTCGGGCTGCGGTTCGGGATGTGAGTATCTCGGAGTTACGCCCTGGGGTGACCTTTATCCTTGTCACCAGTTTGTCGGTAATGAAGATTTTATTATGGGTAATGTCTTTGACGGAATCACAAGAGATGATCTCCGCAGACAGTTTAAGGAGAGCAATGTGTACTCGAGACCGGAGTGTCAGAAGTGCTTTGCAAGATATTATTGCAGCGGAGGTTGTGCTGCAAACGCCTACAATTTTAACGGCGACATAAATACAACCTATCATACGGGATGCGAGCTTCAGAGAAAGCGTATAGAATGCGCAATTATGATTAAAGCCGCACTTGCCGAATGAGTATAACGGAGGGTTAAGAAATGAAAAGAGTAAAATCAGTAATCGCTTTGCTGGTAGCGCTGTTGCTGCTTGGCGGACTTGGCTATACTTCATATTATGGCCTTGGTAGCGATAAGTCAGGTTCACTTAAGAGTATCAATCTCGGACTTGACCTGGCTGGTGGTGTCAGCATCACCTATGAAGTTGTAGGCGATGGAACACCCAGTGCCGAAGACATGTCAGATACTATATACAAGCTCCAGCAGCGTGTAGATCAGTACAGTACAGAGTCACAGGTTTATCAGGAGGGTTCCAACCGAATCAATATCGAGATTCCCGGTGTTACAGATGCCAACAAGATTCTTGAGGATCTAGGTCAGCCCGGTAATCTGTACTTTATTGCACAGACTGACAGCCAGGGTAATGAGAACTACACATACAATTCAGGTTTCACTGTAGATGAGGATGGCAACTACGTTCTTTCAGGCGATGGTGAGATCGGATACGTACTTAACAAGACTATCGAGGAACTCGAGGCCGAAGGTTCAATCGTCCTTAAGGGTGAGGATGTTGCGCAGGCTGAGGCAGGATATCAGAATTCCGGCACAGCAAACACTCAGGAAGTAGTTGTTTCTCTTGAGTTTACAGAGGCCGGAAGACAGGCATTCGCTGAGGCTACCAAGAAGGCTTATGCTAACGGCGAGTCAATCGGTATCTACTATGACGGTGAGTTCATTTCAGTTCCTACCGTTCAGGCAGAAATTACAGACGGAAGAGCTATCATCACTGGTGAGAAGACTTTCGAGGATGCTGCAAATCTTGCATCCATGATCCGTATCGGTGGACTTAAGCTTCAGCTTAACGAGCTTCGTTCCAACGTAGTAGGAGCTCAGCTTGGTTCAAATGCTATTCATACAAGTATGATCGCTGCAATCGTAGGTTTCTGCGCAATCATCTTATTCATGATTGTTCTGTATAAACTGCTCGGTGTAGCTGCAAGTATTGCACTTATGTTCTACTGCGGACTGGAGATTCTTCTTCTTTCTGCATTTGAGATTACACTTACCCTTCCGGGTATCGCAGGTATCATCCTTTCAGTAGGTATGGCCGTTGATGCTAACGTGCTTGTATTTGCACGTATCAGAGAGGAAATTGCAGGTGGTAAGGATGTAAAGGGAGCTATCAAGGTCGGCTACAGCAAGGCTCTTTCAGCTATCCTTGACGGTAACATCACAACCCTTATTGCGGCAGCAATTCTCGGACTTCGCGGAACAGGTACTGTTAAGGGATTTGCTTCCACACTTGCACTTGGTATTGTTGTTTCAATGTTCACAGCTCTCTTTGTTACAAGAGCTATTACAAATATCTTCTACGGCCTTGGCTTTGAGGATAAGAAGTGGTATGGACAGGCAAAAGAACTCAAGCTTTTCGATTTCACTACAAAGAGAAAGATGTTCTACGGTATTTCTGCAGCAATCATCATTCTTGGATTTGTATTCATGGGTGTAAATGCAGGACGCGGACAGGGCGCATTCAACTACAGCCTTGACTTCGTAGGTGGTACATCCACAAGCGTAACCTTTAACGAGGCATGGACAACAGAGAAGCTTGACAGCGAGGTTGTTCCGAAGATCAAGGAGCTTACAGGTGTTGATTCCGTTCAGGTTCAGACTGTTGCAGGTTCCAACCAGGTTATCTTCAAGACTGTAACACTTACAGTAGATCAGAGAGAAGCAGTTGATAATATGTTCAAGACAGATTACTCTGTTCCTGCAGAGAATATCGCTGCTGAGAGTATCAGTTCCACAATCAGTAATGAGATGCGTACTGATGCGACAGTTGCTTTGATCATCGCACTTGTACTTATGCTTGCATATATCTGGATCAGATTCAGAGATATCAAGTTCGGTGCAGCAGCAATCATTGCCCTTGCGCATGATGCACTTATCGTAATTACATGTTATGCACTTACAAGAATTCAGGTCGGTGGTACTTTCATCGCTGCAGTTCTTACAATTATCGGTTATTCAATCAACGATACTATCGTTACATTCGACCGTATCAGAGAGAACCATATTTTCATGAATCGTCAGGATCAGCTCGAGGAGCTTGTTAACAAGAGTGTAAGCCAGACAATTACACGAAGCTTGTTTACATCCATCACAACTTTCATCATGGTTCTTTCACTTGCTATTTTCGGTGTGCCGGATATCCGCTTCTTCGCACTGCCTCTTATGGTCGGTGTAGTAGCCGGAACATATTCATCAATCTTTATCGCATCACCGATATGGCTTGATCTTAAGAAATTCAAAAAGAACTAATAAAGAGGGCTGCCGCAGATAGCTACGGCAGCCTGTTTTATTTCAAGAGGAATTTATGGCAAAGTGGATTGAAATTAGAAAAGGTGCGGATTTTAATAAGATTGCGCAGGATAATGGGATTTCTCCGATAACGGCGAGATTATTGAAAAACAGGGATATTGTTGAAACCGCAGATATTGAGATGTATCTGAATGGTGATGAGAGTAATCTTCATGATCCGCATCTTTTGAAAGATATAGATAAAGCGGCAGAGATTATGGCTGAACGAATTCAGGCAGGTGATTTCATAAGAGTAATCGGAGATTATGATGTTGATGGTATATGCTCATCATATATTCTTTTGTCCGGAATAAAGCTCTGCGGCGGAGATGTGGATGCAAGGCTTCCACACAGAATAGAGGATGGATACGGTCTTAGTGTAGGGCTTGTTGATAAGGCTTATGAGGAAGGCAAGAGGACTATCATCACCTGTGATAACGGAATAGCAGCCATAGAGCAGATTGCGCATGCAAAAGAGCTGGGAATGACTGTCATAGTCACTGATCACCATGAGGTTAGTTACTCAGAGGAGAATAGGGATGAGATGATTCTGCCTCCGGCTGATGCAGTGGTTGATCCGAAGAGACTAGATAATGAATATCCGTATCCTGAGATTTGCGGAGCAATGGTGGCATACAAATTCATTCAGGTGCTTACAGAGAAGATGGGAATGCCTCAGGATGAAAGGCTAAGTCATTTCTTCGATGAGATGTCAATCTTTGCAGGCTGGGCTACAGTATGCGATGTTATGCCGCTTAAAGATGAAAACAGAATAATTGTAAAGAAGTCATTTAAGTGCATTCCCCAAACTGATAATATTGGGCTACGTGCGCTTCTTCGTGCTACCGATATAGATCCTTACAGGGTTAGCTGCTATATATACGGCTTTGTCATCGGACCGTGTCTTAATGCTACTGGTAGACTTGACTCAGCCATGAGAGGTCTTGAGCTTCTAACGGAGACCAACTCAAATGCAGCTGCCGAGATAGCGCTGGAATTAAAGGAACTCAACGACAGTCGTAAGGATATGACCGCAGAGGGCAAGGACGAGGCGATGGAAATCATCTCCGGTTATGGAGAGAATCTTCCGGATGTGCTTGTTATCTATATGCCTGAGCTCCATGAATCACTTGCGGGAATTATTGCCGGAAGAGTGAAAGAGGAAGTGAATCACCCTGTATTTGTACTTACCGATACAGGTGATGGCCTGGTAAAGGGATCAGGCCGCTCAATTGAGGGGTATCATATGTTTGAGGCCCTTAGTGAATGCAGAAACCTCCTTACGAAGTACGGCGGACACAAGATGGCAGCCGGATTCTCCCTAAAAAAGGAAAATGTGGAGGCCTTCAGGGAAGCGCTTAACGATAACAGCAAGCTTACAGAAGATGACTTTGAAGAGGTACTTCGCCTTGATATGGTACTTCCGCTGCAGTATCTGTCCATGGGCTTGCTAAAGGAGATAGATAAGCTTGCTCCTTTCGGACAGGGAAATCCTGAACCGCTTTTTGCTTCTAGGGATGTAGAGCTTGTCAGAGGCCGCGTTATAGGTAAGAACGCCAATACTGTGAAAATGTCAGTAAGGGATGAAAAGGGCAATTTCTATGATATGATGGTTTTTGGAAGTATCTTTGACAGATGGAATGAGTTCCTTGATATGAATTTCGGAAAAGAACAGCGGGAAAATTTATATAAAGGTGCGAATCATGATAAAATGATAATTAAGATTGCATATCAGGCGAAAATTAATGAATACAGAGGCGAAGAAAGCATTCAGATCGTTTTGAAAGATTTTATCCCATAAACCACAAAACACACGCTAAAAGCGTGTGTCTGCGGTTTCTTATGAGGGGGAGATAGTTAGTTCATCAACTATCTTGTCTATAATATACAGTTAAATTGTGAACTGATTGTGTTCAAAACCTTAAGAAAAACAGTAGAAAAGTTTATGATTTTATTAAGAAACGAGGAGAGAGGCTATGAAACTGGAGAATCTGCTTAAAAATCTGACTTATGAAGCTTATGTAGGGGGAAGCAAAGAAAAGGCGGATGTTTCATCCGTGGAGATCACTGAGGTAGTAAAGGATAATCGTAAGATCACGGAAGGATGCCTTTTCATATGTATCGAAGGCATGAACTTCGATGGTCACAGCGCTGCGACTGAAGCATCAGAGAAAGGTGCGGCAGCTATTGTTGTTCAGAAAGATGTTGAACTTCCTGAAAACTCATCGACCGTGGTGGTCAAAGTGGAAAGTACCAGATATGCCATGGCATTTATTTCAGCTGAGTGGTTCGAAAATCCTGCACAGAGTCTTAAGACTGTGGGAATCACAGGAACAAAGGGTAAGACTACGACAACTTACCTTATTAGAAATATGCTTGAGAATGCAGGACACAAGTGCGGACTTATCGGTACTATCGAGGTAATTATCGGAGATGAGCATATTCACGCTGAAAATACCACACCTGAATCCTATGAGCTTCAGGAATATATGAGAAGAATGGTGGATGCAGGATGTGACACGGTTGTCATGGAGGTATCCTCCCAGGGACTTATGCTCCACAGAAGCCAGGGATTCATTTATGACATTGGTGTCTTTACTAATATTGAGCCTGATCACATCGGTCCGGGAGAGCATAAGGACTTTGAGGACTACATGCACTGTAAAGGACTTCTTTTCAAGCAGTGTAAAGTGGGAATTGCCAATGCGGACGATCCCAGAATGACGGAAGTTACTGAAGGTCACACCTGTGAGCTTACAACCTACGGCTTTGCCGGAGATGCAGATCTTCGTGCGATAAACCTTGCTTATCTTCATAAGCCAGGTGAACTTGGGGTTATGTTTGATACCACAGGTATAATCGAGATGCATGCACAGGTTCCCACACCGGGAAGATTCAGTGTTTATAACGCACTTTGCGCTATTGATGTTGCTAAGCACCTTGGCTGCGACGAGGAGCAGATAGCTTCTGCATTAAAGAAGGCTCATGTAAAGGGCAGAATCGAGATGGTTAAAGTATCAGATGAGTTTACTCTCATGATTGACTATGCGCACAACGCTATGGCACTTAAGAGTCTCCTTAGTACTCTCAGAGATTATCATCCGACTCGTCTTATCAGTGTGTTTGGATGTGGCGGAAACCGCTCAAAGCTTAGAAGATTTGAGATGGGTGAGGTCAGCGGAAAGCTTGCCGACTTTACTATCATAACTTCGGATAATCCGAGATTCGAGGATCCCATGGACATCATGAACGATATCGAGACCGGTATGAAGAAGACTGACGGTGAGTACATCAAGATTGCCGACAGAAAAGAGGCCATCCGCTATGCTATAGAGCACGGCGAGCAGGGTGACATCATTGTACTTGCAGGGAAAGGACATGAGGACTATCAGGAGATCAAGGGCGTTAAGTACCCCATGGATGAGAGAGTCCTTATCAAAGAGATTTTAGAGGAGATGCAGGAAAAAGCCTGATGGAAAGAGGGAGTTTATCATTTGCCAACATAATAATCGATATCTCCCATGAAAAGGTGGACAGACCTTTTCAGTACAAAATTCCGGACAGACTTCTTGGCAAAATTGAGATAGGCTGTTGCGTCAGCGTACCCTTTGGACGGGGAAACACTAAAAGACAGGGATACGTCATAGGAATAACCGATGTTCCAGAGTTTGATCCCGAAAAGACCAAGGAAATTCTTGATATTGAAGAGGGTGAGATGTCCGCGGAGGGCATAATGATTGCGCTGGCAGCCTGGATGAGGAAAACCTATGGCTCAACCATGATAAATGCTCTTCGGACTGTCATCCCGGTGAGGAAGAAGTCCAAGGCTCTTGTAAAACGTTATGTAAGACTTGCCATGAATGAGGAAGATGTCCGGGATTTTTATGAAAACTGCGTCAAAAAGCATCAGGTGGCAAGAGCGCGCTTATTGGAAGCACTACTGGAGGATACCGGGGAGCGGATTCCCTATGAACTTGTGACAGGGAAGCTTAATGTTTCAGCGGCTGTGATAAGAGCACTTTCCGAAAAGGGCGTTATAGTTACGGATAGCGAGGAGTATTACAGAAATCCCGTTGGAGAAGTGAGCTCTGCCAAGAAAGATATTACTCTCAGTCAGGAGCAGCAGGAGATTGTAGACACAGTCATTTCAAACTATGACAAGGGCATCAGGGAGACCTGCCTGATCCACGGCATCACCGGAAGCGGCAAGACGGAAGTCTACATCAAAATGATAGATGAGATAATCGCCAGGGGAAAACAGGCCATTGTGCTGATTCCCGAGATTGCGCTTACTTATCAGACTCTCATGAGGTTCTACAGACATTTTGGCGAGAGAGTTTCGGTGATGAATTCCACATTGTCACCCGGAGAAAAATACGATCAGGCAAAAAGAGCCGCAGAAGGGGACATAGATATTATTATCGGTCCCAGATCAGCTCTTTTTACACCTTTTCCCAATGTGGGACTCATAATTATAGATGAGGAGCATGAATCCACCTACAAGAGCGAGACTATGCCTAAGTACCACGCAAGGGAGACAGCTATAGAGCTTGCAAAGCTTGTGCCGGGAGGCGCAGATGTGATCCTGGGCTCAGCCACACCTTCACTTGAGACCTATTACAGGGCGAAAAAAGGTGAATACCGGTTATTTGAGCTTAACAGAAGGCTAACGGGTGGAACACTGCCGGATGTCGAGATTGCAGATTTACGAGAGGAACTTAGAAGCGGAAATCGATCAATATTTAGCAGAAGCCTTCAGGAAAGACTGCAGGAGACGCTTGATAACGGACATCAGGCAATGCTTTTCATAAACAGAAGGGGACTTGCCGGTTTTGTGTCCTGCAGATCCTGCGGCTATGTTTTTAAGTGTCCGCACTGCGATGTGTCGATGTCAGAGCACAGAGGCGGTATGCTTATGTGCCACTACTGCGGTCACACTCAGCCGATTCAGAAGATATGTCCGGAGTGCGGATCCAAGTACGTGTCAGCCTTCAGGGCAGGAACCCAGCAGATTGAGAAGGAAGTGCTTAAGTTTTTCCCGAAGGCCAGGGTTCTTCGAATGGATGCCGATACCACGAGGATAAAGGGCAGCTATGAGAAGATTCTGTCGGCCTTTGCCGCAGAAGAGGCAGATGTTCTTGTTGGTACTCAGATGATTGTTAAGGGGCACGATTTTCCTAATGTAACACTTGTTGGAATTCTTGCGGCGGATATGTCACTTAACGCCTCCGACTACAGGGCGGGGGAGCGAACCTTCCAGCTTCTTACGCAGGCAGCGGGGAGAGCGGGAAGAGGAAAAGTACCCGGTAATGTTGTGATACAGTCCTATCAGCCGGATAACTATGCCATTGTCAGCGCATCGAAGCAGGACTATAAAGCCTTTTACGATGAGGAGATATCCTACAGAGAATTACTGAGGTATCCGCCGGCAGCTCATATGCTTGCAATTCAGCTCTGGGCTAAGGATGAGGATTTCGGAAAAGAGAAAGCGAATCAGCTTCGCGCCTTCATTGACAGGATGCGGATACAGAATGCAATAATAATCGGTCCCGCGCCGGCGACAATCGGCAAGATAAACGATATCTATCGCATGGTTATATACGTTAAGCATGAAGATTTCGACAGACTTACATTGATTAAGGACACCTTGGAGGAAGCCCTTTCAGAGTGGGAGAAGCTTGGATATTTAAGAAATCTCCAGGTTCAGTTCGACTTCGACCCCATGAATTTCATGTGATTACAATGTAAAAAGCGAAAGAATTGTATAAAGCATTGAAATATAATGCCGTTTATCATACACTTTATATTTGTAATAAAGCTTTCCCCTATGGGGAAGGTGGCGCGAAGCGCCGGATGAGAGGAAATAAAACAGACAGAAAGGCTAAAATATGGCACTTAGAGAGATCAGAGAATACGGTGATGATGTACTTGCGCGTCCATGCAAGGAAGTAAAAGAGGTTACTCCCAGGATTCGCGAGCTTATTGAGGATATGTTTGAGACAATGTATGATGCCAACGGCGTAGGACTTGCAGCGCCGCAGGTTGGTATCTTGAAGAGAATTGTTGTAATTGACTGTTCTCCGGAGGGAGAAGAGCCGCATCTTCTCATCAACCCTGTAATACTTGAGACCAGCGGCGAGCAGACAGGCTACGAGGGATGCTTATCTCTTCCCGGAAAATCCGGAGTTGTTACACGTCCCAACTATGTTAAGGTAAAAGCTTTTGATATAGACATGAAGCCCTTCGAACTGGAGGGAACAGAGCTTCTTGCCAGAGCTATATGCCATGAGCTTGATCATCTTGACGGACATATGTACGTTGAGAAGGTTGAGGGAGAACTCGTAAATAACGAGGACCTCCAGCAGCCGGAAGAATAATTTTTGCCTTCCCCTTGGGGGGAAGGCGTTTTTTATGCCAATTATTTCCAAATATAAAAGTATTCTAAACCCTCTAATATTTCTATAAAATCCATTTTAATTGATGTAATTCCGTATACAATTATAATATGTAATCCACATTAAATTTTTAGTGTTTTCTTGAACGGAGGTTTTTGAAATGGCAGAGGATACTAGTGTAAAGGGTAAGAAAAACGAAGCTAATACTTCAAGACATAAGGTTAAGAAAGAGCATTAGCAAAACTCTTTTGATAAGCCTTTTGCCGATTATCATCATCGGGGTTGTGGCGATTATAATGGCGCTGAGTATTAATGCCAAGAATACAATCACCGAGATGGCGCTGATGGACATTCAGGCTGAGACCAGAGCTAATGCAAATGAACTTGGCACCAAATTCAGAATGCTGACCGCAAAGTTTGGCGAATACTGCGACACACTTGAGCAGGTGGAATTTGCTGACCACGATGCAATGCTTAAGTACATCGAACCGTCGGCAAGCTACGGCGCAGTTAAGAATTCAGGTATCTATATTGGATTTTCGGATGATACCTATATATTTGCAGATCATTCCGAAGTGGATGATGATTGGAAACCTACACAGCGCGACTGGTACCAGGCAGGCCTTGGAAACGAGACATTCGTTGAAACCGAGCCATATCTGGATGCAACAACAGGAGACCTCTGTGTTACCTTTGTAAGGCAGAATGATTTTTATAATGGTGAATTCGGCGTTGCCGGTGTGGATGTTTACCTTAACGATTTGCAGGATAGTGTAAATGACTTAAAGCCTCTGAAAGTCGGAGGGTCAATGATACTTGATGGTGATTACATCATCACTTTCTTCGATCCGTCCCTTGTTGGTACCAAGGTTTCGGAATCAGGAAACAATTACCTCAATACGCTGAAGAAACATATCGAGAGTGGATCCGATGAGGTTATTACAATACAGCAAGATGGCTCTTCGGCTAAGATGTATATTGCAACCTATCCGATTCAGGGAACAAATTGGACACTTATTTCCTCCGTCAGCGTAAGTGATGTTGAAGCAACAGCTAACAGATTCATGACCATAGCAATAATTGCAATGATCGTTCTTATTATCATCATAGCTGCTGTAATTCTTTTCACAATTAACAGAGTAATCACAAAGCCTGTAAAAGGACTTTCTGAGAGCATTATAAAGATTTCCGGTGGTGACTTCACAACCAAGATGCCTGCAGATAAGGGCGATGAGATTGGTCTTATCAGTAAGGAGATGGACAATTACGTTCAGATTATGAATAGCACCATCAATTCGATTCAGTCCAAGGCAGAGCAGCTGAAGGCAGACTCCACTTCATCAAGAGATGCATCCGGAAAGATGTCAGAGGGTGCGAGTGAGCAGTCGATTTCCATGGGACAGATTCAGACCACCATGGACGATATTTCGAATGCGGTTGGAGAGCTTGCAAACAATGCAACTCAGCTTGCAGGTGCGGTTGCTGATCTTACCGATAGCGGAAACAGAGCAAATGAGATCATGCTTGAACTTGTGGATCAGGCCGATGTCGGTCAGCACGACATGAACACTGTTCAGCAGAATATGGAGACTATCACAACATCCATGAGTGAGATGAATGATGTTGTTACAACGGTCGGTGAATCAGCTGATAAGATTACCGAAATCGTTGAGATGATCGACTCCATTTCACAGCAGACCAACCTCCTTTCGCTTAATGCAAGTATTGAGGCAGCTCGTGCGGGTGAAGCAGGAAAAGGCTTTGCGGTAGTTGCAGATGAGATCGGAAAACTGGCTCAGAATTCACAGGATGCGACCAAGGAGATCAGCGACATCATAAGCGAGATAACTCAGCTTATACATAACCTTGCAGAAAAATCGCAGGCTAATATGGATGCCATCAATGAAAACAGCGAAGCGGTTTCAAAGGCAGGCGACAGCTTTAACAAGATATATGAGGAGCTTAATTCCACAGCAGCAACCATGAAGGAAATGATCGGAATGATGGGTGATGTAAATGACATTGCTTCTAGCGTAGCTGCTATTTCCGAGGAACAGTCGGCAAGCTCCGAGGAGGTTACCGCAACCGTAACAACCCTGGCTCAGAGTGCTCAGGATATTGCGAACGAATCCAAGGGTGTAGAAAGCGTTGCAAACTCCGTATCCGACTCCGCAGTATCGATTAACGATGAACTCAGCAAGTTCAAGATTCAGTAAAGAGTTCCCTTGGGAATCATAGCCATAAGCAAAAAAAGATGTCTTCGGACATCTTTTTTGTTTATAGTTTCTTAATTTGCACACTGCTAACAGTAGATTTACAATCGAATTATGGATAATAATAATCAAAATCTGAATAGCAGCCGGGTATACAACGATATAACCGAAGATGGTGATTACTTTACTCAAAAGCAGTATATGATGATAGCCATTTCGTTTCTGATTACTCACGTTTTCTTTGAAGGTTTTTACATTTGGCTATCCTGTACTCCGATGATTTATCTTAACATCGTAAGCATGCTTGTTTATGTAGTCAGCATATTTATTATTCGAAGCGGCAATACCCTGCGTTCTGTCTGGTTCATGGCATTGGAGGTCTATTTTCATATAATCCTTGCCACTGTTTTCGTTGGCATAAAATCCGGTTTTCAGCTTTGGCTATTTGGCACATTTGCCAGCATTTTCCTGCCATATTTCATGCCCTATATGTCTTCAAAACAAAGACGACAGATTGGAAATTTCAGCATTATCGTCGTATTAACTTTTTTGATGCTTCATGTCTGTGCGGATCTGAAAATGTTTCCTACAACTTATAATCCGGATGAAAGACTGGCGAGAGTTTTGTATTGTATAAATGCTTTGATAGGCTTTGGTGCAATTACGCTGTATACCTCCGTATACAATCAGAGCATGGCTCATAAAAATGAAGAATTAAGGCGCCTTGCGGATTACGATTTTTTGACAGAGATTTACAACAGACAGAGAGTACAGCGAATTCTTGATAAGGAATTGCAGAGGAAAAATGAGACGGATGAAAACGATCTTTTCGTAGCGATTCTGGATGTCGATTTTTTTAAGAACATCAATGATACCTACGGACATATCGCCGGTGATAACGTGCTAAAACAGATGGCAGGAATCTTTAAGAAAAATTCAAGCAAAGGCTTTATCTACGGCAGATGGGGCGGCGAGGAGTTTTTGCTTATTGCACCGGAAGACATTTCTTATGAGGAATTTGGAAGTCTTCTGGAGGACATCAGAAGCCAGGTAGAGGAGACCTCATTCCATGAAGACGGCAGAGACCTGAAGATTACTGTTTCTATCGGAGCGGCTGCTTATAGGGATGGGATGACTGCGGAGGAACTGGTAAATCTGGCTGATGAGAGATTATATATTGCAAAAGAAGGCGGCCGAAACAAGGTTGTTGTCAATAGTTAGGAAGTTGAAACTAAAGTAAGGATACAGGAGGGAGAACGATGACAAACAGTGAAAACAATAACGTATTAAACAATGCAGAAAATGAAGATCCGTGTGTTGCCCGATTGGATGAATATGCCGGTACTCTGTTTGCCAAGAAAAACAGAGCCTTTGGGTACCCGATAAATCATAAGAGCCGTCTGGTGCAGTTCTATAAATGGCTTTCCGGAAGCGGACTCAATCTCGCAATGGCGAATAATGCGGGAGATCCGTTCAATATTCATGACGGTTTACTCAACACTCTTGTATTCGAAAGAGAAGTAATTGAAATGATGGGACCGCTGTATGGGTATGATCAGGGCGATACTTGGGGAATTGTCACTTTCAGTGGAACCGACGGTAACAATCACGGAATATACTTTGGCACGAATTATATTGTAAAAAAGACGAAGCAAAGACCGGTTCTGTATGTCTCTGATGCTGCTCATTATTCAAGTATGCGCCTTGCCAATCTTCAGAATCTTGAACTGAAGCTTATTCCGTCGGATATTCATGGCTGCATGATTCCCGAGGAATTTGAAAAGGCGTTGGTACCTGATAAGCCTGCGCTTGTGGTGTTTGCTATGGGCACAACCTTTAAGGGTGGAGTGGATGACCAGGCAGCTATAAATGCGATTCTTGCAAAGCACCCGGAAATACCTGTGTATCGCCATGTGGACGCGGCGCTTTTTGGCGGATACCTTCCCTACACACGTTTCAAGGATGTCGTAAACCGCAAGGTGCAGCCGTTTGATTCTATAGTAATAAGCGGACATAAATTCTTTGGAATAGACGAACCTGCCGGAGTTTTCCTGACATCGATGGAAGTAAAGAACAATCAGATTCCGTTCGAAATCAGCTATCTGAATGCCAGCATGCCGATGATAAATTGCTCGCGTTCCGCAATGTCTCCGCTTAAACTTTGGTGGATATTAAAGCATACGACAAAGGAAGACTTCACCGAGCAGTCGGAGGGAATGCTGGAAAGAGCGCAGTGGCTTAAAGGAGCGCTTGACGAGATAGGATGGCCGGCATGGCTTGAGCCTATGTCCAACACAGTATATTTCAAGCGACCGGTAGAAGAAATTGCAGATAGATACGGACTGGCTCCCGACCATGATGACAGGCTGGGAGGCGACCTTTCTCATATCGTAGTTATGCAGCATGTAACTAAAGACAGACTTCAGGTATTTGTAGATGCAGTTAAAGATTCTATAGGGTGAAAAACAAGGCTATGAAACTTCACAGTAAGAGCGGACTTACAAGAGTTGCAATTATCGGCGGTATTATAGTCGTTGCAATAATGATCATAGGAACATTATGGATGGGGCAGAGTGCGAGCAAAGACACGGAAAACGCGGTCAAAACAGTCAGCCTCCTCTATCTTGATGAGCTTGCGGGCAGAAGGGAACAGGTTGTTGCGTCCACCCTTAGTAACTATGTCAGTGACCTTGATACTGCGATAGGACTTATTGAAAAAACTGATTTGGAAAGCGTGGAGAGTCTTCAGGCTTATCAGTTTAGAATGAAGCAGCTCTACAAACTTGAAAAATTCGCTTTTGTTGATGAAGAAGGAATTATTTATACCTCACGCGGCACCAGGACGGATATAGATTTGTATTCCTTTAATCATAAGACTCTTTCGGAGCCTGAGATTTCCATAAAAAATGCAGACGGAAACAATAAGAAGATCATCATCGCCGTTCCGATCGACAGACTAAAACTGGAAAAACACACCCTTATTGTCTGCTTCATGGAGATGGATATAAATAATTTTCTTGATAAGGTTTCACTTCAGGCTAATGACAGTTCCGCTACTTTTTGTAATCTGTATGCCGCTGACGGAAGCAGCCTCACGGGAGCGGTTCTGGGCGGACTTGCAGCGGATAAGAATATTCTCACGGCGCTTGAATCAGCCAAGTTTGATGAGGGATATTCCATTGAGGAAATGCGCAGGTGCTTTGCTGAAGATACTGAGGGAATAGCTTCATTTACCTACAACGGAGTAAAAGAAACTATCGCTTTCGTACCGGTGCACGGAACCGACTGGGTGCTTACGTACCTCATAAGAGAGAGCGTTATCACCGAGCAGATAAATACAATTTCTCAGGGCATAATCATCAGAAGCCTTATACAGTCTATTCTTACGGCAGCTGTAATGATTGCCCTCCTTGTAATAATGATCACCCAGACAAAAAGGACAGCGAAGCTCGCGGCAGAACAGGAGAGCTCTGAAATACTTCAGCAGGAACTTGAGGAGAGGATCGCTCTCCAGGATGAGCTCATTGCCCAGGAAAAAGTGCGTACGCAGCAGGATAAGATGATAAACGCACTGGCTTCGGATTACCGCAGTGTTTATTATGTTGATCTTGAGAATAACAATGCAATCTGCTACAGAGGAGATGAAAATCACGAAGATGACATCTGTGAAGGTGACCGGTTCAACTTTAGTGAAAAATTCACAGAGTATGCTGAGTCTTTTGTCGCAGAAGAATATCGCCAGGGCTTTATTGATTTCATAAAGCCTGAAAATATAAAGCAGGCGCTGGAAAAAGAGCCAATTATAGCCTACAGATATCTTGTAAAGAAAAACGGCGAAGAGACCTATGAGATGCTCCGTATGGCAGGTGTCGGACATCCGGGGGATGCTCAGGATAACAAGATTCATGCAGTGGGAGCAGGCTTCTCAGATATAGATGCACAGATGAGGGATTCCCTTGCAAAGAGCCAGGCACTCTCTGATGCCCTTAAAACCGCTGAGGAAGCAAGCAGAGCAAAGACTATTTTCCTGTCTAACATGAGCCATGAGATCAGAACACCTATGAATGCCATCATAGGGCTTGATTCCCTTGCGCTTCACGAACCTGATATATCAGATGCAACCAAGGATTATCTGGAGAAAATCGGATCATCTGCGCAGCACCTTCTCAGTCTTATTAATGACATCCTTGATATGTCCAGAATCGAGTCAGGTAAGATGGTCCTTCGAAATGAGGAATTTGCCTTCTCGAAGCTTTTAGAGCAGATAAATACCATTTTCAACGGACAGTGCATGGAAAAAGGCCTTGAATACAAATGCAATATTATAGGGGAGTTAAATGATTATTATATCGGCGACAGCACAAAGCTAAGGCAGGTCCTTATAAACATTCTGGGCAATGCGGTTAAGTTCACTCCCGAGGGCGGCGCGGTAACTCTGGATGTTGAGAAGGCAGCAGGCTACGGAGGAAACTCCACACTGCGCTTTAGAATCAAGGACACCGGTATAGGAATGAGCAAGGAATTCCTTCCATCACTTTTTGAGACCTTCAGCCAGGAGGATACCACAGCGGCCAACAAATATGGCAGCTCCGGACTTGGAATGGCTATAACCAAGAGCATTGTGGAGATGATGAACGGCAAGATTGAGGTGCAGAGTGAAAAGGGTAAGGGAAGTATTTTTACCGTAACCGTTACACTCCTGGATTCCGATAAAAAGCATTCCGAGGATAACAGTGATATAGAGATCAATCCCAAAGAGATGTGCGTTCTCGTAATTGACGATGACCCCGTTGCCTTAGATCACGCAAAGCTTGTGCTCGGCAACGAAGGTATTGCGGTGGAGACTGTGCGCTCAGGCCAGGAAGCCATCGACCTTGTTAAGGTGCATAAGGGCAGGATGGAGCCCTACAATCTGATAATCGTTGATTGGAAAATGCCCGAGATGGACGGACTTGAAACAACCAGACAGATCAGAGAGATTATCGGGGATGACTCTGCAATCATTATGCTGACCGCCTACAGCTGGGATGAAATCCATAGTGAAGCGACTGATGCAGGTGTGGACAGCTTTATCTCCAAGCCTCTGTTCGCGGGAAGTCTTCTTGATGAATTCCGTAACGCTCTGAAAAAGAAGCGACTTCAGATAATGGAAAAGCCCAAGAAAGCCGATCTTACGGGCCGCAGAATTCTTCTGGCGGAGGACGTGGATGTCAACGCACAGATAATGATAAAGGTTCTTAAAATGAAGGAGATGGAGACCGAGCTTGCGGTTAACGGAAAAATTGCAGTTAAAATGTTCGAATCACATCACGAGAACTACTATGACGCAATTTTGATGGATATGCGCATGCCCGAGATGAACGGCCTCGAGGCAACCGCTGCAATAAGAGCCATGGGCAGAGCTGACTCAAAGAGCATCCCGATAATAGCTCTCACCGCCAACGCCTTCGACGAGGACGTTCAGCAAAGCCTCCAGGCAGGCCTCAACGCGCACCTGTCAAAACCGGTTCAACCGGAAGTGCTGTTCGATACACTTAGTGAGTTTATAAAGTGAGCAGAGCTTGAACGGATTCAAGATACGAAAATTGATAAGTGCGATAACAAAACATGAGTGGTATGTGCACTTCGTAATCTCTATCATTTGGGATAGACATTCATATTTCGAATAATAGGAGAAGGAGTGCACATGGCTATATCACACAGAAAAGTAAATAAGCTTATCAGGATCACTGATACTCAAGGAAATCCCATCAAAAATTCCAGGATAAAAGTACAGCAGAAAAATCATAAGTTCCTCTTTGGATGCGGAGCTTTTGATTTTATTCCCTATGTAATGAACGGGGACGAAGAACATAAGCAGATAACAGAGAGCTGGCTTGAGATTTTCAATTACGGAACACTGCCGTTCTATTGGGGACGATATGAGCCTGTGGAGGGACAGCCTAATAAGGATGCTCTCATGAAAACCGCAGAATACCTAAAGAGCAAGGGCGTCACCGTGAAAGGACATCCTCTTTGTTGGCACACAGCCTGCGCTGACTGGCTCATGAAATACGACAATGAGACCATCATGCAGAAGCAGCTTGAGCGTATTGACAGGGAAGTTAAGGGCTTCAAGGGCGTTATTGATATGTGGGATGTGATAAATGAAGTTGTAATCATGCCCATATTTGATAAATACGATAACGCGATTACCAGGATCTGCAAGGAAAAAGGAAGAGTTGGACTGATTAAGGAAGTCTTTGAGAGGGCTCATGCGGACAATCCGGATGCAGTACTTTTATTGAACGATTTTAATACCTCAATCAACTATGAGATTCTGATTGACGGCTGTCTGAATGCAGGTGTTCCGATCAGTGCCATTGGTATCCAGTCTCATCAGCATCAGGGCTATTGGGGCAAGGAAAAACTGGAGGAGGTTCTGGAGCGCTTTTCACACTTTGGACTCCCGATCCATTTCACGGAAAATACCCTTATATCCGGAGATATTATGCCACCTCATATTGTTGATCTTAATGACTGGCAGGTGGACGAATGGCCCTCAACACCTGAAGGCGAGGAAAGACAGGCAAGGGAGATAGAGGAGATGTACAGAACCCTGTTCGAGCATCCTCTTGTAGAAGCAATAACCACCTGGGACTACAGGGACGGCGCATGGCTTAAGGCTCCCAGTGGTTATATCAGACTTGACAATTCAAAGAAGCCCTCTTTCGAGATGCTGAAGAAGCTGGTTAAGCAGGAATGGTGGACAGACACCGCTGTTACAACTGACGAAAACGGATGCGCTGCTGTGGAGGCTTTTAAAGGCAATTACACCATCAGCTGCGGAGAGGATTCCGTCGATGCAAGGCTTGTGGATGATGAAGAAATAACTGTAGTTTTGGGATGAAAAACTTATTACGAATCTTTAACGCCCGGAGTGCACTATTTACAGCACTTCGGGTGTTGTTGTATGTATGGTTTTTAGATTGCAATAATTCATGTGTTTTTCATCGTGTTTATTGTGTGGGATATTTGAGAGTGCAATAATTCTTGATCTTCTAATTGCTTTTGTTGTACGCAAAATTTGGGAGTGCAATAAATCTGAATCGTTTCATCATATTTGTTGTTCAGAAAATTCTGATAGACAACAAATATAGATAATACATTTATATTTATTGTTTGTACGAAAATGGATTACAACAAATCTGGGGAGCATCAATATTTTTATTGTATAAGCTTCAGTTTAGGTGCAACAAATTCCAATATTATTGGATTTTTTGTTGCATGTGATTATTTCCTTGCCCACGGATCAATCCTACAAAATTGTAAAAAGCTCTCCATTAGTTTAAAATAACGGATGGAGGGCTTTTCTTGTTTGTAGAAGTCATCTAACCTATAAGGATTATTATAGATGTATAAGGAGACAGAATAATTAGTATGAAAATAGTTTACATGGGGACACCGGATTTTTCCGTGCCACCGCTTGAAAAAATGATAGAGGCAGGTCATGAAATAGTTGCAGTTGTGACTCAGCCCGATAAACCAAAGGGCAGAAGTGATAAGCTTGTTCCTTCTCCGGTAAAAGAGTGTGCACTAAAGCACGGATTGAAGATCATACAGCCTAAGAAAATCAGAGAGACAGAGGTAGTAGAGGAACTCAAAACTCTCGGAGCAGATATCTTTGTTGTTGCTGCTTTCGGACAGATCCTTTCTCAGGAAGTTCTTGATATCCCTAAGTTTGGATGCGTCAATATTCACGCATCACTTCTTCCGAAATACAGAGGCGCCGCACCCATTCAGATGTGCATCTTAAACGGTGACAAGACTACAGGCGTTACCATCATGCAGATGAATGCGGGAATGGACACCGGAGATATGCTTATAACAAAAGAAATCCCGATCGAAGAGGATGACACTGCAGGTACACTTTTTGACAAGCTCATGTACCTAGGGGCAGACCTTATTGTTGAGGCACTTCCGAAAATCGAAAAGGGAGAACTCACACCGACTCCCCAGAACGATGCTGAGGCCACAAAGTGCGGCAAAATCAACAAGGAGATGGGGCACATCAACTGGGACGACTCAGCAGAGAAGATTTCCTATCTCGTAAGAGGCATGAATCCCTGGCCCAGCGCCTATACACATTTAAACGGCAAAATGCTTAAAATCTGGACTGCTAAGGTTTTGAATAATACTGCTAGTGGCAATCCCGGAACTATCGCAGCTGTCAATAAAGACAGCTTTACCGTTAACACCGGCGATGGCCTCCTTGAAATCTTCGAGCTTCAGCTCGAAGGAAAAAAACGCATGGATGTAAAATCCTTCCTCCTTGGATACACCTTAAACCCTGGAGATAACCTCGAGTAACTTTCTTATATTATATATATTACTGGGCGGCAAAGATTGAACCTTTGCCCGTATTATTACATTTTGGAGGAGTTATTATGTACAGATATAGTTATGGATATGGTAGGGGAATGATGTTTGATGCTACGTATATATTGGTGCTGATTGGTGCGCTATTGTGTATCATTGCCAGTGCCATGGTCAAGTCCACCTACAATAAGTATGCGAAAATAAGAAGCATGTCAGGCATGACAGGTGCTCAGGTTGCTACCGAGATTTTGAGAAGAAACGGCATAAATGACGTGGCGGTTGTCCATGTGCCGGGAAACCTCTCAGACCACTTTGATCCAAGAAATAACACCGTTAACCTCTCGGACAGCACCTATAATTCCACCAGTGTTGCAGCCATCGGTGTCGCCGCTCATGAGTGCGGACACGTTATGCAGCATCACACAGGATATGTGCCGATCAAGATCAGATCAGCGCTTGTTCCTGCTGCCAATATCGGATCACACATCGGAATACCGATCATCATACTTGGACTTATTATCGGAATGACACCCCTTGCGAAGATCGGAATATGGGTATTTTCACTGGCAGTGGCATTCCAGCTTGTTACACTTCCGGTTGAGTTTGATGCTTCTCACAGAGCGCTCGTTATGCTCGGAGATTACGGCATTCTTGCGGATGACGAAGTGGACCAGTCAAGAAAAGTACTTAACGCGGCTGCCCTTACTTACGTTGCGGCTGCTGCATCATCAATACTTCAGCTTCTTCGTTTGGTTTTGATGGTAAACGGCGGAAACAGAAATCGGAGGTAAAATGGCAGGGAAGATTAATGAAAGGCGCATAGCCTACGACATTCTCGCTGAGATGGGAAAAAGCGACTCCTTTCAGAAGTCGGCGGTTAAGCTTGCGCTAAATAAATATGATTTTCTTGATGCTAATCAAAAATCCTTCATCAAGTATCTTGCGGAGGGAACCATTGAGAGACAGATAAGCCTGGACTATGTTATCGGCCTGTTTTCCAAGACACCCATATCAAAAATGGCAAAGCCTATTCTGTACATAATTAGAATGGGGACTTTTCAGATACTTTACATGGATTCTGTTCCGGATTCCGCTGCGGTTAACGAATCGGTGAAGCTTGCGGCGAAGCTCCACTTCATGGGACTCAAGGGCTTTGTAAACGGAGTGCTTCGTAACATTGCAAGGAACAAGGACAATATAAAGTGGCCGGATTACGATGAATCCAAGGCATCGCGAATTAAGTATCTTTCAGTAAAATATTCAGAGCCGGAGTGGCTTTCCGAAAAGTTTCTGGAAGATTTTGGCTTTAAAAAGACAGTTGAAATATTCAAGTTTTTCCTGGAACCAAGACCTGTAACGGTGCGGTTTTCCAATAGGTTCGAAACTGAAGAACTAAGAGGAATTCTTGCAAAAATGAAGGAGGCGAACAACGGCAATATAGTTATGAAACCAAGTCCGCTCCTTTCCTATGCGATGGACCTCTATCATACCGACAATATCAGATATCTTCCGGGCTTCGAAGAAGGCGCCTTCATGGTGCAGGATATCAGCTCCATGCTCGTTACCGAGGTTGCGGGACTTAGAAAAGGAAATACGGTAATTGATGTCTGTGCAGCACCCGGGGGCAAGAGCCTTCATGCTGCGGATGTCTTGCGGAATACGGGAAAAGTTATTTCCAGAGACATATCTCAAAATAAGTGCATTTTAATTCGTGAAAACGTTAACAGGATGAGATGCGATAACGTTGTTGTCGAAGAACATGATGCTGAAAAGCATGATCAGACTTTAGAAAATGCTGCGGATGTGTTATACTGTGACCTTCCGTGTTCGGGGCTTGGTGTTATTGCGAGAAAACCCGACATCAAGATGAATACCGACATGAATGCTATTATGACGCTTCAGGCAAAACAGAGAAGTATTCTAAACAATGTGTGGAATTATGTTAAGCCCGGCGGTATACTTATTTACAGTACATGCACACTTACAAAAGAGGAGAACCTCGAGAATTACAAATGGATACTGGAAAATCTCCCTTTTGACGCAGTAAGCATAGAGGACAGGCTTCCGGGACCCATGAAGGAAGTTCTTACGGCCGGAGCCGGTTATATCCAGATAATACCCGGAGAATTCGGCACTGACGGATTCTTTATTTCGAAGTTCAGACGCAGGGACGGATAACTTTTGTATCATTAAGGATTTTCAATGACAGATATCAAATCACTGACAAAGGAAGAATTAACGGATTTAATTAAGGACATGGGGGAGCCCGGCTTTCGAGCCGGGCAAATCTATGACTGGATGCACAAGAAGCAGGCACGAAGTTTTGAGGAGATGACCAATCTCGGGAAGAATCTTCGCGAAAAGCTCTCCGGAGAATGCGATTTTGTGGCGCTTAAGGTAGTGAGGGTGCAGGAATCAAAAATCGACGGAACGAGGAAATATCTCTTTGAGCTTGGAGATGGCAATCTTATCGAGAGCGTTTTTATGAAGTATCGCTTCGGCAACAGCGTCTGCGTGTCTTCGCAGGTAGGCTGCCGAATGGGCTGCAGATTCTGTGCATCGACAATAGACGGCGTCGAGAGGAACCTTGAACCCTCCGAGATACTTGACCAGATATATTCCATAATGTGCGACACCGGAGAGAAGGTGTCGAGAGTGGTGGTCATGGGAAGCGGCGAACCGCTTGATAATTACGACAACATTCTGAAATTCGTACGACTTTTAACAGATGAAAACGGGCTTAACATGGGGCAGCGTAATCTCACGATATCGACCTGCGGAATCGTTCCGAACATGAAAAAGCTCGCGGATGAAAAGTTGCAGATAAATCTTGCAATATCGCTTCATGCTTCAAATCAGAAGAAGAGGCAGGAACTGATGCCGATAGCAAATCAGTATTCCATAGATGAGCTTTTGGAAGCCTGTGAATACTATTTTGATAAAACCGGAAGACAGCTGACCTTCGAGTATTCGCTTGTGGGCGGCGTCAACGATACGGACGAGGATGCCGACGAGCTCGCGGATATCCTTAAGAATCTAAACTGCGTGGTCAACCTGATTCCGGTCAATCCCATAAAGGAGCGGGATTTTGTGGAGAGCACCACAGAGAGGGTTCAGGCTTTTAAGAAGAAATTGGAAAAACGACGCATAAACTCCACGGTACGGCGTGAGATGGGGAGAGACATAGACGGAGCTTGTGGACAGCTTCGAAGAAGACACATAGAGAATAACCAGGAGGAAAACTAATGATGAAACAGGCTTTTGACAACGACAAGTATCTGCAGATGCAGTCAGAAAGGATCCGTGAGAGGATAGGACAGTTCGGAGGAAAACTGTACATGGAATTCGGCGGTAAGCTTTTCGATGATTACCACGCTTCCAGAGTTCTTCCGGGATTTCAGCCCGACTCCAAGATCCGCATGCTTACTCAGCTTAAAGAGGATGTAGAGATTGTAATTGTTATTAACTCGGGTGATATTGAGAAAAACAAGGTCCGCGGAGACCTCGGAATAACCTACGATATGGACGTGCTTCGTCTTATCGATGCTTTCCACGGCTACGGACTCTATGTGGGATCTGTTGTCCTCACAAGATATGATGGCACAGAGCAGGTTATGGCTTATCAGAAGAAGCTTGAATCCCTTGGACTCAAGGTTTACAGACATTACACAATTCCGGGCTACCCTTCAAACATCCCGCTCATCATCAGCGAGGAGGGCTACGGTAAGAACGAGTACATTGAGACCAAGCATTCACTCGTCGTTGTGACTGCACCCGGTCCCGGCAGCGGAAAAATGGCTGTCTGCCTGTCTCAGCTTTATCATGAAAACAGACACGGAGTTAAGGCGGGTTATGCAAAATTCGAGACCTTCCCCATCTGGAACATTCCGCTTCAGCATCCGGTTAACCTTGCCTATGAGGCAGCAACCGTTGACCTTGCTGACATGAATATGATTGATCCGTACCATCTTGAAGCTTACGGACAGACCACTGTCAACTACAACAGAGATGTCGCTGTTTTCCCTGTACTCAACGCAATGTTCAAGGAGATTTATGGCGATTCACCCTACAAGTCACCTACCGACATGGGCGTAAATATGGCTGGTAACTGCATTATCGACGACGAGGCCGCACAGGCAGCAGGAAAACAGGAGATAATCAGACGTTACTACAAGGAACTCTGTGAAAAGAGAAAGGGTGACAGCTCACAGGAGAGAATCGACACTCTCGAGATCCTCATGCAGAAGGCCGGCTGCAGCATTCAGGACAGACCTGTGGTTGCTGCCGCTAACTTAAAGGCAGAGCTTACAGGCGCACCCGCAGCAGCTATTGAGCTTCCGGACGGTCAGGTTGTTACAGGTAAGACCAGTGCTCTCATGGGTGCAACCAGCGCTATGATGCTGAATGCCCTTAAGGTGATGGCAGGAGTGCCGGATGAAATTGATCTCATCTCACCTACAATTATCGAGCCTATTCAGAATCTCAAGACCCAGCAGCTTGGCGGACATAATCCGCACCTCCATGTTGGCGAAATACTGATAGCTCTTACAATCTGCGCTGCAACCGATAAGCAGGCAAAAGCAGCACTGGAGCAGGTTGACAAGCTTCGCGGCGCTGAGGTTCACTCAACGGTTATTCTTTCACCCGTTGATGAATCCACCTTCCACAAGCTGGGCGTTAACCTTACCTGCGAGCCGCAATACCAGACCAAGAAACTGTTCCACGGTTGATAATTTGCGTCTTCCCCCAAGGTGGCGCGCCAAAATATAAGCCTTCCCCTTGGGGGAAGGTGGCGCGCAGCGCCGGATGAGGGGCTCTACCACAGGCCTCTTTTTTGTTACTTCAATTTCGTAACAAATTCTTAACGAAAAAACATTTAATTAATAATGATTTTATAGATTTATAAGATTTGTTTATAAGAAGGCGTGCTATAATTACCATATGGAAGTTCACTCCCCGTGATGACAGGAGGCTCAGTATGAATCAAAGCTTATACGATGCGGTGTTCTGTGTGGATGTCGGTGGGCAGAAGATTGATCCTTTTGCAGCCGCAACTATAGATTTCGGAAAAGTTATCAGCGACATGAAACTTGGCGGGTATGAGATCACTTCTCTCAATGTTGCAGAGTTTATGGTTCTCCATTTTCTGGATGACCTTAGAAAAATCAAGAACCAGATTATCACTGAGACCATGGATCTGCCCAATAAAGAAGAAGTGTGCAGAGAAAATTACGGAATGTCGTTTAAAGACATCAATGCTCTTGAACCCACCAAGGATATTGAGTTTGACTTAAAGAGCGGACAGGTACTGTTGTTCCTGTCACATGATGCTCAGTACATGGAAGATGCATATATGAAACTGTTTGGACAGCAACTTAACGAGTTCTGTCAGAATACAGGTTTTATATACACAAAGCTCGGTGAAGCTTTATAACACCCGGCTTTATAGTAATTCCTCCTTTCCTTTCTTATATTGTTATTGTTGCGAAGATGGCCTGGCGCGAGTATACCTCCGTCGGGTCTTCTTTATTGGCTAGAAATGCTGCATTGGCGCGGCTTTTTGCCGGTTAAAACAGGCCCTATTAGCATATACTAACAATATTCTGATAGTTTCTTAAGATTTTCTTAAAAAAGAGCCCGATATATTACATTAATCGTAAAAAATTGCTATGATTGTACTAGTGTCGCCCTTGTTTTTTAGAAGTAGTCATCGGATGGGGTTCTGCCGTCCGAAAAGGCTTTTTCGTGTTTTATTTTTAGGAGGAAAAAATATGCTGAGTAGAGGAGATTGCGTCGTTTATGGTAACCATGGACTTTGTGAAGTAAAAGACATTTTGGTTCCGTCTTTTCTTGAGAGAGGCAATGAAACCTTATACTACAGCATGGTGTCAAGCATAGACACCAAGGGTGTTCTTTATGTTCCCGTTGACGGAGCAGAGGCTAAGATGCGTGATGCTATCGATGCAGACGAAGCCGAGGAACTTATCGATGAGATCGATGAGCTTGAAGTATACGATATTCCCCAGGGAAAGAAGGCTGAGGCTGTTATCGTAGAAGTTATCAAGAGAAATAAGGCTCCCGAGATGATGTGCCTTGTTAAGTCTCTTCGCAAGATTAAGGCTACAAGAGCTGCCGAGGGCAAGAAGTTCGCATCAATGGATGAGAAGTACCTCGGAATCGCTGAGAAGCTCCTTTATTCTGAGATGGCTTACTCAATGGAGTCCAAGCTCGACGCAGTAAAAGAGCGCGTTACCAGCGAGCTTTCACAGCTTACACTTGCATAATAATTGATTATTTCAGGGATGCCGATGAGGCATCCCTTTTTAAATTTCTGAATAACCTCAAAGTGTGGTAAAATAAAGCATTATGAACGAAAATACAATAAAACTTTATGATGAAAATGCATATTCAACAGAGTTCACAGCCAAGGTGATAAGCTGTGAGAAGGTAGAAGGTGAGAACGGACAGTATAAAGCTGTATTTGACCGGACACTGTTTTTTCCTGAAGAGGGCGGACAGACTCCCGACAGAGGCGTAGTTTATCTCCTTAGTGAACAGGATATTGAGCGATTAAAAACAGCAGGAACATCTGAAAGTGCCGATGCCTTTACGCAAGGGGAAAATGATATCAACGTCATTGATGTCCAGATCAAATCCGATATAATCTATCATTATCTTGATAAGGAGCTCGAGGAAGGCTCCACGATTCTCGGGAAAATCGATTTTAGTCACCGCTTTTCAAACATGCAGCAGCACTCCGGAGAGCACATTTTTTCCGGAATAGTGAATTCTAAATTTGGCTATGATAACGTGGGATTCCACCTCAGCGATTCTATTGTAACAATGGACTATAGCGGCCAGCTTTCACCCGAACAGCTTGCGGACGTAGAACTGCAGGTGAACAGGGCGATTTATGAAAATCGTGAGATCAGGGCATATTACCCGTCGCCTGAGGAGCTTGCGGACATCGACTATCGGAGCAAGAAGGAACTTATCGGTGCGGTTAGAATAGTTGAGGTTGACGGCTATGATGTCTGCGCCTGCTGCGCGCCTCATGTTAAGAGAACCGGCGAGATCGGAATATTGAAAATTGTTGGTTTTCAGAATTATAAGGGCGGAACAAGAGTCAGCATTTTGTGCGGGAAAAGAGCGCTCGAGTTTTTGTCGGGTGAGCATAATATGATCCAGGAACTTGCCGGAGAATTGTCTACTTCCGGTGACAATATTCCAAACATTGTGCATAAGCAGCAGGAAGAAATCGCCACTCTGAAAAGAAGCCTTTCCGAGGCAGGTGAAAAACTTCTCAATATAGAAGCTGACAAGGTACCTGAAGACGTACGAAATGTCTGTCTTTTAACGGACAAGGATTCGGATCCTAACGTCATCAGACGTGTTGTGAACAGACTTGTCAGCGAGAGAGAAGGGTACTGCGGTATCTTTTTCGGAGACGATGAGAGCGGTTACAGATTTATAATCGGATGTCCGGACGGACTTAACAGCAACGATGTTCTGACGGAGCTCAGGAAAAGCTTCCAGGTTCGCGGTGGCGGAAAGCCCGCCATGGTGCAGGGCAGTATAGAAGGCGCAACAGCTGATAATATTATGGAGACATTCGGACAGCTTTGATAATTTAGCCTTCCCCCTGGGGGGAAGGTGGCAGCCAATTGAAAAAATTAAGCCTTCCCCCTGGGGGGAAAGGTGGCAGCGAAGCTGACGATAGTGTCAAATAATCTATGAAAAAAATAGGTCAAAAAAATAGGCTCAGATGAACCTTGAAAAATGCAGATATTTAGATTGAGGTAGCCGGACGCCACCCTTGACAGCACAAAAAATAACTGCTGACGGTTAATCACCGACGGCGAAGAACTCAAGAACAATCAGATTTTCTCCGTCGTTTGCAGCAGTGTAGCAGTTATTTTTTGTGCCATCAAGGGCAAGCCGCTAACGCGGTGGCTGGGTTATTACCTCTGGCTCAGAATCTAAGAACAATCAGCCTGCAGCCTGGAGCTCAATTATTTTTTG
>NZ_FMYB01000010.1 GCF_900104155.1 Butyrivibrio sp. INlla16
TGCCGTACATTCAATAGGGTTGCCATTTTCGTCAGCCCATACGGATCCATCTTCATTGTAGAAGATGAACTTGGCACCCTTTTCAAAGCCAACAGTGATGTGCAATGTCATCTTACTTGGTTTATTTTCGTCAGGAAGGAATTCAACAGTAGTTACTTTCCAAGGGTATTCAAGCTGAAGTGCAGCTGTAAATAAAGAAGCATTATCCATAATGAGTACTCCATTCTGTTTGATATATCTAAGCGTACTCAAAATGGTTGTAACTATCAACAAAGTTTTAGTGGTTACCCACTATATTTGGCGAAAGGCCATAAAATCTTTTACCCTGCATTTTTAATCATTTATTACTGTCCGTATTATGGTACTCCTGAAGGGACTTAATGTTTCCGCATCCGCCCTTCTTAACTTCCTTTATTCCCTGTACTGCGGCTTTGGCTGCAGCAACTGTGGTGATGTAGGGAAGACGTGCCTTTATGGCTGCACGGCGAAGATATGCGTCATCATATTTTGCACCCTTTCCGATAGGTGTGTTAATTACAAGCTGAACCTCGCCATTTTTAATTATGTCCTCTACGTTGGGTCTGCCGCCCTCGTAGTTTTTCATAATTCTTGTGGCATCTATGCCTGCTTCTACGATGGTCTCATAGGTCTTGCCTGTTGCATAAATCCTGAAGCCATCATCAGCAAAGCCTTTGGCGATTTCTGCTGCTTCGGGCTTGTCCTCCTCATTCAGTGATATGAGAACCGCACCCTCGAGAGGAAGAATCGCACCAGCTGCCTCTTCTGCCTTAAAGAAGGCTTCTCCGGGAGTTTTTGCAAGTCCAAGTACCTCACCTGTTGAACGCATTTCAGGTCCAAGTACCGGATCAACCTCCGGGAACATATTGAAGGGGAATACAGCCTCTTTTACGCCATAATATTCAGGCTCTGTATTCTTCTTTGCATCTATGAGCCCCTGCACCGGCGAAGGTCTTCCTGTGAGCTCGGCCGTAATAATATCAGTTGCCACAGGAACCATTTTTATTCCGCAAACCTTGGATACAAGCGGCACTGTGCGGGATGCGCGGGGATTGGCTTCAAGTACATAAACAGTGTCATCCTCAATAGCATACTGCATATTCATAAGACCAACGACGTTCATTTCTACAGCAATCTTTCTGGTGTACTCCTCGATTGTCTTAAGATGCTTTTCAGAAATATGCTTTGAAGGAACGATGCAGGCAGAGTCTCCTGAGTGAATACCTGCAAGCTCGATGTGCTCCATAACTGCAGGAACAAATGCTCTCTCACCATCACTTATCGCATCCGCTTCACACTCCAGTGCATTATGAAGGAATCTGTCTATAAGAATCGGTCTGTCAGGTGTGACACCGACAGCTGCTCTCATGTAACCTTCCATGCTCTCTTCGTCGCGAACAATCTCCATTCCTCTTCCGCCAAGTACGAAAGAAGGACGAACCATTACAGGATATCCTATTCTTGCAGCTATAGCTTTTGCTTCCTCTACATTTGATGCCATTCCTGACTCCGCCATAGGTATCTCGAGCTTCTCCATCATCATGCGGAACTGATCTCTGTCCTCGGCAAGGTCTATTACCTCAGGAGTTGTTCCAAGGATATTTACGCCCTCTTCCTTGAGCTTAGCTGCGAGGTTAAGAGGTGTCTGGCCTCCGAACTGTGCTATAACTCCCACCGGTTTTTCCTTTTTATAAATCTGAAGAACATCCTCAAGTGTAAGAGGCTCGAAGTAAAGTGTATCCGAAGTATCGTAGTCTGTTGATACCGTCTCGGGATTGCAGTTTACAATGATTGTCTCAAAGCCGAGCTTCTTAAGAGCAAGTGCTGCATGTACACAGCAGTAGTCAAACTCGATACCCTGTCCGATTCTGTTGGGGCCACCACCGAGGATCATAATCTTCTTATTGGTGGATGACATATCCTTGGGATTCTCCAGCTGCGCATCAGTCTTATAAGTTGAGTAGTAATAAGCAGCGCCTTCGGTTCCGTATACATGTACGCCATCCCAGCTCTCAAGGAGTCCGAACTCCTCCCTCTTATTTCTGATATCATCTTCAGAAATATCAAGAAGTCCTGCAAGGTAGCGGTCTGCAAATCCGTCTTCTTTAGCTTTGACAAGGACTTCCTTAGTAGGAACTTTTCCTGCAAATTCGGATACGATAGCGCTCTCTTCATCTACAAGTTCTTTTATCTCTGTAAGGAAGTAGTGCTTAACCTTTGTGATATCAAATATCTCATCTACAGTCACACCCTTTTTGAAGGCTTCATATATAAGGAAATATCTCTCAGAAGAAGCATCCTTAAGCAGATGCAATAGCTCTTCCTTATCCATCTCCTCATATTTCTTCACATTACCAAGCCCGTATCTTCCCTTCTCAAGGGATCTTATCGCCTTCTGGAAAGCTTCCTTGAAGTTCTTACCGATGGACATTACTTCGCCCACAGCTCTCATCTGTGTTCCGAGCTTATCCTCCACGCCGTGGAATTTCTCAAACGCCCAGCGCGCGAACTTAACAACAACGTAGTCACCGTTCGGCACATACTTATCGAGAGTTCCGAACTTGGAATCAGGAAGCTCAGAGAGTGTAAGACCCGTTGCAAGCTTTGCTGATACAAGGGCAATCGGGAAACCGGTCGCCTTACTTGCAAGTGCAGAAGATCTTGAAGTTCTGGGGTTGATCTCAATTACAACAATTCTTCCGGTCTTCGGATCGTGAGCGAACTGTACGTTCGTACCACCGATAACTCCGATGTGCTCTACAATCTTATAGGCCTGGCGCTGCAACTCCTCCTGAAGCTTTTCATCTATAGTGAGCATAGGCGCAGTACAGAAGGAATCTCCCGTGTGGACACCGACAGGATCAACGTTTTCAATAAAGCATACGGTGATCATGTTGTTGTCCTTATCTCTTACAACCTCAAGCTCAAGCTCTTCCCATCCAAGGATTGACTCCTCAACAAGAACCTGATGGATGATGGATGCAGCAAGACCTCTGGCACAGACTGTCTGAAGTTCTTCCTTATTGTAAACAAGGCCGCCGCCTGCTCCGCCCATGGTGTAAGCAGGTCTTAAAACAACAGGATATCCAAGCTCATCAGCTTCAGCGAGCGCCTCTTCGATGCTGTAGCAGGCCTTGGATCTTGCCATCTCAATGCCAAGCATATCCATGGTCTTCTTGAACTCTGTTCTGTCCTCGCCTCGCTCAATGGCATCTACCTGAACACCTATAACCTTGACGTTATATTTTTCCAGGACACCTGCCTTATAAAGTTCTGAACACAAATTAAGACCAGATTGTCCTCCCAAATTGGGCAAAAGAGCATCCGGTCTTTCTTTTTCAATTACAGCGGCAACGCGCTCTACATTAAGGGGTTCAATATAAGTCCTGTCAGCCATCTCCGGATCTGTCATAATAGTAGCCGGATTGGAATTAACCAGGACGATTTCGTAGCCAAGACTCCTAAGCGCCTTGCAGGCCTGAGTTCCCGAATAGTCAAATTCGCAAGCCTGTCCGATGACAATAGGGCCTGAGCCGATTATTAGTACCTTGTGGATATCTGTTCTCTGTGCCATGTTACTCTCCCATTCCTAAAATTTTCCTCTAAAAATTTTATTATCCATGGAAGAATAAAACAAGTAGTAAATTTAATTATTTTTGGTTCTCTTTTTCTGCGATCGCAAACACGCGGTTAAACTCACAGACTAGATCTGCAATACCTTCAATTCCTACTGAAAGCCTTAATACCCTGTCATTGATTCCATTCTTTTCAAGAAGGGCACTTGGTACATCTGCATGTGTCTGAGTAATCGGATAGGTAATTAGTGTCTCTGTTCCGCCAAGGCTCTCAGCAAAATAAATAAGCTGAACATTATTAAGAATGGCGTGTGCAAATTCAGCAGAATCCACTTCAAATGTCACCATTGCCCCAAAGCCCTTTGCCTGCTTTTTCATGATCTCATAACCCGGATGCTCGGGGAGTCCGGGATAAATTACCTTTGTCACATGCTTGTTAGTTTTAAGATATTTTGCGAGTGCCAGCGCATTTTGTTGTGCCCTGTCGAGTCTTACCGCAAGAGTTCTGATTCCGCGAAGAATGAGCCAGCTATCAAAGGGTGAAAGTCCCGCACCTGTTGTCTTGTAGATGAATCTTAACCTCTCATCAAGCTCTTCATCCTTTACAATCACAAAGCCGCCTATAGTGTCGTGATGTCCTCCAAGGAACTTCGTTCCGGAATGAAGAACAATATCAGCTCCGAGGTTAAGAGGATTCTGAAAATAAGGTGACAAAAAAGTGTTATCCACTATAAGTAATAGTCCCTTTTCTTTAGTTGTTTTAGAGAGCTCTTCTATATCAGTTACATTCATCATAGGATTTGTGGGTGTCTCAAGATAAACGGCCTTCGTGTTTTCCTTTATATAAGGTGTTATATCCTCACTGCTAAGGCTAACCGCTGTATACTCAAGACCGTTCTTTTTGCTTATCTCATTAAAAAGTCTGATGCTCCCACCATAAAGATCTTCATCTATAATGAAGTGATCCCCGGGGCTAAAAAGCTCCATTACAGTAGCAATTGCTGCCATTCCGCTGGCAAATGCAATGGCATCCTTTCCGTTTTCAAGGTAAGCAACTATAGATTCCAATTGCTTTCTTGTCGGATTCTGCATTCTGGTATAATCATAGCCCGTTGTATCCCCAAGTCCCGGGTGTGCAAAAGTAGCTGTCTGATATATTGGATAGCTGATAGCTCCCCACTTATCCAGAAGATTTCTGTCCAGTTGCTGACACTTAGTCTCTATGCTGCAATTTATATCTGTACACTTGTTGCAACCACTGCAATCCATACTAATCACTCCCTTCAAGATCAGAATCTTTCTTTTGAACTGGTTTCTATCTGTGTGATCTTGCCATCATGTACAGTTATAGTTACAGTTCCGTACTTCAGGTTTTCAACCTGATTTCTTATCCTTTTCCATACGTCTTCCAACAAATCTTTTTCCACATCCGCCTTTGCCATAATTTTCTCCTCACCTGTCTATCCAAGACATTTTTATTTAAGAAGATATTACCTTGCCATAATATCCTGCACAATTTCATAAAGCTTATAGACTGCTATCATGATTTCTTACCCCTTCATATAGCTGAGTCATTGCCTGCTCAAGTATCTTTCTGGGACAGGCAATATTTATTCTTTCAAATAGAGCTGTCTCTCTTCCGAAAATGATTCCGGGATCAAGCCACAGATGTGCTTCATCAACTATCAGTTTTTCAAGTTCCTTATGATTATCAGTAAATTCGCTGAAATCGAGCCATATGAGATACGTCCCCTCAGGTTCTATAAGATGTATTTGAGGAAGCTTTTCTTTCAAAAAGTCCTTGACATAAGAAACATTCCCCTCGAGATATTCAATTAACTCATCAAGCCATTTTTCGCCCTTGGTATATGCCGACATTGTTGCTGTTAATCCGACAGCATTGCACTGACTATAACCTGCAGCCTCATTCTCAGCTACAAATACCCTTCTTATTTCTTCATTCGGAATGATTATGTTGGCTATCTGAAGACCTGCAATGTTGAAGGTCTTACTTGGAGAGGTGCCCACAATAAGCTTTCCGGTATACTCCTCTCCGAGTGAAATATAAGGCGTATGCTTATTTCCCTTGTAAATAAAATCAGAATGAATTTCATCTGCAAAAACATATACATCATGTTTTTTACATATATCAGCAATTCTCGTAAGTTCGTCTTTTGTCCATACTCTGCCCACCGGATTATGCGGACTGCAAAGAAGAAACAGCTTAACATTCTCTGAAATTATCTTCTTTTCAAAATCATCAAAATCAATTTCGTAGTGACCATTCTTATAAACAAGCTGGTTGTTTACCAATTTTCTGCCGTTTTGTTTAACCGTCTCAGCAAAGGGATAATAGACAGGCTGCTGTATCAGGATGGCATCGCCTTTATCCGTAAGTGCTCTTATCGCTGTCGCTATGGCATATACAACACCGGGTGTTAGAACATTCCAGTTGTCCTTTATTTCAAAACCATGTCTCTTAAGATACCAGTTTCTTAGCGCAGTTTTGTAATCATCTTTGGGATCGGTATATCCAAAGATCCCGTGCTTTACTCTTTTTTCTATGTCCTCTATCACTTCATCAGGAAGCTTAAAATCCATGTCTGCAACCCATAGTGGAAGCAGATCGTCTCTCTTTTTTCTTTCGGGACCGAAATCGTATTTGAGAGAGGAAGTGTTTTTGCGGTCTACTATTTTGTCAAAGTTGTATATTGTCATATTTACCCTCATCCGGCACTTCGTGCCACCTTCCCCCTAAAAGGGGGAAGGCTTTTGAATAATAAACTTTTATGTTTAATATACATATATTGAATATAGAAAGTGCTCCGGAAGCGGATGAGCTTCGGAGCAATTCTTTTTTCCGAAAGGAGATTTAGAACCGGAATTCATAATTTGCGTACTGTGAACAAATGATTTTCACATGTACTATTCTTATCTACATATTGGCTGGATATGTATAAATTGTCTCTACTCTGTTTTTATCAATCTGCAAAAAGCGGTGTTGAAAGGTATCTGTCACCTGAATCAGGAAGAAGAACTACTATATTCTTACCCTTGTTCTCAGGTCTTGCTGCAAGAATTGTTGCTGCCTTAAGTGCTGCACCTGATGAGATACCAACAAGTATTCCCTCTGAAACCGCAAACCTTTTGCCCTCTGCAAAAGCATCTTCATTCTCGATAGCAAGAACTTCATCGTAAACCTTTGTGTTAAGGGTTTCCGGAACGAAGCCTGCACCGATTCCCTGAATCTTGTGAGGTCCTGCTTCGCCCTTAGTAAGAACAGGGCTTGTAGCGGGCTCAACTGCAACAACCTTAACATCAGGATTCTGTTCCTTAAGATATTCACCAACACCTGTGATGGTTCCGCCTGTACCTACACCTGCAACAAAGATATCAACCTTACCGTCTGTCTGCTTCCAGATCTCAGGACCTGTAGTAGCCTTATGGATAGCAGGGTTAGCGGGATTTACGAACTGCCCGAGGATAATTGCTCCATCGATTTCCTTCTCGAGCTCTTCTGCCTTTGCAATTGCTCCCTTCATTCCCTTGGCACCCTCTGTAAGAACGATCTCAGCTCCGTATGCCTTAAGAAGATTTCTTCTCTCAACACTCATGGTATCAGGAAGTGTAAGTATTGCTCTGTAGCCCTTTGCTGCTGCAACTGCTGCAAGACCGATTCCTGTATTTCCGGATGTGGGCTCGATGATTGTTGCTCCGGGTTTAAGCTTTCCGCTCTTTTCAGCATCCTCTATCATGCTAAGTGCTACTCTGTCCTTTACGGATCCTGCAGGATTGAGATACTCAAGTTTTGCAAGAAGTGTTGCATCTGTAACTCCTGCCTTTTTGCTGTAGCCGTTAAGCTGTAAGATTGGTGTTCCCCCAATAAGATCAAGTGCGCTCTGATTAATGTATGCCATGATATTTCTCCTCCGTTTTTAATTTATTTTTCATTTCGTTTTTATGTGTCGTTTGTTGATATAAGGATAATAACACGGCACTCATCTTTGTAAAATGAAGTAATAATTATCGGTAGAAATAAACTTTACTTATTGCTTCGATAACTATCAGTTATACTCCTTAATCTCAGTTTTTATAAAGGAATCCAAAAGCTCTACGTATTTCTCTTTGGTTAGCTTAGGCTCATATTCATCAACTATCTTCTTCGCGGTTTTGGCATTGTCTCTAAGAAACCTATATGCCCCCAGAGCAAACACTTTTGCTGTCTCGATATACGCCAGTTCTTCGTCCACTACTTCAAAGTCAGCGCCATGGAATTTTCCTTCTATACCACCTGTATTAAATGTATAAACCGGTTGGATATGCTGAAGATCTCCAACGTCCGTGGAGCCACCGCTGAACTCTCCTTTATCATCTGCCACTTCCACGTTATACTTATCGCCGGCTGCTATTTTTGCTGCCTCAACAAGATCTTCCTCCGGAACCACCGGCAGCGTCGGCAGGTATCCCGGCATCGTCTCAATCTCAACAGTTGCTCCAAGCGCCGATCCGCCTGCGAAAAACGCTCTGTCAGTTTTGTTTGATGCATCAATTATGGCTTCGTTGTTCCCTGCTCTTACAAGGGTCTCTATAACAACCTCATCGGGGATTACATTTACGAGATCTCCACCCTTTGTCATAATCGGATGTATCCTTACATGATCTGTATCCTTGAAGGTCTCTCTGTGATAGCCAAGTGCTG
This sequence comes from Butyrivibrio sp. INlla16, assembly GCF_900104155.1. Classification (GTDB taxonomy): domain Bacteria; phylum Bacillota; class Clostridia; order Lachnospirales; family Lachnospiraceae; genus Butyrivibrio. The sequence continues at coordinate 8,293 of NZ_FMYB01000010.1, forward strand.
CAAGTCCTAGTGAAGCAGCATTAAGAGCATTCACTCCAAGCTCTGGAGCAGCGGCAGCATGAGAAGCTTTTCCATGAACCTTTATTACCTTACTTACAAAGCCATTATTGGTTCTGCTGCTAAAGCTGATCTTATCTCCGTTTGAGCTGTGATGAGCTATCGAAAGATCGACATCATCAAATGCACCAATCCTAATAAGTTCACATTTTCCTCCGCCATATTTGATCTTTCCTTCATCCTTCAATTTGTTCTTGAATTCTACCTCGCCGTATTCCTCCGCAGGTACCGCAAAGAATACAACCTGTCCGTCGAGCGACTGTGCTATCTCTTTGTCGGAAAGAGCAATTGCCGCTCCCAGGATTCCTGTAAGCTGAGCATGATGTCCGCAGCAATGTGCTCCCTGACTCTTCTTGTTAAAATGAGGATGATTTGTAATTCTAAGAGCATCAAGTTCTCCGATAAGAGCAAGGCTTACATTGTCCTTTTTGTCCTGATTAAGATATGCCTTCACACCTGTTACTGCATGCCCCTCAGTAACCTCCAGTCCAAGTTTTTTTGTAAAATCCGCAAACTTTTCTGCTGTCCTGAACTCCTTGTATCCAAGCTCCGCATGATCATAAATATCTCTTGCAAATTCTATAATTTCATCTCTGTGCGAATCTATTATGTCTATAATTTTTTTCTCTATAGCATCCATATTATCCGGTCTCCATTCTGTCTGAAATTTTCGCCATCTTAGTTGTAGGAAGGGATTGACCAAAGCTCATTGTACTTAGGTCCGTTGTTCTCACCAATCCATGTAAGGAACTCTTCTGACTGATATGCATCCACAATATCTTTTGCCCACTGTGCATCTGCATTATCAGCATTTACTACAACCTGGAGCCAGAAATCCTCTGAAAGATTCTCATTGAAAAGTGCTGTGGAAGGATCAATTCCTGCGTTGTAAACAATACTTCCTGTAATAACACCAAAGTCAAAATCCGAAAGGCTTGTTGCGATGTAGGTTGTCTGAAGTTCATAGAACTCAAGATTGTACTTGTTCTCCTCAACATCCTCTGCGGAAGCTGTTGCAAAATCAGTTCCTTCTTTAAGTGTTATCCAACCGAGATCCTGAAGCATTACGAATGCTCTTGCCTGGTTTCCCGCATCCTGTGGAATTGCGATTACCTGCCCCTCTCCGATCTCATCAACCGATGCGTGCTTTTCTGAGAAAACAGATGCCGGTACGGTTGGAATCTTTGACAATGCTACGAGATTTCCTCCTGACTGTTCATTGTATGCTTTTAAAAATGCCGAGTGCTGTTCTACTGATACGTCTACGTCACCTGCGGTGATAGCTGCGTCTGCCTGATTAAGATCAAGCTCTGATACTTTGAAGGTGTATCCCTTCTTCTCCAGAATAGGAATTATCGCTTCTTCAAAAAGTTCTGTATAAGGGCCTACACCCTTTGCGTAGGTAATTTCTTTTTTATCCGACTGCGCTGCGCTTGCTTTCGCATTTGTTCCGCATCCTGTAAGTGAACCTGCAAGTAATCCTGCTAAAACCGCTGTTGCTGTAATCTTCTTTACCACTGTTAATTTTTTCATGTTTTTCTCCTCCGTTTTTCATTTATATTGCAAGCACACTTTTTATGCTTAGCTTCAACTGTTAGTTTGTTCTTGCCTTGACTGAAAGGTTGCTTCCAAGGCTCTGTATAAACTGGGTTACGATTATCAAAAATACTACGAGGGTGTACATCAGCTCAAAATTGAATCTGTTGTATCCATAATTAAGTACGAGACTTCCTATTCCGCCTCCTCCGATATATCCTGCCATAGCACTGGATCCTATCAGCCCGACGATTCCTGTTGTGATACTGAGGATTAGGGAACCTCTTGCCTCAGGGAGTATGAAGTAAAAAATTAGCTGAAATGGTGTAGCTCCCATCGATTTTGCTGCTTCGTAAATTCCTTTTCCCGTATCAAGAAGTGAATTCTCTATAAGTCTTGCCAGGAATGGAACTATATAAATTGTAAGCGGTACTATTGCTGCAGTTGGTCCGATTCTTGTTCCGATTATCGCTTTTGTGAGCGGCATCACTGCGATCAGGAGTACCACGAAAGGTGTGCTTCGAATTACATTGATGATCACGTTTATGACTGTGTATATCACCTTGTTTTCATACAGCCCGCCCTTCTTTGTAAATACAAGTGCTATTCCGATGATGAAGGCTAAAATAGCTCCGATTATGAGTGATATGCTTACCATATAGAGAGTTTCTTCAATTGAAGTGAATATTTTCTCCATCGGTATTCCGAGAAAATTTTCTATTTGTGCCATTTATACCACCTCCTTCAGTTCTTCTTTGTATTCTTCAAGTTCTTTGTAACCTACACCATGTAGGGTGAAATATTGCTCGGCTTTTTTGATTTCGATGTCCGAACCGATAATCTGAACTATATGTATTCCTAATATCTGTTCCTGTATCTCACTAATATTTGCAAATAGAATATTGGTTTCGATATCAAACTTTTTATTTACCTGTGCGAGTACTGACTCTGTACTGTCTGAGCTTTGGAACTTAAGTCTCAGGAGCTTATAATTTCTTGTATCCTCATAAATACTTTGAAGAAGCTTTTCCGGAACCTCATCCTGGATCACTGTCTTTACAAAGTTCTTTGTAATATCTGCCTTGGGTTCACTGAAAATATCTATTACATTCCCCTGTTCAACAATTCTTCCCGCTTCCATAACCGCCACATGATTGCATATGCTGGAAATAACATTCATTTCATGAGTAACAATTACAATTGTGACACCCAGTTCTCTGTTTATCTTCTTTAGAAGAGCCAGGATCGAATCTGTTGTCTTGGGATCAAGTGCACTTGTGGCTTCATCGCTTAGAAGAATGCTTGGCCTTGTTGCAAGTGCTCTTGCAATTCCTATTCTCTGCTTTTGTCCTCCGGAAAGTTTTCCGGGATATTCATCCCTCTTATCTTCCAGTTCTACGAACTTAAGCATCTGATCAACTCTCTCTTCGATTTCCTTTTTCGGTGTGTGATTGAGTTTTAATGGAAGTGCGATGTTTTCCCAAACTGTTTTGGTCTCAAGAATATTGAACTGTTGAAAAATCATCCCTATAGTTTTTCTTTTTGCTCTAAGCTCCTTAGGACTTAAACTATAGATGTCATTGCCGTCTACTGTTATTTTTCCGGATGTCGGTTTTTCAAGAGCATTTATTGTTCTTAGAAGTGTACTTTTTCCTGCTCCCGAAAATCCGATGAGTCCGAATATATCGCCGGTCTCTATTTCAAGATTTATATCCTGAAGAGCATTTACTTTATTTTTCTTTTGAGTAAATACTTTTCCAACGTTTTCAAATTTGATCATAATCTCCTCCTTCCCGATACTGCTTATCTTCTGTTGTTTTTCTGTTCGTTTGTTGTTAAGGAGATTATGCAGCCAAACCATCGAAGCGTAAAGCATACTAATCTTATAGGTGAATATAAGTTTTTCTTTTACCCATACGCACAAAACAAAAAAGAGACTTCTCCGCCCAGTATTCTTCAGGCTTTTGCCCTAAGAATAACTGATGAAGAAATCTCTTTATCACTTATCTGACTATATATTTTACTGTGAATTTTTGCTGAAATGTCTAATTCGTAGCTGAACTCCGGTCTTCTCAGACAGTTCCTTACATTTCTCTATATCTTCCTCAGGAAGAACATCGACAATAGACCATTTGACATCCTTTATTTCGTCCCTGCATTTTGTTGCAAAATCTATCATCTTTTCAAAGCCGTCATTAAACTGCGGTCTTGTAACTTCCTGATACTTTGCACTGTCCGGTGCATTAAGACTTATAGATACGCTGTCGATAACCTCGGAAAGCTCAGGAATTATATTCCTTCCGTTTTCTTCGTTTCCAAGTCCGTTGGTATTAAGACGTGTTTTCAGTCCCTTCTCTTCCCTGGCTGTCTTGGCTGCCGCAAGAAGGATATCCAGCGCGCAGGTGGGTTCTCCGTATCCGCAAAATACCAGCTCATCAAAACCAGTAAAATCAAAGTTTCGTATAGCATCAAGTACTTCCTCTTTCGTTGGATTTTGCTGATGCCACAGAGTATCGGAACTTCCTATTCCATCTTTCTGAAAACGTATGCAAAAGGTGCATCTGCAATTACATTTATTTGTAATGTTTGCATACACGCTGTTTTTGTATGTATATAAAATGTCTGCCACTTTGTCTCTCCTCCCAAAGCATAAATCTTCTTTCTCTTTTTTTAAAATTCAAAAATTGTCTTCTTAACACCAACTCCGTCAAATGCAGCAGCTGCAATATAAAAGAACAAAGCACTTCCGCATGACTGAACAAAGCTGCCCGCAAATGCAGGAATAAGCGCCACCTTTGCTCCAAAAATAAGCATCTCTGCTATATAATAGCCTGTTGCAGAAATAAAAAATGAAATAATCGGCGCTACAATATTCCGTTTATTAAGTAATGATGAACTGCGACTTGTAAAAGGAATAACGATGAGCATCTTAATGATTACTGTAGCTATAGTCCACATGGGCGCTGTAAGAAGATCTGCGAGACCTCCTCCAAGTGCACCTACGGCCATTGCATAGGGCGCCGGTAACATAGCTGCCGCAAGATAAATAACCGTATCGCCAAAATGAACATAACCGCCGTTTACACCAACCGGTATATGAAAAATGTATGCCGTAAAAATTGTGGTAAGCGCGGCCATAACACCGGTAAAGGCCATGAGCCTCGTCTTTGAGTTTACATTTTCTCTTTTCATAATGTGACTCCTCCTAAACCACCTGCCAATATTTTTTCAAAGTCAGCCCCATAATTTCCGTCCTCTTCGGTGGTAGCCAATATTGCTTTTCCTATAAATTCTGTAGTATCCGAAACTGCACTCGCTATGTCTTTTCCTTTAAGAACATTTCCAAGAAGCGATGCTGCAAAAAGATCGCCCGTACCGGAATAGCTTCGTCCATTATACTTGCACTCTATAACCTCAGTTCCACCTTCATGAACAACTAAGTTACAAAGCTTATCATTGTCCGTAAAAATCCCGGTAACCACTACGCTCTGCCTGTCACCGGTTCTAACTTTATTTGCAATATTTTCAATTTTCTTAAGATGATTGCCCTTAGCAGTGTCTCTGACAACCTGATCTGCCTTGGCTCCTGCAAGAATGCAGAGCTCCGTAAGATTAGGAGTGATGATGTCTGCTATCTCAGCCATCTTTTTAATCCTGGAAAGCAATCCGTCCGAATAGTTTGAATAGCACTCTCCTCCGTCTCCCATTACCGGATCCACAAGAAGTACTGTGTCCTTTTTATTGAATGTATTCACAAATTCCAGAACATAATCCGCTTCTCTCTCGTAGGGTATATATCCTGTCAGTATGCCGTCAAACTCTGCCTCAATCTTTTTCCACTCGGTAGTACAATGTCTGACCATATCCTTAGTATCATGCATGTAAAATGACGGGAAACCGGTTTGAGCAGTAAACAGCGCTGTGGGCACAGGATTAACTTCTATTCCCATCGCAGACAGTACTGATATATCTGCAATAAGCGAGCATTTGCCAAAGCCGGATAAATCATTAATAGCTGCAACCTTCATGTTTTCTACAAGTCTCCGTTTTTTGAATTATTTATGTGCCAATATACACCATTTCTGATTATATAAATATAGTCAATTTAAATACTTTTTATATGACCAGATTCTCTGTATACGTATCTCAGAAGTATTCTGTGCTAAATGAACATTGTTTATTATTGATCTACCCTTTAAAATAATAGGTAATACGACCATATCGGAGGTTTTCATTATGTTTTCAACAAAGGGAAGATATGCTCTTAGAATTATGATAGATCTTGCACAGCAGAAATCGGATTATCCTATTCCGCTTAAAGATATTGCTGAAAGAATCGGAGTATCAAAAAAATATCTTGAAATAATTGCAAAAGAACTGGTCAGCTCAAAGCTCCTTTCCGGAGCCAGCGGCAAGCATGGCGGGTACAAACTGACCAAATCGACTGAAGAATATACTATCGGGGAAATACTTGAAACCATGGAAGGCCCCATAACACCTGTAGCCTGTCTCCTTCCCGATGCAGAAAATTGCCCGCGTAAAAGTGATTGCAAAACTCTTCCCATGTGGGAGGAATATGCGAAAATCAGTCATGCCTTTTTCTATAGTAAAAAACTGACTGACCTTATAAGATAAGGGGCAGCCGCTTGCGCGACAGCCCTATCCTTTCCGTTCTCATTTAAAAATGATTTTCTGTTTTCAAGTCTGTAGCTCTTACCATTCATAGGTATCTTGTCACACTGGTAAGAAAATCTGTCCAGAATGGCTGTGGCAAGTGCTGCATCTCCGAGAAACTCAGTCCATTCCTCAAATCCTTTGTTGGTAGTAATGATTATCGAAGTACGCTCCTGAAGTTCCGATATCAAACAGCCTCACTTCTCACCTTCGGTTTTTGAGCAACATAAAAGAGCCCCGAAGCCAGGTTTTATAAATCCACACGAAGCTGCAAAGCCTATAAATACTACATTTTTCCTTCGGCGTGCTAAGGTTGAATAGCTCCGGCCAAACATCTCAATCAAAAATCCAATGGCTATTAATAGCTGATTTTCTCTACCCTTTTCGAGTTTTCAGATATTTTTTATTCTCATACATCCTTTTGTCTGCAGCTTCAAACACTTCAGCCACACAGGTCTCTTTATCATATTTAGCCATGCCGCATGCAATAATAATTTCGCCGTTAATAAGCGCTTCTTCATTATGCTGTGCTATCATCTTAACCAGTTCCTCACTGTGTGCGTAGTCCTCATCCTGAGAGATAACCACAAATTCATCTCCTCCGACTCTGTAAACAGGACTTCGCTTAAAGGTTCGGCAGATTATCTCACAGGCATCACATATGCACTTGTCTCCGGCCTCATGACCTTCAGTATCATTGATCTTCTTCAGATCATTTACATCAAGTACCACAATGACGAACTCATGACAGACTTTTCCATTTGCAGTTCTTACGACGGCCTGGTAAAACACCTTGATCCGGCTTTCATCTATTGCCCTGTCGCAGGCACCACTGATACTGATACTAGGATCCTCGTATAGATACATCCCTATGCGAAGCGGCATATTTTTTTCCGAGTCAAATCTGGAATTATTTTCGATAAGCTTCTTTACAGCTTCATGTGCTTTTTCTTCATCGGTATATATGCAGAAATGGTCAGCACTAAATCTGCTGCAGTTTTCATGGGAAAAGAGATCAACTATTTCCTCGGAAAATGCTTTAAGAACCCTGTCACCCTCTTCCAGACCATATCTCTGGTTATATACTTTCATACCATCAAAATCTGTAAACAGAATAACTGGAAGCCTGCCGCTATTTCGGATTTTAGAACAGCCAGCATCTGCCAGCTCAAAGAAATATGTCATGGAAGGAAGCCCGGTCAGATAATCATGCCCGGTCTTAATACTGATACTACGTTCAGCCAACTGATTCTTAAGGACATTTAATATGCCGTCTTTTTCATTCTTACCATCAGCAACAAAAGCCCCTTGGTCTGTATACCAGACAAAGGCAAGCCTTGTCCCATCTTCTTTATAGACATGCTTTCCATAAGCATGAATTATTCTATATTCACCATCTCTTTTTGACCTATAAACAACATCATAAACTCCGCCCTCCGTTGCAAAGCGGTATGCGGCGTCGCCTATTGAAGCCAAGTCATCCGGATGTGCATCACGATACATGTTGTTATCCATCAGATCATACACATCTTTTTATCCAGGTCCGTAAATCCAAACAACACCGAAAAGCCCTTGGAAAGGACTATTGTAATTACCCTTTTATCATGTTATGGTTAATTCTTAGCCGAACTGCATCTATTTTAGAAATTATTAACAAATCAACATCTCACCAAAAAAGCCATGAAGCATATGATGCTGCCCCATGGCTACTGCCTTAAGTATATGTGTAGCTCCTTCTACTCATCGTTAACACCTGCCAAAAGAACCATCCCCGTGGCAGGTTTTCTTTTCTATATACATAGCTTCATCTGCTTTTTCCATGAGTTCTTTGAGAGATTCGTTTTTTTCAGCATAGGCCATGCCAACACTCACCGTAAGTTCGAAGGGGAGCTTCTCTCTTGCTACTATCTCAGCAAGATTGCTGACAATTCGCTGCTTAAGATCTACACTTTCATCCTCACCACTACGAGTCGAAAGAATGACAAACTCATCTCCACCATATCTTGCAAGTATGGTTCCCTTTGGGATACCCTTACAGGATAACCTTATAGATTCTGCTATAAGCTTTAGTGCTCTGTCTCCCTGCAGGTGTCCATATGTATCATTGATTTGCTTAAAATGATTTGCATCAATCAGGTAAAGACAAATCCTCTCGTTGTCCGAATGGGTCCTCATCAAGTTTTCAAAACCGTAGCCAAGCTGCTTTCTATTATTAAGTCCTGTAAGCGGATCTAAAGATATCAGCTGATCCGTCCAGAGAAGGTAAAGCACAAGTGTCGTTATTGACATCGCAAAACAAGCTACAGGAAGTCTGGGATAAATAAACTGTAAAATGCCGGCTATTCCCGGGGCTATAGGGAATAGTGCCAGCTTAATAAGGAACTCTTTTTTGTCCTGCCCACTGTCATTAGCAATGTTTAATATTATTCTCACAAAAGCCACCACTATATAGCAATACGACAACACATACGTAAGAACAAACAGCGGTCCTCTGTGATATACTCCATCACTGTCAACATAGAACAAAAATCTGCCCACAAGGTTTGCCGCAAGGAGTAAAACCATCAGCCAGATTATCGAAGAAGACCTTATGACATTATTCCTTTTACTGGCAAAATTGGTCTCCCTAAGATGCTCAAAATACAAAAACCAGAAAAAACACATCAATGCTGTAGCAAGGAAATATATCTCCTTGCACGCCATCAGAACGATATTATTTCCCGGCATAACGCCCTCATTGACCAGCACAAATATGGTGTCTGAAGCAAAAAACACCATTTCCGCAATTATGGACATAGCAAAATTTCTCTGTGCAACCATCTTGGAAAGACCTCTGGTCTTATGAAGAACTATCTCAATCAGCACGAGAGAAAACAGATTTATTTCAAAATAGAGAATCGCATATTCGTGAGCCATTCCTCATCACCTTTTTATGCTCAATTATCTTAAAAATGCGTAAAACAAATAAGAGGAAGCTCGTGGCTCCCTCAATCATTATAACATCATTCAAAAGATTTTGTTAGTGTAATATCGTCAACCATAGCTTTAATCTCTTTTATTGTCCTGATTCTGTTCACCCATTGCTTTTATACTGATGGATGATGCGTCCACCTGGCTTTCAGCATCCTGTTCATCAGTTATAGTGGACAATTTTCCATCGAGCTGAAGCCTCATGATATTTTTCCGGGTACTCTTCGTTAGAAACAATCCAGCTCCACATTGGTCTGGCATCTTCAGCAGTGCCGGAAAGAGGTGAATCAATTCCTGTGTTTATAAGAGAAGTGGCATCTGTTTCACCTTCTTTGCCGCCTCCAGAAAAAGCACCAAATGAGAGGTTGTAATCCCATGGCAACATAGAAAGCCCACCATCGTTCTCATACAGGTAATAATTGTGAAGCATGGTTCCGGTATAACTGTCGTAATTCAGAACAAAGTTATGAGCCACAAAATAGCTGATTATCTCATCTAGAAAATTCCTAATTATGGGCATGAAAAAGGGGCTTCGCTCAGATGATTAATCATCTAAAGCGACAGCCCCGTTATCTCTCCTGCTACATTTATTGAATAATAGTCCCGTATCTCTGACAGGTCGTCTGTCATTCCAAGTATCCACATGAGCTTTGTAAGTGCTGCTTCACCGGTCATGTCACATGCCTCAAGGGCTCCTATTCCCAGGGCTCTCTTGCCGGTTTCATAAACATCCATCTTAGTCCCTTCATATCTGCACTGTGTCCCCACAACGACAGTCATTCCACCTCTTATGATTTTATCAAGAGTTCCGATAAAATCATGCTTTAAAAACGGCATACCACCGATTCCGTATGCCTCTATGTAAAGGCCTTTATAGCCCTGATCCGCTACCGCTTCAACAAATTCGGTATGTATCCCCGGGAACATTTTTATCATACAGACTTTGTCAGAATAAGAGTTTGCGAGCTTGAAAATCCCTGTCCTTTCAGGAACGGCTGTCGTATCAATTTTCATACCCAGGGAACTGATAGTCGCAATATTCGGATAGTTAATACTCTCAAAGGCATCAAAGCTAAGTGAGCGCACCTTGGACGCCCTGCAACCGAGCATGACCTTACGATTAAAAGCAACAAACACTCCCGGTATCTGACTTGCCGCCATATGTATGGCGCATCTGCAGTTCTCCATTGCATCCGCAACAGGATTTGTAATGGATAACTGTGAGCCGGTTATCACAACCGGGATTCCGATATTTCTAAGCATAAACGAAAGCATAGATGATGTATAAGCCAGCGTATCGGTACCATGTATAACCACTATCCCGCCATACTGATTTCTGCACTCACTTATTCTCTCTGCGAGCAGTCCCCAGTCCTCAGGAAAAATATTGGCGCTGTCCAGTGAACAGAAATCCTCTATCTCGATATCCGTGTCTCCGGACACCATACGGAGTTCTTTTTGCATATCATAAATGGACAGTCCCGGAATGAGACCATTACCTTTCATCACCGCCGAAAGCGTTCCGCCTGTGTTGATTATAAGTATTTTTCTGCTCACTCAGATCACCTCTACTTTGAATAAAAATTCATGGAGACATATGCCAGTCTCTTTCCATAATATCATTCCTCATATTTAAATGTCTTTAAGAATTTTCTTGCCCTCTCTGTCTCCGGTTCCTCAAAGAACTGCTTCACATCTTTTGTCTCTTCTACAATTTCACCCCGGTCAAAGAAAACAATTCTATCAGCCACCGCTTTGGCAAAGGCCATCTCATGGGTGACGATTATCATGGTAGAACCTGATTTTGCAAGATCAAGCATGGTCTGCAATACTTCATGAACCATCTCGGGATCAAGAGCTGCTGTTACCTCATCGAACAGCAGAACATCCGGATGCATAAGGAGCGCTCTCACAATTGCAACTCTCTGCTTTTGTCCGCCGGAGAGCTGCCTCGGATAATAATCCTTTTTATCTGCAAGCCCAACCTTATCAAGAAGTTCAAGTGCTTCTCTTATCACATCATCTTTAATTCTCTTCTGTACCTTAATTGGTGCAAGAATTGCATTTTCAAGTACTGTCTTGTGCGGAAAAAGATCGTAGGACTGGAACACCATACCTATCTTCTGTCTGATATTTACTATGTCTTTTTTACCCGGCTCAACAGGAAGTCCGTCAACCGTTACGACTCCTCCCTGAATTTCTTCAAGTCCGTTAAGGCAGCGAAGAAAAGTGCTTTTCCCACAGCCGGAGGGTCCTATTATAACCACAACCTCTCCTTTTTTTACGGAAAGATTGATATCCTTTAGGACTACGTTTCCTCCGAATTCCTTATGTAAATTTTTTACTTTAACGAGCTCGCTCATCTTACGCCCACCTTTTCTCAAGTTTTACCGCTAATCTGCTTATTGGCCAGCAGACAATAAAATATAAGAAGAATACAACCGCAAACACTCCGAATGCTGCATTCGGCGATGCTTTTCTGTTTGCCTCAATAATCTGTTGGGCAACCTTTAACACTTCAACAATTCCAATCATCATTACGAGGGATGTTGTCTTAACCATTCTCGTAACCAGATTTATTGAAAGTGGCAGAAGCCTTCTAATAGTCTGCGGAAATATAATCAGAAAATGCACCTTGAATTTATCCATTCCCAAAGCATACGCGGAATCATATTGGATTTTCGGGATACTTTGAATGGATCCTCTTACCAGATCTCCCATCTCCGCGGTTCCCCAGAATACAAAAACTATTATGGCTGAAAGCTCTGCGGAGATATTCATTCCAAACACTCTGGTAGTTCCAAAATATACAATGAACAGCAAAACCATCTGCGGCATTATTCTGACTATCTCAAGATATACCCTGAAAATAAAACGTATCAATTTGCTCTTAGAGGTCATAAGCACACCTGCGATAAGGCCGAGTACAATACTTATCGCAACCGATATCAGGCTTATCTCTACCGATACCCAGAGTCCTTTTAAGAGCCTAATCATATTGGTGCCTTTAAAAAGCACATCAATCCCCAAACTCTGCATAGCGCACTCTCCTCTCTATGATTGATCCAAGGATTGATACGGGAAGCAGCATCACCAGATAATAGATAACAAGTAAAAACAGACATTCAATTGTCTTTGCATACATTCCTATCAGATCCTTTGCAGTGAACATTAAATCCATAAGGCTTATGGTCGAAAAAACTGATGTCTCCTTCAGGAGGAAAATCACATTTGCCATTATTCCGGGCATGCTGACCGAAAAAGCCTGAGGAAGAATTATGTTCATGAAAACCTGCCCCTCTGTCATACCGAGAGAAAGCGCACTCTCACTCTGAACCTTTGCTATAGACTCAAGACCGCTTCGCATCGTCTCTATCATGTAAGCCCCGCCAATAAGTCCAAGTCCCATAACGCCACAAAGCTCCGCTGATATCCTGATTCCCAGCTTCGGAAGTGCAAAATAGATAAAGAAAAGCTGAACCAGTAGCGGAGTGTTTCTGAATAGTTCTATGTAGATTGATAAAATTTTCCTTATGACGGGAATCCTGAAATAGATTGCGGCTGCTCCCGACAGCCCTATTACAAAGGCTGTCAGGATGCCAAGCAAACCTATTTTAACAGTCAGGAGAAGTGCTTCGTTATATAGAGGTATATATGATTTAAGCACATTCAAATCCATATTACTGAACCTTACCACCCTCTACTACAAGAGTGTTTTCATAATCTGCACCATAAGTATCAAGAAGTGTTTCCTCATAATCCTTATGGAAGAAGTTGTCCTCTCCTATGGTCTCGATTTCCTCGTTGAGCCATGTAAGAAGTGTATCATTACCCTTTGTTACAGCAGGTGCAATTGTATCTGCATCACCAAGTGAAGGAATGCCTACAGTGTAGCCCTCGTTCTCAAGAGAAAATGCAATGACCTCTGTGTTATCGTTAGCCCAAGCAACACCGTTGCCGTTTTCAAAGGCTGTCTTAGCCTCTGCGTATGCATCATACTTCTGAAGCTTAATGTCAGGATAGTTCTTCTCAAGATAGGTCTCAGCTGTTGTACCTGAAATTACAATGATCTGGTCATCAGCACCTACCGCATCAAGGCTCTCAACAACGCTGTCTGAAGGTGATACAACACCAAGAGCAACATTCATATAAGGAAGTGCAAAGTCAACCTCCTGTGCTCGCTCCTCAGTTACAGTGAAGTTAGCAAGGATGATATCAACCTTACCTGTCTGAAGATACTCAATTCTGTTTGCAGCTTCCGTTGAAACATAATTGATTTTTACGCCGAGGTCCTCACCGATCTTCTCTGCAAAATAAACATCGTATCCTGCATACTCTCCGTTTTCATCAACATATCCGAAAGGACTCTTATCTGAAAATACACCGATGTTGATTGTTCCGCTCTCCTTGATCTCATCAAGGGTTCTGTAAACCGTGTCTGTCTCGGCAGCATCTCCTTCTTCAATATTTGCTGCTGTGGAATTCAGGTCTGCAGTTTCTGTTTTAGCTGAGCCGCAGCCTGCAAGAGTGGCTCCAAAAAGTGCAGTGGCTGTAAGTAGTGTTCCGATTTTTGTCAGATAGTTCTTTTTCATAATAATTATTCTCCTTTTTATGTTTTTACCCTCATCCGGCGCTTCGCGCCACCTTCCCCCGGAGGGGGAAGACTTATTTTGCTGCGGCAAAGCCCTTCTCAAGGTCCGCGATAATATCATCAATGTGCTCAGTACCGATTGAAAGTCTGATGGTGCTCTGTGTGATTCCCTGATCTGCAAGCTCATCATCATTAAGCTGTGAGTGAGTTGTTGTAGCAGGATGAATAACAAGGCTCTTTACATCTGCAACGTTTGCAAGAAGTGAAAAGATTTCAAGGTTATCGATAAATTTCCATGCAGCCTCTTTTCCGCCCTTGATCTCAAATGTGAAGATTGAAGCTCCGCCATTCGGGAAGTACTTCTCATAGAGAGCATGATCCGGGTGATCTGCAAGTGAAGGATGATTAACCTTTTCTACCTGAGGGTGCTTTGAAAGGAATTCAACTACCTTCTTTGTATTCTCTGCATGTCTGTCAAGACGAAGGGAAAGTGTCTCAGTTCCCTGAAGAAGAAGGAATGCATTGAAGGGTGAAATTGTTGCTCCTGTATCTCTAAGAAGGATTGCTCTTATATAAGTAACAAATGCAGCAGGTCCTACAGCGTCATAGAAGGATACACCATGGTAGCTGGGGTTGGGAGCTGCGATCTGAGGATAGTTGCCGCTCTTCTTCCAATCAAATTTTCCTGACTCAACGATGATTCCACCAAGTGTTGTTCCGTGTCCGCCGATGAACTTTGTTGCTGAATGAACAACGATGTCAGCGCCGTGCTCGATGGGTCTGATGAGATAAGGTGTTCCGAAGGTGTTGTCGATTACCAGCGGAAGTCCGTGCTTATGAGCGATTTCTGCGATTGCATCGATGTCCGGGATATCACTGTTGGGATTTCCAAGAGTCTCGAGATAGATTGCTCTTGTGTTTTCCTTGATTGCTCCCTCAACCTCTTCAAGGTTATGGGCATCTACAAATGTAGTTGTTATGCCATACTGAGGAAGTGTGTGTGCCAGAAGATTGTAGCTTCCGCCGTAGATGGTCTTCTGTGCGACGATGTGTCCGCCGTTTGCTGCAAGTGCTTCGATAGTATATGTGATAGCTGCTGCACCGGATGCAACTGCAAGTGCTGCGCTTCCGCCTTCAAGTGCTGCTATTCTCTTTTCGAAAACATCCTGGGTTGAATTTGTGAGTCTTCCGTAGATATTACCTGCATCGGCAAGACCGAATCTGTCAGCTGCGTGCTGTGAATTTCTGAATACATAAGATGTGGTCTGATAAATCGGAACCGCTCTTGAATCTGTTGCCGGATCCGGCTGCTCCTGACCTACATGTAACTGAAGTGTTTCAAATCTGTAATTGCTCATACCGTTTCTCCTCCTGATCTTCCTTTTTTATTTTGGTTTGCTTGCCTTTTTGTTTTTTGGCTTTTTTGTTTGCTTTTGTTGAAATTGATGATACAATCTATTTACCTACTGTGTCAATATGTTTTACGATAAGGTTTTGTTTTCACCTGCTATAAGCAGACCTTAATCCACAAAACCATGAAGCTGTTATATTCTACTTTATATGTGAATAAAGTTTTGGAATCGTAAATATGCTAAAAGGAGGAGATTTATGTTTTCAACTAAAGGCCGCTATGCTCTTAGAGTCATGATAGATCTGGCACAGCAGAACAGTTCAGATTATATCCCTCTTAAAGACATAGCCGAGAGACAGGATATTTCCAAGAAGTATCTTGAGATAATTGCCAAGGAAATGGTAAAGGGTGGTCTCATTAAAGGCGCCAGTGGAAAGCACGGCGGATATAAACTACTAAGAGAACCAGATGATTATTCTATAGGAGAAATCATTGAACTTATGGAGGGAACCTTCTCTCCTGTTGTCTGTTTAGAGGACAATGCCGAGGAATGCCCCAGAAAAGAAAAGTGTAAAACCCTTTCCATGTGGTCTGACTTTTATAAGATGGAAAAGAATTTCTTTTATGAAAAAAAGCTAAGCGACCTGCTATGACAGGCCGCTTAGTTTTTTTGGCTATTTATTTAACCTTAATGCTCTTTGCTTTACTCCATTTTGAGTATATCTTTTCACCGCCGGACTTCTTAAATGATCGGATTCTTACATAGTATGTTTTCTTAGGCTCAAGCTTCTTGATTGTCTTCGAAGTAGTCTTGATTTTATTGATAGTTACTTTCTTGGAATCCTCATTAAATTTCTTATTTGTACTGTACTGGATTTCGTAGCCTTTTATGCCTTTTTCATCGTTCTTTTTCCAGGTAATCGTGATGGATTTCTTTCCGGCTTTCAGCTTTGAAAGGGATGTCTTTTTCAGCTTTTTATCAACGTTGTCTGTTTTTTCCAATACTACCGGTGGTGTTGTATTTTCACTCTGTACCTGGTCTACTGCCGGAGAGGTCGTATTCTGCTGATTCTGATCAGGTGTACTTGCGCTCTGTTCCTGACCATTATTGCCAGCTTCATTTTGGTCGGCATCCTTTTCGGCTGCTACAGGAGGACTTGTAATCTTTACTTCAATTGACGGGAATTCCTTCAAGTTTTTGTTTGTTGTATACAGGCTCCCGTTTGTATATGTACTGTATCTGTGCTCATCTATGAGATATTCAAGATAAACTGTCCCATCGGAAACTGCCTTTAAGGTTACCGCTCCGGTTCTATCGTTCTTTGTAAGGGTTGCCACAGATTCATCGGTCAACTCTTTATGGTTTTTATCTGTAAGTATCCACTTACCAAATGATTTATCAAAGCCGTAGTAAGGTCCCTTCAACCGTTGTTCATTCTCTGCAAGCCCTTCAAGCTCGATCAGATCAACCCTGTAGGTATCACCGGTTTTCATTTCCAGTTCATTAAGTGCCTTATTCTCCAGCCGCACATATTTAAGCGGATAAAGTGGAGCTATGCCCTTAAGCTCACCGCTTGTAGTCTTAAGCGTCGCGATGAAGGTAGCCGGCGTTGAGGCCATAGGAACCTCCGTCGCTGTTTCTTCATATAAATTATTCATGCTAAGGATCGTTTCAGGCATATTATTCCAATGGATTCCATCCGGGTCAACATTGTTATTTTTATTTATAACAGCCCGGTTGTAAAGGTCTTTTCGCGCATCGCCATTATCCTTGCCAAAATCCGCCCTCACATATGACTGCGCATCCAATAAATTCTGCCCATTTTTCTTATACCCGGCACGGTACTGAAGTACTCGTACCCTGTAAGTAAGAGCAACCGGGCAGTTATATGTCGTCTCCACCTGCTGGGTTCCATAAACCTGCTTAAGCATTCCACCTGTAAATGGCGGAAGCCCGGCAGAAATTGTATTGTCAGTGTGAAAGGTTTTTGAAGTATCTTGACCTTCAGTCAATGATTTATGGAAAACCTGAGAGGCGCCGACACTCACTTCTACGGATCCCTTAAACGCACCTGTAAATCCATATTCAGCGCCTACAGTTAAAGTTTCACTAATCGAATACTCCTTGCTTCCTGTCACCTCGGTCCTTATAGTTACAACTGAGTCTTTGCCTATTGTCTGTGAGGCATCAAGAGTCCTGTCTGCCGCTCTGTTTATCAGCTGTGAGTTTAATTCCCCACCTTCACTTGTTACATCACTAACCGTAGTCTCAACAAAATTACCCTTGGCAGGGTCAGCATCCGGAAGGATAGGCGTCACCTTGAAGTCGCTGAAAAGAACCGCAACAACAAAATACGCTTTACCATCAGCTTCCCATCCCATACCTCCTCGGTAAAATACCGGACCGCTGTTTAAGCTTTCACTATCCTTGAACAAGCCGCATAGACCAATGACAGATTCTGAATAGTTCAGACAGCTAAGCAGATCCTTCTCCATTTGTTGAAGCGATCCTGCCTCCTTGAAAGGAATCTCTATACAACGGTCATTGTGAATGTTCGGTTCATCTGTCAAAATATAACCATCTCCACCCATATAAGCTATAGCATCAACAAACGGATTGCGGTCCCCGTCCTTGTGACCATTCTTCTGCCTTAATATCGCCCCGGCAATCTTGGTCCATTTCTGTTTGGGACTGGGAAGCCATCCATCTCTGCGCGAAGTAAGCATATCCCGGTAAAAATCCACCTGGCTCTTTGAGAACTGATTGGTATCAACCTTATAGTAAGTCACTCCTCCAATTATATAGTCCCCCACAAAAATAGAATTATACAGTAATTACAAAAAAAGTCATCCCTTCATTTTTGAAAGGACGACTTTTTATTTTACTTCACTTTCCAAACTCTACAAAAGTGTTTTACTTTGAAAGTATAGCTATATTGTATACGAAATATCCTTCAGAGATGTCATAGCCCTCACTATACAGCTGCTGAGCTACTGCAGTAACATCATCCTGCGTCATGTTTTCGCTGCAGCGAACATGCGCAACACCATCACTGTCTAACTGCTCTCTAAGCTTATCTGCAAGGTCGGTAGTAGATTCAACATACTCACCGTTCATGTGATAGTATTCATAAGAATCAGTATTAGCTGAAGCATCGAACAAATACGATGTTTTATCTGATATCAGGAGCTGAGTTGCCATACTGTCCGTTATGTTGCAAAGACCGTTAGGTACCATCTCGTTATCATTGTTGGTTATATCAAGAATACACCAGTTTCCATCAATATTTACTCTGTTCCACTCATGTCCGCCGGCACCGTACAGATCTCCGGTTTCAATAATTACGTCAAGACCGGCAAGTCTTCCTGCAAGAGCCATAGCTTCAGAATAGCTTTCACATACACCGTAGTTATTGCACAAAATACCATAAGGTGTATGAGCATCAATAAATGATTGTGTGAGTGAATTCATATCCACTTCAGTAGACATAGAGCTCTCATCATAAGATGCATTAGAACAGAAATAATCGTTCAACGCAACTACCTTATCATAATCACTTGATAAGCCTGCTGATACGCAGTCAGCTACTTCCTTAGCCTTTTTCATCTCCTCTACCGACTTGCCCAGTCTGTCATTTGTATCGTCAACATACTCTACAATATATGTCTCATAATCATATGAATACTTAATACCATTGATTACACCGCTAGTAGGATTCTGTCTGTACATAGATAACAGTTTGTTAGTTGTGCCTTCTACATCTGCTCCTTCGGGGAACTCGCTGTAAGGAACCGGAATATATTCACTTCTGGCCATCAGGCAGTACGCCATCCATTCTTCGAGGGGTGACTCAGCAAATATAACATCATCCAGAGAAACACCGCTCTGCTCCTGCAATAATGTCAAATTGGTGTTAACCATGTCTGCCACTTCTGTCATCAGTTCATTAGCTGAACCAGGTTCTTCCTGGGTGTTAGGCTCTTCGGGTATTGCAGGTTCTACTGATGTCTCCGGATTTTCTGATACCTCCGGGTCTTCTATGGTCGGAACGTTAGAAACATCTACATTTGTCTCTACTCTGCCTGTAGGCATTGTAGCAGTAATTTTATCCTGTCTGTCAGCTACCTGCTGCGCATATTTTGTAAATTCACCATAGGGCATACCATGTACAGTAATCAAAAACGGAGATAAATCCGTATGATAAATCTTAGGAAACAGATAATATGTTGTTGAATCATCGTCCCCATGTTTGCAAACACATCCATGATAGTCGATAATCATCTGCATAGTCTTATCGTTTACTGTTGTCACATTAGTGTAAACCGGCAGATCGCTTACCTGCCTTATTGTAACCTCAAGATTTCCTTCTTTCGTATATGGTAATAAATCAGCGAGTTCATCAGAATCAACTATATTACTGATACCTGATGTCTTTCCATCTCTTACGGCTACTACAGCAAACTTGCAGTGCTTGTCATCATGCAGATCACTATTCATGTAAAGCTTTTCAGAAGTGGTAGTATCATAACCACTTTCTTCTAAATCCTTATTTACTAACTCACTCCACCTATCGGAATCAAGCTGTCCCCAAAAACTATCTGCAGACGCTTTTGTATCTGTTGTCTTATAAACCAGATAATAGCCTAAATCAGTCAGCTTAAAAACCAGATATGAGGAAGCTCCTCTTACAGGAGTCCATTCAAGATAATAATTGTTATTGTCATCTATTTTTTGCTTTACCGTTGTTGATTCAATATCATGTTGGATACTAAAGGGTGTGATAATAGGTTTAGCAAGTTCTTCACCTGTTTGAAGATCGTATTTCTGTACTAAATACAGCTTATTAAGGCTTCCCCATGTACCATCACACTCTGTTTCCCATGCAGCAAAAGTATCTGTTTCTGCGGTAATAGTGCTCTCGGGTATGTCATAGAAATTATCTACAACAGACGGTTCTACTAATATTTTACCGTTTTCAAGTGAGCATACGCTGCAGTCGTGGGTATACTTGTCAGGATTTTCGAAATCAAGTGTTGTATATACACTGAAAGCCATGTTATAATCCCACTTCATTGCTTCTTCATTACAGTCAAACTCAAATACATAATCTTTGGGAAGATTATACATAGGCTCGCCGAATTCATGTGCGCTGTCTACCGTAGCAGATGCATACTTATTTTTGATGTTAGAAAGTACGTCTATGGTACCGCTCTTTTTATTGTTTGAAAGTACGTCCAGGGTGCCTTTCTGATCATCATTTGAAGACACATCCTTGTCACCGTTCTGATCATCGGTAGGTAGTATGTCGGACTCTCCGATAGTACTCTCAGAAGATTTAAATCCCCCGACTTTTTTTGTTAATTCATTAATCCCACTTGATCCCCCACATCCGGTTACCAGACATATGCCCAGTAAAATCGATAAAACCGATAATGCTTGTTTTTTCATAGTCCCTCCTAAATAAAATCGACTTTACCTATTATACAGTTCAGCATTAAAAAATGTTGCACAATTTTTTAAAATACTTCATTAAGCAATTGTGCCAAAAAAACGGGCTGCCACATATGTGACAACCCTAATAATTATTCATCATCATTCATATCGTAAATATCAATTCCGGCAGCGCGTCTCTTGTGCTCTTCTTCCACTGCTGCGTAATGCTTTACCGTGGTGTTGACATCCTTATGCCCCAAAACATCGGCAACCATGTAGATGTCACTGGTCTTATTGTATAACGCGGTTCCGTAAGTACGCCTTAGTTTATGCGGTGTAAGTTTCTTCTCAAGTCCGGTATTCTGTCCGTACTTACCTACCATGTGCTGAATACTTCTGACTGATAGCCTGTTGTGCTTAAGCGATATGAAAAGAGCTTCCTCTTCCTCATCCTCAGCCATCAGAGATTCTCTCTCGTTATTTATATAGTCGCGAAGAGTGTTACGAACTATCTCACTGATGTAGAGCTCGTCCTCGAAGCCGCCCTTTCTCACAATCTTGATCGTATTGGTTTTGAAATCGACATCCTTGAGATCAAGTCCCGCGCACTCCGATACACGAATTCCGGTATTGAGCAAAAGTGTAATTATCGCAAGATCTCTTTTCGACGTAAGCTCGCTCATAACCTGTGAATGATGCGAACCTGACTTCACATTGGTAACCGTGTCCATCAGCATCTTTACCTGGTCGCTGTCAAGACGGTTGATTGATCTTCTTTGCTTTTCCCTGGACCTTGTCACTGCTTTGAGAGTAGGATCATTCTCCAGATAATCAAACTTAATGAGGTACTTGAAGAAATTCCTTACCGAGGCCATCTTTCTCGCAATGGCTCTCTCCCTCGCCTGCTTGATGCCTGACTTTGTGACCTTATGTCCCTGCGCAACATAGGTCTGGAATTCATTGATATCCGGTGCCTTCATATGTTCAAGCACCATAAGAGGGATATCCTTTATCTCCAGATTCCTGCATAGAGGATTGTTCTCCTTTATGTATCCGAAGAAAAAGTAGATGTCATGGGCATAGCTGTACGCAGTATTTATCTGATATTTCAAAAGACATTCATCAACAAATCCATGCGCATACTGCGGCAGCAGCGCTTTGACACTGTTGATGTTATCCCTGCGTCTACTCTGTAACTCATTGTAATATGCTGAATTCTCGCCCATGACAACTTCCCCAACAAGATTTTAATTCGTATATCCCATCAGGTACTCGTCAACTTCCTTGGCACAGGCTCTTCCTTCTGCGATAGCCCATACAACAAGAGACTGTCCTCTGTGCATATCCCCTGCAGCAAAAAGCTTTGTTCCCTGAATGTGATAGCCGTCCTCAGCAGTTAATACTGTGCCTCTCTGGCTGCGCTTAAGTGAAAACTCGTCAGCGGTATAATCTTCACAGCCTATGAAGCCTGCGGCTATTAAAAGTATATCACATTTCAAGGTTTTTTCCGAACCGGGAACCTCGGTGAGCTTGCCGTCCTTAAAGGTAACCTTAACCGTTTCGATCTGCTTTAAGTTACCCTTTTTATCTGTTGTTATTCCCTTCACCGTTGTCTCAAAGACTCTCGGATCGCTTCCGAAAACATGGATAGCTTCCTCGTGACCGTAATCGGTCTTCAAGGTCTTTGGCCACTCCGGCCAGGGATTATTAGCAGCTCGTTCAACCGGCGGCTTTGGCATCATCTCAAGAGCTGTAACGCTCTTTGCGCCGTGTCTTATAACTGTACCAATACAGTCATTACCTGTATCTCCGCCTCCTACAATAACTACATTTTTATCCTTTGCATCGATATATCCGCCCTGTGCCTGAAGTGAAGCAACTGTCTTGCCGCCACCTTTTACAAGCGCTTTGGTTGTTGATGTAAGGAAATCAACTGCATTATAAACGCCTTTTACCTTCTCGGGATCAGCTACCGCAAGGGGTCTTGCCTTTTTGGCACCGCAGCAAAAAACAACTGCGTCAAATCCCGGAAGAAGCTCAGCGGATTTAACATCTTTTCCTACATCAGTCCCTGTGTGGAACACGACTCCCTCTTTTTCCATAAGCTTTCTTCTTCGCTTAATTACGCTCTTATCAAGCTTCATGTTGGGAATACCGTACATCAAAAGTCCGCCGATCTCATCCTCTCTCTCGAAGACTTCAACCTTGTGTCCTCTGTGATTAAGCTCATCTGCTACGGCCAATCCGGAGGGACCGCTTCCGATTACTGCAACTTTTTTACCGCTTCTTATGCTCGGAATAAACGGTTTGATGTAACCCTTAGCATAAGCTGTCTCAACCAGGAACAACTCATTGTCATGAACCGTTACAGCATCGCCGTTTTGTCCGCACATGCAGGCTTTTTCACAAAGTGCGGGACATACACGGCCCGTGAATTCCGGAAAATTGCTGGTCTTATGAAGTCTTGCAAATGCATGCTCATCATGAGCTTTATATACTTCATCGTTCCACTCCGGAATGAGATTGTTCAGAGGACAGCCCACTACCATGCCGCTTAAGTTCATTGCTGACTGGCAAAACGGAACTCCGCAGTTCATGCATCTTGCAGCCTGCTGTCTTCTTTTTTCAGAATCGAGAGGAGTGTGAAACTCCTCAAAATTCTTTATTCTTTCCTCGGGCGGAACGTCCCTGTTATTTGTTCTGTTATATTCAAGAAATCCTGTATCTTTTCCCATCTTAGGTCAACTCCTTAAAAGCTTCCAGCACTGCATGCTCGTGATCGATGCCCTGCTCCTCGTACTTACCGATTGCAGTAAGCATCTTCTGATAATCATTCGGAACAATCTTCTTGAAATCTGCGATGTAGTCATCGAAATCATCAAGAATCTCACGTCCGTACTCCGAACCGGTCTCCTTTACATAATCCTCAAGGATTGAGTGAAGTTCTGCGATGTCGTACTTTTCAGTTACTTCGTAAAGTGAAGACATATCCTTATTCATTCGAAGGTATAATGTGTGTTCCTTATCAAGTACATAAGCGATTCCGCCGCTCATACCGGCTGCGAAGTTTTTACCTGTCATTCCGAGAATAACTGCTCTTCCGCCTGTCATGTACTCAAGACCGTGATCACCACAGCCCTCGGAAACTGCTATGGCACCGGAATTTCTGACACAGAATCTCTCTCCGGCAACTCCGCATACATAAGCTTTTCCTGCAGTAGCTCCGTATAAAGCAACATTACCGATGATAATGTTTTCATGTGCTTTGTAGGTTGCTTTCTCAGAAGGTCTTACAATTACCTTTCCTCCGGAAAGCCCCTTCCCGAAACCATCATTGGCATCACCGTAAAGTTTCAGAGTGACACCGTTTGGAAGGAATGCTCCAAAGGACTGTCCGCCGCCGCCGTGTGCTTCCACCTTGATGGAATCATCCGGAAGGGTGTTATTAAAGTCTGCAGTAACTCTGCTTCCAAGGAGTGTTCCAAAACTTCTGTCGGTACTAGAAATATCCACCTTGATGTTAAGCTCTGCATTTTTACTCTTCTTGTCACTGTCGGTCTGAGCACTCTGCAGATTCTTTTTAAGAGCTGCTTTTCCTTTTTCGTATTCCGGAATAAGCACTTTGGAATCAAGAGTTTTCTCAAGTCCGAAGTCATATATATCAGCAGGTTCAAAATGATTTTTGTCTCTTCCGACATAGGAAGCATCCAAAATTCTCTTAAGATCTGCAGCATCCTTGCATCTAGCCTTCGGCACACTTCTCATCTTAAGGCAGTCGGTTCTTCCTATCATATCCTCAAGGTTTTTAAAGCCAAGCTCGCTCATGATCTTACGAAGCTGTCTTGCAACAAAAAGCATGAAGTTCATTACATGCTCGGGCTTACCCTTAAATCTCTTTCTGAGTTCCTCGTTCTGAGTAGCAATTCCTACAGGACATGTATCCTTGTTGCAGACTCTCATCATCATACAGCCCATACATACAAGGGGAGCAGTTGCAAAACCGAATTCCTCTGCTCCAAGAAGTGCAGCTATGGCAACGTCTCTTCCTGTCATAAGCTTTCCGTCTGTCTCAAGAACTACTCTGCTTCTAAGGCCGTTATCCAAAAGTGACTGATGAGCTTCGCTTACACCAAGCTCCCAGGGAAGACCTGCATGGTGTACTGATGAAGAAGGAGCAGCACCTGTTCCTCCGTCATAACCTGATACCAGGATTACCTGTGCGCCGGCCTTTGCAACACCTGATGCGATAGTTCCGACGCCTGCCTCTGATACAAGCTTTACTGAAATCCTTGCCTTGTCATTTGCATTTTTCAGGTCATAGATAAGCTGTGCAAGATCCTCGATGGAATAAATATCATGGTGCGGCGGAGGTGATATCAGCGCAACACCCGGAGTTGAGAATCTTGTTGAAGCAACCCAGGGATATACCTTTTTACCCGGAAGATGTCCGCCTTCACCGGGCTTTGCTCCCTGCGCCATCTTTATCTGAATTTCCTTGGCACTCTGAAGATATCTGCTGCTTACACCGAAACGACCTGAAGCAACCTGTTTAACAGCACTGTTTCTCTCTGTTCCGAATCTGGCAACATCCTCACCGCCTTCACCGGTATTGGACTTTCCGCCAAGTCTGTTCATGGCAATTGCGAGGGTCTCATGAGCTTCCTTGGAAAGTGAACCGTAGGACATCGCTCCTGTCTGGAAGCGCTTTACGATTTCTTCCTCGCTCTCAACCTCATCAAGCGGAACCGGTTTACCGGTGGGGACAAAGGATAGAAGTGCTCTTAATGTATGTGGTCTGTTTTCATCGTCGACCATCTTGGTGTATTCCTTGAATCTGTCGTAATCACCTTCTCTTACTGCTCTCTGGAGAGTAACGATAGTCTTCGGACTATACATATGATCTTCCTTGTCCTCTCCACTTCTGAGAGTGTGGAAGCCAATAGAGTCAAGTGTTGTATCGGTTGAAAGTCCAAGCGGATCGAAGGCTTTGTTGTGACGAAGCTCAACGTCCTCTCCAATCTCCTTGATTCCGATACCACCGACGCGGCTGACTGTTCCTGTAAAGTACTTATCTACAAACTCACTTGAAAGTCCGATTGCTTCAAATATCTTAGCTGACTGATAGGACTGAAGTGTAGAAATACCCATCTTCGCAGCAATCTTTACAACGCCGCCAAGGAGTGCCTTGTTGTAGTCTTCGATTGCAGTGTGATAATCCTTATCGAGAATTCCTATATCAATAAGCTCTGCAATACATTCCTGCGCAAGATAAGGATTAATAGCTCTTGCACCAAAACCAAGAAGCGTAGCTATCTGGTGAACGTCTCTGGGCTCGCCGCTCTCTAAGATAAGTGATACTGCCGTACGTCTCTTTGTTCTTACGAGATGCTGCTCAACTGCAGACACTGCAAGAAGTGAAGGGATAGGCATGTGGTTTTCATCGACACCTCTGTCAGAAAGGATTATGATGTTGATGCCGTCCGCAACTGCTCTGTCAACTGAGATACAGAGCTGCTCAAGTGCTCTTTCCACCGGAGTGTTCTTATAATAAAGAAGTGAAATCTTTCTTACATGGAAACCGGGCTGATCAAGAGCTTCGATTTTCATAAGATCAACACCTGTGAGAATCGGGTTGTTAACCTCGAGTACGCGGCAGTTGTCGCTCTTTTCCTCAAGAAGATTACCGTCTGATCCGATGTACACAGTTGTATCCGTTACTACCTTCTCACGAAGTGAATCGATCGGAGGGTTTGTAACCTGTGCAAAAAGCTGCTTAAAGTAGCAGAACAGGGGCTGATGATGCTGTGAAAGCATAGCAAGCGGAATATCTGTACCCATGGAAACAGTGGGCTCAATTCCGTTTGTAGCCATAGGCATGATCTGGCTCTTTACATCCTCATAGGAATATCCGAATACTTTGTAGAGCTTATCACGCATCTCCTGCGTGCTTCTCGGAATCTTCTTATTGGGAATCGTCAATTTATTTAAATGCAGAAGATGTCTGTCGAGCCACTCACCGTAAGGCTTTGCGGTCGAATACTTCTGCTTGCATTCTTCATCTGAAATGATTCGTCCCTGCTTTGTATCAACAAGAAGCATGTGTCCCGGAGAAAGACGTGATTTCTTCAGGATTTTTTCTTCGGGTATGTCAAGAACACCAACCTCGGAAGCCAGTATAAGTCTGCCGTCCTTGGTGACATAATATCTGGAAGGTCTGAGTCCGTTTCTGTCAAGAGTTGCGCCAAATACCTCTCCGTCTGTGAAAAGGACAGCCGCAGGTCCGTCCCAGGGCTCCATCATTGTCGCATAGTAATGATAGAAATCCTTTCTGTCCTGTTCCATGAAATCATTGTGCTTCCAGGGCTCAGGAATAGTAAGCATCATTGCAAGCGGAAGATCCATGCCGTTCATATATAAGAACTCAAGTGTGTTATCAAGCATGGCTGAATCCGAACCTGAAGAAGCTATTACAGGATAAACTTTTCCGAGGTCATCTCCGAAAACATCTGAATGCATGGTCTCTTCACGGGCAAGCATTCTGTCGCTGTTGCCGCGGATAGTATTGATCTCACCGTTGTGTGCGATCATTCTGTACGGATGCGCTCTCTGCCAGGAAGGAGTCGTATTTGTTGAAAAGCGGCTGTGCACAAGGGCAACTGCCGTATGATAATCAGGTGATAAAAGATCCTCATAGAAATTGCGGAGCTGTCCCACAAGGAACATGCCCTTATAAACTATTGTCCTTGATGAAAATGAGCAGATGTAGGTGTCCTCGGAGGATTTCTCATACTCTCTTCTAAGCTGATAGAGTCTTCTGTCGAATTCAATTCCTCTCTCCGCATCATCGGGTCTTTCTATGAAGCACTGGCAGATATAAGGCATGCAGTTTCTTGCAACTTCACCGAGTATCTCAGGGTGAATTTCCACATCTCTCCATCCGAGAACCTTGAGATTTTCCTTCTCAGCAATTACTTCGAGCATTCGCTTTGCGAACATTCTTTTCATTGAATCCTGGGGAAAGAAAAACATTCCGATCCCGTAGTCTCCGGCATCCTTCAGTGTTATTCCGAGTTTTTGCGCCTGTTTACCAAAGAATTTGTGTGAAATCTGAACCAGAATACCAACACCGTCGCCGACCTTTCCTGTGGCATCTTTTCCGGCTCTATGCTCAAGTTTCTCAACAATACTCAGCGCATCGTCGAGAACTTTATTGTCGGCCTTACCGTCTATATTTATAACCGCGCCGATACCGCAGGCATCACGCTCATTCATCCAATTGTCCATTTCTCTTCCTA
Source organism: Butyrivibrio sp. INlla16 (assembly GCF_900104155.1). Taxonomy (GTDB): domain Bacteria; phylum Bacillota; class Clostridia; order Lachnospirales; family Lachnospiraceae; genus Butyrivibrio. The sequence continues at coordinate 36,201 of NZ_FMYB01000010.1, forward strand.
CCATTTTTTGTTAATAGTCCGTGGCGCGCGCATAGCATATATGAATTTTAATCTTGTTGCTTACGCATCATCGATTAAAATTCATATATGCTATACACTCACCACTAGGTTATTGATAAAAATCTAATAGCATTTTCAAGTAGTTTTTTATTACAAGGCTCACAAGAATAAAGTTTATTCAAGGAGCCTTGTTAAGTTAGTACTTTTTATCTAAGTGAGAAAAGCATCTGTCCGTAAGTCGGGTAGCTAAGATACTTATCAGGGATAAGGGCTTCAGCTTCATCAGCATACTTACGAAGTTCATCCATATCTGAAAGAATTGTCTGCTGATAGTAAGCTGCCTGCTCAAGAAGATCTTCCTTCTCTTCAGCCTTCTTTGTATCAGCCTCAAGTGTTGCAAGTGCCTTGCACATTCCTGTGGATGCCTCATCGATTGTCTTGAGGACTCCTGTCTCAAGAACTGCGCTTCCGTCTCCGAGAAGGCTCTTCTTCTGAGCGATTTCTTTTCCGAGATCCTTCTGATAAGAAACAATACCTTCTGTCAGATCCTTTCTTACCATCTCCTGCATTGTAAGTGCTTCGATGTGAACTGACTTTGAGTAGTTCTCAAGGAGGATGTCATATCTTGAATAAATCTCTTCCTTAGTGAAGATGCCGTGCTTTGTGAAAAGTTCAACTGACTCATCACTGATCCAGTAAGGCATTGCATCGGGAAGTGACTTAAGGTTTGCAAGACCTCTCTTTGCTGCTTCCTTAACCCACTCGTCTGTGTAGCCGTTTCCGTTAAAGAGAATTCTCTTGTGAGCTGCAAGTGTTTCCTTAAGGACTTCTCTTATCTTCTCCTTAAGTTCGTCTCCGCTGTAAGCTGAAAGCTTCTCATAGAGCTTAGCTACTTCTTCAGCAACTGCTGTGTTAAGAACGATGTTAGCATTTGCTACTGAAACTGAGGAACCGGGCATACGGAACTCAAACTTGTTTCCTGTGAATGCGAAAGGTGAGGTTCTGTTTCTGTCTGTGTTATCCTTTGTGAAATGAGGAAGAACCTTTGCTCCCATTGCCATCTGAACCTTACCCTGGCTCTCATATGCTTTTCCTTCTTCAACTGCACTGAGAACCTGTGCAAGCTCATCACCTACGAAAATTGAGATAATTGCCGGAGGTGCCTCGTTGCCGCCAAGTCTGTGGTCGTTTCCTGCAGATGCAACGGAAAGTCGAAGGATCGGTGCATATTCATCAACAGCTGAAATAACAGCCATCAGGAACAGAAGGAAAGGAATGTTCTCTCCGGGATTCTTTCCGGGATCAAGAAGGTTCATTCCGGTGTCAGTGCAAACTGACCAGTTGTTGTGCTTACCTGAACCATTGATTCCTTCAAAGGGCTTCTCATGTAAGAGGCATGCATAGTTGTGCTTATCGGCAACTTTTTTCATAACCTCCATTGTAAGCTGGTTGTGATCAACAGCAATGTTAGCTGTCTCAAATACGGGAGCCATCTCATGCTGAGAAGGAGCTACCTCGTTGTGCTTTGTCTTTGCGGGAATACCAAGCTTCCAAAGCTCTTCATCAAGGTCATGCATGTATGCGGATACCTTGGGCTTGATAACTCCAAAGTAGTGATCCTCCATCTCCTGACCTTTTGTTGCCGGTGCACCGATCAGTGTACGGCCGGTGAAAAGAAGGTCCTTTCTCTTTTTGTAGAAGTCTTTATCAATTAAGAAGTACTCCTGCTCAGAGCCGATTGTGGTGTTTACGCGCTTTACATCCTCATACCCCAGGAGGTGGAGCAGTTTAACAGCTTCCTTGGACAGAGCTTCCATTGACCTAAGAAGGGGTGTCTTCTTGTCAAGAGCTTCTCCGCCGTAAGAGCAGAATGCTGTCGGAATGTAAAGAGAACCATCTTTTATGAAGGCGGGAGATGAAGGATCCCATGCTGTATAGCCACGTGCTTCAAAGGTTGCACGAAGACCACCTGAAGGAAAACTTGATGCATCAGGTTCACCCTTTACGAGTTCTTTTCCTGAAAACTCCATGAGAACTCCGCCATTATCGGTGGGTGAAATAAAGCTGTCATGCTTTTCGGCTGTAAGGCCTGTCATAGGCTGAAACCAATGTGTGAAATGTGTTGCACCGTTCTCAATAGCCCACTCCTTCATGACAGCTGCTACTGTATTAGCAACATCAAGTTCGAGATGAGAACCCATCTCTATTGTCTTATGTACTGCCTTGTAAATGTCTTTGGGAAGACGTTCCCTCATGATCTTATCGTTAAAAACAAGACATCCAAATTCTTCTGTAAGTTTACTTGCTTCTATCATTACCGTTTCCTCCTTTTATTTACTTTCCTGATGCTCCATAGTTTGATAACACACGGGCTGACGGGTCGTTTACGTCACATCCCTTCCAGCTCTTGTTGGGCATCCAGAAATCTATAACCATATCCGACTGGCTCGGATAGTATTTTTCAAATAATTCTCTGTAAAGAAGAGATTCCTTAGTGAAAGGTGTTGCATGTGTGTATTTCTTTCTCTTCTCTTCAAATTCCTCATCCGTATAATGAGCTTCTGCATATTCCATGAGGTCATCTCGAAGTGAATGTCCGACCGCATCTGAGAATGCAGCTTTCTCTCTCATGAGGATTGAATGAGGAATAAACTTGTCAGGCTCAAAGGCTTTCCTTAATAAGTACTTACCCATTCCGTAAGTATTGAGTTTCTTCTCGGGATCAATGCTCATTACATAATCCACGAAGTCCAGATCTCCGAAAGGAACTCTTGCTTCCAGTGAGTTAACACTTATGCATCTGTCAGCTCGAAGTACATCGTACATATGAAGTTCGCGTATTCTCTTTTTCGCTTCCTCCTGGAAGGCTTCGGCACTTGGTGCAAAGTCTGTGTACTTATATCCAAAAAGTTCATCCGAAATTTCTCCGGTCAGAACAACCTTAATATCGGTGTTTTCATGGATCCATTTGCAAAGAAGATACATTCCTATTGATGCTCTGATTGTTGTTATGTCGTAGGTTCCAAGAGCCTTTACAACAGGCTCGAGTGCATCCAGAACATCCTGTTTACTGATAATCACTTCGTGGTGATTGCTGTGGATGTAATCTGCAACCTCTCTTGCATACTTAAGGTCTATAGCATCTATATCCATTCCGATTGCAAAGGTCTCTATCGGTTTGTCCTGAAGACTTGCGGCCACTCCGCAAACCAGAGATGAATCCAGACCTCCTGAAAGAAGGAATCCAACAGGAGCGTCTGCATCCAGTCTCTTCTTTATTCCATTTAAAAGCTTGTCATGAATGTTTTTAGTAATTGTCTCTAGGTTGTCGGTTCTAATTTCCTTAACCTCGGTCATGTCTCTGTAAGAAATGAACTTGCCGTCCTCGTAATAATGTCCGGGCGGGAAAGGTGATATTTTTTTACAAACACCTGTGAGGTTCTTAGGTTCAGAGGCAAACAGTATGTACCCATCCTCATCATATCCGTAGTAAAGAGGTCTGATTCCTATCGGATCCCTCGCTGCGATAAACTTTCTCTTTTCATCATCGTAGATGACCATCGCAAACTCTGCGTCGAGAAGTGAAAACATTTTGGTTCCAAGCTTCTCATAAAGCGGAAGAATGATCTCACAATCGCTGTCACTCTGAAAGGTATAACCCATTGATTTCAGATATGACTTAAGGGCTTTGAATCCGTAAAGCTCTCCGTTGCAAATAACAGCATTTCCGTTCAGTTCAAAGGGCTGCATTCCTTTGCAATTCAGTCCCATGATCGCCAGGCGATTAAACCCGAGCCATCCGCCCTTTACCTTTAGTGTCCTGAATTTGTCAGGCCCTCTGGATGCTGTCCTTTGCAGCATTTCCTCAAAGAAATCCTTACTGATTTCTTCCCTTGTATATGTGAGTATTGCGCACATATCTGTTGTTCCTCCTGGTTACATATATTTATTCAGCATCTGCAAGTGCAAGTACGCCTTCCTCGCCGGTGCGAATCTTAACTACGTTATCGATGCTGTAAACGAAGATCTTACCATCACCGATTTTTCCTGTATAAAGAGTTCTCTTAGCTGCCTCAATAACATCCTCTACAGGAATCTTGCTGACAACAACTTCCAGCTTAATCTTGGGAAGAAGTGTCACATCCATCTCAACTCCGCGGTACTTCTGACCTGAGCCCTTCTGTACCCCGCATCCCATAACCTGAGTAACTGTCATTCCGGTTACACCAAGTTCGTTCATTGCCTTACGAAGCTTGTCGTATCTTGAAAGCTTTGTAACAATTACTACCTTATGAATAGCAGAATCTGATTTAACAGGACCTGTTACAACAGGAACTGATGCATTCTTCTGGAACTCTGTAGCCTTGTCATATTCATCAACACCAAGGTCTGTATTCTCATTGACACTCATGTTAAGAGTATTGGAGATATCCATAAGTGCGAATCCTGAATATGCAGATGCAAGACCGTGCTCGGTTGCATCAAGACCTGTGATTTCCTCTTCCTCACTAACTCTGAGGCCAAGGATTGCTTTAATAGCTACGAATGTGATTGTGATTGTTACTGCTGTCCATGCTGCAACTGCTGCAAATCCTACAAACTGAATACCAAGGAGTTTGAAGCCGCCGCCATAGAAGAGACCTGTCATCTCATTTCCTGCTGCATCAGCAATGCTGTAACCGGGTGCTGCGTTTGTTGCAAAAAGTCCAACTGCAAGTGTTCCCCAGATGCCGTTTAAGCAGTGAACTGCTACGGCACCAACCGGATCATCAACGTGAAGCTTATAATCAAGGAACCATACACCGAAGCAAACAAGAAGTCCTGCTACTATACCGATTACGATTGCACCAAAAGCATCTGTTACATCGCAGGGAGCTGTGATTGCTACAAGTCCTGCAAGTGAAGCATTGAGACACATTGAAACATCGGGCTTACCATACCTCAGCCATGTGAAAATCATGCATGTTACTGTTGCAAGTGCAGGTGCTATTGTTGTTGTTACAAATACGCTTCCAAGCTGTTCTACTGTAGTACATGCTGCTCCGTTGAATCCATACCAGCCAAGCCAGAGAATGAAAACACCAAGAGCTGCTGCTGTAAGATTATGTCCGGGAAAAGCGTTTACCTTAACAACTTCTCCTCTTGCATTTCTCTCGAACTTTCCAATGCGAGGTCCGAGGAATGCTGCACCGATCAGGGCTGAGATACCACCAACCATGTGGATACATGTGGATCCTGCAAAATCGTGGAATCCAATCTGTGCAAGGAAACCGCCGCCCCATGTCCAGTGAGCTTCAATAGGATAAATGATTGCTGAGATAACTGCTGAGTATACACAGTAGGAAATGAACTTTGTTCTCTCAGCCATGGATCCTGAAACGATCGTTGCTGTTGTTGCACAGAACACTAAGTTAAATACGAAATTGGACCAGTCGAAATTTGCATAACTTGTAAAAATATCAAATCCCGGTCTTCCGATGATTCCCATCATGTCCTCACCAAGGAGTAATCCAAAACCGATGAGAATAAATACTACAGTACCGATACAGAAATCCATCAGGTTTTTCATAATGATGTTTCCTGTATTCTTTGCTCTTGTAAAACCTGCCTCACACATTGCAAAGCCTGCCTGCATCCAGAATACAAGAGCTGCTCCGATCAAAAACCAAACTCCGAAAACACTCGAATCAATTGCACTTAAAATTTCTTCACTCATAACCTGCTCCTCCGATTCCTAAATTAGTCGGGATAATAAAATTGGCGGTGCGCAGGGAGACTGCTCATACAGTCTGATGCCCCATTGCACCGCCTAATAAATCATTTGTAGAACTTCCGGTCAAAACAATGCCCGGTGATTACTTATGAATACATGTATACAATTGTGAGTACACATTCTCCGGAGTGTATTCAAAAAGATAAGAAAAAGCGCCTTAGAGTGTTAACTCTAAGACGCCCTTGTCTTTTATAGTTTGTGATTTTACGCTTATGAAACAGATGTGTCAAGATACTTTTTTAACTTTTTTTCAAATTAAAAATCTTGATCTTTTTTACTTATTCAGTAACTGTATTCTCTGCTTCAACGCTCACATTCACACCGTTGCCGGTGAGGTTGATGTTCTTGTTTACCTTAGCATCATAGGTTCCGGCTCTCATGATCTCAGTGAAATCAACACCGGTAGCTTCTGACATGGTATCAAACACCTGCTTCATAACGATAGGCATGTTGCCTGAAATCTGGCTTGCACCGTTTGTTCCATCGCCTGTTCCGTATATATTGATCTTGTCGATCTGTGAAAGAGGCTTTGCAATCTCGGCAGCCATCTGAGGCATGATCTTGATCATCATCTCAGCCATAGCAGCTCCGTTGTACTTCTTGTACGCTTCTGCCTTTTTCTCCATTGCTTCAGCTTCCGCAAGACCTTTAGCCTTGATAGCTTCCGCCTCGGCACGACCCTTGGCTTCAATACCTGCAGCCTCGGCATCGTACTTAGCTTTGATACCTGCTGCTTCCTGCTCTGCTGCGAATTTCTGTGCCTCAGCCTGTGCTCTCCTTGCATCAGCCTCACGCTCCTGCTCATACTTATCAGCATCGGCTTTCTTCTGACGTTTTACAAGCTCTGCCTCAGCGGCCTTCTCAGCCTGGTACTTTTCAGCATCGGCCTTTTTCTCAATCTCAGCTGCAAGTTCCTGCTGCTTTACAGCAACTTCCTTCTGCTTAAGTTCAGCCTCGCGCTCTGCCTTTGCAATCTGGGCATTAACGGTGTTGGTCTGAATTGTCTTTTCCTGTTCCTGTCTCTGAATCTCGTATGCGGCATCGGCTTTAGCCATTGCAGCATCGGTTTCCAGTTTCAGTTCTGCCTGCTTCATAGCAAGGTCACGCTGCTTCTGTGCAATCTCAAGATCAGCTGCAATTCTTGCATCATTGGCTTCCTTGTCAGCTTTTGCTTTTTCAACTGCAACTTCCTTCTCAGCCTGAGCCTTAGCTACAGCTGCGTCCTTCTTGATCTTGGAGGTGTTATCCATACCAAGGTCATTGATGAGACCGTTTTCATCGGTTACGTTCTGAATGTTGCAGGACAAAATCTCGATACCGAGTTTACTCATGTCCTTTGAAGCCTTCTCCATAACCTGATCTGAGAAGCTGTCTCTGTCGGTATTGATTGCCTTAAGAGCAAGTGTACCGATGATCTCACGCATGTTACCCTGAAGGGAATCCTGAAGATCAAGTGTGATCTGCTCGGGATTCTTGTTGAGGAAGTTCTTGGCAGCAAGCTGAATCGCTTCGGGAGTAGTACCGATTCTTACCTTTGCGACAGCGTCAACATTAACATTGATGAAGTCATTGGTAGGAACGGACTGCTCTGTTTTGATGTCAACAGTCATCTGCCCAAGATACAATCTGTCGACCCTCTCAAAGAAGGGGATCTTGATACCTGCGCGTCCAATGAGGATACGAGGAACCTTTCTCATACCGGATATAATGTATGCTCTGTCCGGAGGTGCCTTAACATATCCGGCTGCAATAATGATAATAGAAATGATAATGATTGCGGCAATTACGATTGCCATTGTTAATGATGTAGTCATAACGCCCTTCCTTTCTCTTAAACACTTTTGTTTCAGTGATTTAATTGTAATCTACGTAAAGTCGTGAATACATATCGGTTTTGGAGCCTTTAAATATTGTATTTTTCTGTTTTGGAAAAAATAATCGCTAACGATATTACGTCGCTACTGCCTGTCAAAGGAAGCGACCTTTACAGTGTGAACAACGAACCTGTTTCCACTGCCCGACTGGCCGGAACAGGTCGACAATGTAAGAAGTGAAGGATGTTCCGAAAAATCGATATTTCCGGAGATTTCCTTCATAGAACAGTTTTTAACATAATTTACAAAATCTTCGTATTCACTCTCGTTCTTAACTTCCGTGTAGCTGTAAGAGCCCACGGTTGTAGCATAGTATGAGAATACTTTGTACTTATATATCTTATCCTCCGTATAAATATAAACATACGGATTTTCCGCAAGGATATCCTTGTCCTTGTTTTTATAAATAGTTTTAAGAGAACCGAACATCGATCCGTTTCTCATGTTATGACCAAATAAGAAGTCACTGAGGCCGCAAAAATCAGCATCAGAATCAACATCCATAAAAATGCAGCCTGCTTTATTAGGTGTTCCTTCAAAGGTCTTATGAAGATACTGGTCGATTGACTGTTCCTTTACCACAGGATAGTTAATTGTGGAAATGGCAGGGAAATAGAGCCATCCTATGAAATCGGAATTGATGCCCTTTAATGCCTCAAAATTGATATCGAGCCTAGGATATGTCTCCTCAGATTCCTCGTCGATTTTCTCGAAAAGTTCGGAATTATCATCTTTTACAATGACATATTGATCAGCAATGTTATCGTATTCCGAAGTCGCGACAGAATACTCCTTCTGATCAAAATATATCATGACTCCCTCATATATAATGACCCCAAGAAGAATGAGTATGAGCACTATTCTTAAAATGCTCCAAAATGAATTTGTTTTTTTCTCTGTGTTTGTATTTTCCATAATATCAATATTTTATACGAACAAAGGGTATTAGAAAAGAGATTTCTTTGACAGCCGACATGCTGTATAATTAGCCTTTGAGGGGAATCTTTAGAAAGCTTTAGAGGAATATGGATTATGAATAAAATCAAAGAAGCCCCGTCCGATAACAATATTTATCGTCCGGTTTTCAAAAAGACAAGAGGTCAGATTTATAGGACAGCTTATGTAACGATAGCTCTTGTAATTATAAACGTTCTTGTTTATCTTGCATCTAACAGCATCGCACCGAATTTCTATGATGATCTGATATTGGATCCCGCCGCATTTTTTTACACGGATAAAATAGAATGGTATAGACTGATTACGGCAACCTTTATGCACGCAGACGTTGATCACATCTTCGGAAATATGCTGTGCCTGGTTGCAATCGGCGCATTACTTGAAAACTATATGGGACACGGTCTTTATTTCATTATGTATTTTTTAGCCGGTATTGCAGGTAATGTTCTCACACTGGCCTACAATATTACTTTTGACGATTTCTTTGGTTCCCTTGGCGCGAGCGGATGCACCATGGGTTTATCAGGTTTTATGGTGGTATGGCTAATCGTAAACAGAGATCAGCTTGTTAAGGAAGAAAACATGCTGATAAATATTCTGCTGTTTGGTTTACTGATTGTCTATGAATGCTTCTTCCAGAAGGATGCCAATACCGTAGCACACCTTGGCGGTTGCATTATTGGTGTCATTTTTGGAATCGTAAATATAATCGTCTTCCACAACAGCAAAGAAATGGAAGGATTACTTTAATCTTGATTTTCAGCGACAAGCTGATCTATTGCTTCGGCGTGTCTTAGATAGGAATCGTAGGCGACATCACCTCTGTGATCGGGCAGGAGGTCTCTTCCGTAGTTGTTAATCAGAGTATTTCCAAGGTAATCGGAATACTTATTTGCTCCGTTGTAGTTGAGGTGAGAGCTGCCATCCGATATGTCGGAGCCTCCGGTATAATCAAGACCGATGTCACCCAGATGTTTAAATACATAATCGAAGCAGACGTGATCGTCCCCGGCTGCATTAAGCTCTCTCACATAATTTTCAAGCCAGTTGTAGCGCTGGGTTTCCTCCTGCTTAAGGCCCTCCTGCTGCTCCACATTCAGCTCGTAGGGCACCATTGTTATATAAAGCTTTATATCATTTTCTTTTGTATATTCTATTATCTTATCCAGATATCTCACCGCCTTTTCAAGCGGTGCCTTGCACTCATCGGTATCAATCACAGGATCGGGCATAGACTCGTTATGAAAATGAGGAACAAAGCCCTTATAATAGCTGTAATCTTTGCCGAAAGCAGCCTCTAAATCCTTTTCCTCAAGGTCGTTATATCTGTCATGATAACCGAAAAAGGAAGGGAAATATTTATTCCACAGTTCTTCTTTATTATCAAAACAAGCCGTCATCAGCTGCAGTTTGTTTAGCGAAAAGCGCATGCCATACAAGCTGTCACCGAGGAAATAATAGTGGTATTTGTAATCCTCCTGAAAAGCTGCCGCCGTGAAAAAGTCGAGAACAACAACCTTAGGCTTTTGATATTTACATAGCTCCTTCAGATAATGATAGGAAACATGCAAAGGCTGCTCCGCGGAAGAAAGGTCATAACCAGCTATGCCATAATCGGTAAAAAGCCTCGCCGTGTTGATTCCGCAGTGAACATGACTTGAACCAAGCATAACCACATCTATTGTGTTTTTAGGCTGGTCGTATAGTGCCCTCGACTGCGTAACACCGGCCTCGGTCTTTACGCAGAGGACGTTGTTGGCGACTGAAAGAAGGCAGAAAAATACTATTAAACTAATTGAAGTAACTATTATTCTTTTCATATTTTGTCCCATTTAAAATTGTGCGTAGACGAAGCTTCTGATTTCTTCTCCGGCTCCGTATTTTCCGAATATCAATATTACAAGTGCGAGGAAAACAAACACCGCACCTCTGGTAATGTCTCCCCATCTTGCGGACATGGTTTCGGGCGGGATGGTGTCTTTCCTGTACGAAATTATATCCATAACTGTAAGGATAAGCAGGGATAATCCTGCAATCCACCATTCTGTCTGCACGAGTCCAAGCATCGGTCCGTCCTCAAAGGAAAGCCCAGTTCTAATTCCTGCTGTACCCACAAAAGGAATCATCCCTTTGATATACGAAGCGGCAACGCTCATATCCGGAGCTCTGAAAAAGATCCAGGCAAAGGATACCAGAATAAAGCTTATAATTCGTCCGAGCATTCCTTTTACAAGAAATGCCGCTTTGCTCTTTCTCAAAAAGCTTGAAAGTACATTCATAACTCCGTGGAAAATTCCCCAGATTATGAAAGTAAGTCCTGCTCCGTGCCACATACCGCACACAAAGAAAACCACCAAGGTGTTAAAGGCTTTTCTGGCACCGCCCCTGCGATTTCCTCCAAGCGGAATATAGATGTAATCCTTTAGGAAATTACTTAGCGAAATATGCCAGCCTCGCCAGAATTCCACTATATTTTCCGTAAGATAAGGCGTCCTGAAATTCTGTGTAAGTTCTATTCCGTAAAGCGCGGAAATTCCGATCATTATATTAGTATAGCCCGCGAAGTCGCAGTATATCTGCATTGTATATAAAAGTGAAACCAGCATAAGAGTCAGAAAGCCATACTCCGATGGTTTTTCAAAGGCGGCATCAACCGGAATTCCTATCCTGTCGGCAATAACCATCTTCATGAAAAGTCCCCATAAAAGATATGACAGCGCGCGAATTGTCCTGTCAAAGTCAAAAAACTTTACGCTCTCCGTCTTCTTAATCTCTTCGAGGAATGCCCCTTCTCTCTCAATCGGGCCGCTCATCCACTTAGGAAACCACATCATGTAAAGCGCATAGATAAACGGATTTTTCTGTAGTGAAGTTTTTCCCATTGAAACGTCGGCAACATAGCTGATTGCCTGAAATGTATAAAAAGATAAACCTATCGGAAGTCCAAGCTCCGCTATTTTTTCCGGTACGGATACTCCCACTAATGATGCTGCAATATAAAGGTATTTCCACCCAAAGAGAATAAGCGCAGGAATAGCTATGCCTATAGCAGTAGTTATATGCGCAAGTTTCACCTCATCTCTTTTTTGAAAATATGAAATCAATCCCCCGAAAAGGTATGAGATCACCGTAATAAAAAGGAGCACCGTAAGCCCGAATGCTTTTCCCTGCCAGTATATAAAAAATACACTCGCAGCAAGAAGCACCCACTTACGAAATCTCCCCGGTGTGATATGAAAAAGTAAAACCGATATGATTATAAAGCCAATAGTCGTAAGCTGAAAAAGCAAGTAAATTATCCCCCAATCTTAGCTGATAATTCGTCAAGAGTCATATGTGAAAGAGCCGGCGATGATCCCCAGGAATACTGGGATTTAAAATCATACTCACCGTCAGCTATCATAAGCTCGTCAAGAAAATAATGACCGTAATCATCCCCAAGCGCACTCGAAAAGACAGCCCTGTAATCCTCCTCAGAAACACTGCTTCCGTCTCCTGCCATAAATGAAGCTCCGTTTTCCACCGCAACATTATTTGTCAGTTCCGGAGCTTTGGTCTGTTCATTAACCCTGTAAAGATACGACTCTATTCTGCCGCCGTTATTTGAAATAACATATTTTATAAAGAGATTCTTCTCAAGAAAAAGAGCTGCGTAAGTGCCCGGCATATATGAAGAATCATCGTCAGTTTCATCGACATAAATCTCAAAGGGCTCGGAGACAGCTTCACCTACATAGCTGCAGTAGAAAGCTCTCTTTCCGGAAACATCGTGCATTATAAGTTCCGGAATCCCATCCTTATCAATATCAATAAGAGAAAATCTGGCAAGGTCTCCGGATATATCCGTGTACAAAGAAGCACACTCATCCCTAAACTGAGTCGCCCTGCTTATGATACCTTCCTTGTATGCCGCACTTGCAAGGACTTCGCCCGGATCTACAACAGCTTGTTCTACAGGTTCTTCCTCAGTCGCCTCTATATTTTCTCCGGCAGATTCCTCTGTGATTGTCTCTTTCAGATCGTCATAGGAAGTCATGCCGGTATTATCACTCTTCCCCGGTCTGAACAGCAGAATAAGTACAGTGGCAAGTATTACTATTACCAGCACCGTGATGGCTATAAAAATTATGCGTCTTAGTTTTTTATTCTTCTTTATCGCCATTCCCAGCCCTCACCGGCAACCTCTGCCTTAAGCTCTTCCACGCCTGCGTCCCATGAACTGTAATATTCATCACCTCTGTGATCCGGAAGTTTTTCTTCGCCGTATCTGCTTCTTAAATCCTGCGCAAGGTATTTTGCAAACTGTGTGGCACCGTAATAATTCAGGTGCGAACTGCCATCTGCAAAATGTGTACCGCCCTCGTAGTCTATTCCCAGATCACCTATATGTTTAAAAGTATAGTCAAAATAAACATTGTCTATACCCTCATTCTTTATCTCCTCCAGGTAATTCTCCAGCCAGTTGTACCTTAGGTCCTCCTCCTGGGTTACGCCCTCCTGCTGCCCTACATTCAGGTTATAGGGAACTATCGTAATGTACAGTTCTATTCCGTTTTTATATGTATAATCGATTATTTTTCTTAGGTATTTCTGAGATTTTTCGGAAGGTGCCTTAACATCAGTGGTATTTGGACTTGGTGTATTAACGGCAGCCATTTTAAAAGAAGGTGTATATCCCTTAAAAGAGCTGTAGTCCTTGCTCCATCCTTCCTTAAGTGTGGCAAGATCTCCTTCGGAATCCGCCCCGTAATATGAAGAAAGATATTTCTTTTTCATGTTCTCATCGCCATCAACCGCGGTCTCGACCATTTCAACTTTATTGAGGGAATATCTGATGCCGCAGAGCGCATCGTTCAGATAATAGTACTTATCGGCGTAGCTGTCCAGAAAGGCGCAGGGCGCAAAGAAGTCCAGCACCACAACCTTAGGCTTTTGATATTTACAGATCTCTCTAAGATAATAGTAGGAAATCCAAATCGCCTGCTCTGCAGAGGAATAGTCATAGGCACTGATTCCGTATTCCTCCCACATCTTATAGGTATTTATTCCGTAATTTACATGGCTTGATCCCAGCATAACCACATCTATGCTGTCCCTCGGCTGGCAGTACATTGCAAGTCCCTGCCGTATGCCACCGTTTGGTCTGTCTGTCACTATGCCACCTCCAAAGTTTACTGTACTTAGAAGGCAGGTTATGGTCAAAAATGCAGCCATTAAAGATTTCATGGGAAAGTCCTCATTATCAGATTTATAATGGATTAAACGCGCTTATATTGATTTTATAGCCGGGAAGGCTTTTTTACAACAAAAAGAAGCTCCGGCATACCGGAGCTTCCCCTCATCCGTCAGCTTCGCTGACACCTTCCCCCAGTGGGGGAAGGCATTATGTATTCTCTGACACTTATAATATCACTTTATCTCGCATTCTTCCGATGGCGTCCATAGCGAGTCTGGATCTCTCGCATTCCTCTGTAGACAGTGTAATCTGCCAGCAGAGTTCGGAGCCCTTCATGTGCTCGGAAGCATAGGATAGACCGTTTGTCCTCTCATCAAGGAAAGGTCTGTCTATCTGATTGGGATCTCCCAATAGAATTATCTTGGTATCCTTACCTGCTCTGGTGATGATGCCCTTCGCCTGAGCCGGCGTCATATTCTGGGCTTCGTCAATTATGAGGTAGGTCTTAAGGATTGAACGGCCTCGGATGAAGTTAAGGGCTTCAGTCTGAACGATTCCTCTCTCAAAGATCTCATCCGTCTTATCCTGAAGTTCCTTCTCATCGTTATAGCGCTCTTCCTCGCTCGAATCGATGAGCTGTTCCAGGTTATCGATTATAGGTCTCATAAGAGGTCCTATCTTTTCCTGCTCATCGCCGGGCAAAAATCCGATGTCATCATCAAACTGGGAATTAGGTCTGCAGACAAGGATTCTTCTATACTCTCCCGTAGGTCTGTTTATCATCTTCTCAAGACCTACTGCCAGTGAGTAGAAAGTCTTGGCTGTTCCCGCCATACCCTTAACTATAACCAGCGGTGCCTTGTCCGCAGGCTGCATCAGCGCCTCCTGAAGGAAGTACTGACCTGCGTTCCTGGGCGTTACGCCGTAGGGCTGCGCTTTTTCAAATTCAAGCTTTCTGATAACTCCGTGGTCGACTCTGCCCATCTGTGTCTTATTGGTGGACTGGTCGCTCTGAAGTACTACAAATTCATTCTCATAGAGTTCCGGCTTGATCTTATCTCCGTTTTCATCGCAGATATAAACTACATCAACCGGTACTCCCTTTCTTCTAAATTCTTTAAAATTCTCTTCCGGTGCGTATACCCTTATTCTTCCGGCATACTGATCGTCACCTGATACTACCTGTTCAGTTGTAAAGTCCTGAGCCTGGATCCCGAGGAGCTGTGCCTTTATTCGCATCAGAATATCCTTTGTTACAAGGATTACCTGCTCCTTATGTGTATCCGAAAGCCCTTTGCAAACTCTGAGAATACGGTTGTCGGATTTGTACTCCACCATATCCTTGGGAAGCTCTACATCCTTATAGTTTTTCTCTACCCTAAGGATCGCTCCGTCTTGCAGTTCTACTCCCTTTGTAAGATCTCCTTCCTTTCTCAGTTCTTCAAGTAACCTGATTACTTCTCGGACATTGGCACCGCGCTCACCCTCGTCGCGTTTGTGCGTATCCAGTTCTTCAAGTACCACCAGCGGCAGGACAACATCGTTGTCATCGAAGCACCGCAGAGCATGTGGCGCCTGAATGAGGACATTAGTATCGAGTACATAGATTTTTTTCATGCACTTCCCCCCATCCTGTTTAGTTTAGACGTGTGATGCTATATCACAAAAAAATGGTATAACCCTTACGTCTATGTAAGAATTATACCATATTTTGGGTTTGTTCATACTAAAAAATACTATAATTTGTGATTACCTGCTATCCAGCCACTGTCTGGTTTTGGCGTAAACATCCTTGAAATCACCTGAATAATTCTCGCGAATTGACTCGGTCGCTTCTATAAACAACTTGGGATCCGGATATGTAACCTCCAGTCCGAGTTCTTCAAGCTTCTTAAAAATATCCTCTTCATTCTGATGAACTGCCTCGTGCTCTCCATCCGCGGATACCTTGGCTGCAGCATCAATGACAGCTCTGTCCTCTTCGCTCAGACTGTTATACACGCTTGTCCTCATAACCATGTTCCATAAATTATACGCATGATTGGTAACTGCAACATAATTCTGAATCTTATAATATTCGTTTGTGTAGAAGGTAGTTGCTGACCAGTCAGCTCCATCAAAAGTCCTTCTGTTCAGATTGTCATATAGTTCGGAGCTCACATAACTGTAGGAGGTTGCTCCGAGTACCGAAAACATATCCATCAGAGTCTTACTCTTAACGGTTCCTATTATTAGTCCCTTCATATCCTCGGGAGTATTGATCGGGCGAACGGAATTTGACAGATTTCGGAAGGATCCACAATAGTGGCTCAGCACTTTAAAGCCTCTCTTTTCAAGCTTGTCATCTACCTCCCTGTTGATGTCACACTCGGAAAATTCCCATGCGGTCTCATGATCGGTGAAAAGGTAAGGAAGTCCGGTTATTCCTTCCTCAGGAACTATATCGGTAAAATAGGGTGCAGCTATGATCGAAACATCGACCTTTCCTTTTTTCATATCATCATAGATAAGCAGCTGGTCCCCGTATTCATCCTGGTAGTGAACATCGCATTTAACGCGTCCCTGCGTGCCCGTTTCAACATCAGATGCGAACTGTCTGACATAATCACATCTGAAATCATCCCGGGGCATGGCAACACAAATTTTAATCGTGCTGACGCCGTCCGAACTTTTAGCAGGTCCTTTACAGCCTGCAAGTGCGAACGTACATAGCACACCTATGAAAACCGATATAATTACCTTTTTATATAATGTCAAAAGCCTTGTCATATATGGTTTCTCCATATTTTCTACTATCATTAATCTTAGGTAAACCATACATTAAATGCAATTAATTTATTCTAAAAATATTATGATATAATGAGTTTATAAGTTATTATTTCCGTGGGGAGGAGCATAGAACTTTGGCGCTTTTTGGCAGAAATTATGATGATGAACTTGATAATAATTATGTGCCGCTCGAAGAGTTTGCTCCTACCATCAGCAGGCAGGAAGTGGTCAAGCGGAAAAAGCTCTCAGACCTCATTTCCCCTATTCGCGACATTCCCACAGCTTTAAGAGGAAGAAGAGACCAGATAGAAAGTGACCTTTCATCCTTTTCATCGGATCAGGATGAGAGCTTTGATGAGCTGGAGGAAATGCTCTCCGATGTTGTGGATGATACCAAGGGGCATATAGACGATGTTGCCACTTTAAACGGAACCATAGAAAAGGTGCGTGAGGCTCTTTCATCCATAAAGGAGACAACCGACAATCTACCGGAGCTCCCTGACAATTCGGAGCTCAGCGATGAGATAGAGATTCCACAGATAAACCTGCCAAAGCTCTCTGCTGAATATATGCCTGATTCCGAGCTTGTTGCGCAGATACGCAGCTACTCATCATTTTCACACATATTAAAAAAATCCGTTGAGTACACACTCTCATCCCTCGATCAGTACCACAAGCAGGTACAAAGCCTTTCAAAGAAAAAAGAAATGCTCGAAGCCCTGGCATCGGAGGCTGATCTTCTGGCGCTTAATACAACTATAGATGCCACTCATATGAACGAGGAAAACAGGGCCTTTTCCACGAAGGTTGCCGCTGAGGTTGGAGATCTGTCCAGGAAGATTCATGATATCTCTGCTGCCCTTGATGCAGAGCTCGGTGCACTGGAAAACGGCTTTAGGACCGTAAGGTCTTCCGTAAACACCATAGAATCCGCTCACAGGGATGCTTCCAGATACGCAGATATGTACTCATCTGCCAGTAACGAGTATTACAGACAGAGTACTAATTACACGAACATATTGATCCAAAGTCTTTCAAGACTCAATCAGGATTTCAGGGAGACACTCGATAAACAGGATGCTATTCAGGCTGATTACCTGAAAGCGTTGGAGGTTTTCAGATCTGATATAATGACCTCCGCCCGTGAGATACTATATAAGGGAAGCCGTATAGGAAGTGTTCTGGACGGCTGCATACGCGGCTCTGCTTCTCTTAAGGAAGAAATGACAGAAACTCTTGAGAATATTGATGAGCTTAAGTCTCTTCTTTCAGATGTGAGAAAAACCGATGCTATAAGAAAATCCAAATATTCATCAGCTTTGCTGAAAGCCTTTGACCAGGATATTGTATGGCTGCACAATAAGATTGAAAGCGTCATGGAAGCAGCTGAAAACGAATCATAATTGCACAAAAGAGCCGGTGGTAAAAACCATCGGCTCTTTCTCCCTCATAAATACATAAACCGCAGAACGATTTATTTAGCAGGTCCTGCCTGCACTAAAATATCTCACCCATCAATATAATTAGATTTTATCACACTTTCGCGATAATACAACCCCAAAAAAGTGATTTTAGGGCGTTTTTTATAATTTTTTAATAAACCAGTTTCCTCTCAGAACTTGATATACCTAGGTCTACCCGAACTTACCACGTAATCCTCTGCCCAGATATAAGCAACCAGTTTCCCATGATAATAAAATTCACAGCGGTTTCCCTTTATCTCATCCATTACCAGTGTAATTGCATCGACCCGGATACAATCCTCGGAATTCTCATACCACAATCCCTGAACATTCTGTGCATAGGTAATAACGAAATCCTTGAGCTCGCAGTAGTGGAATCTGTCGTAAGTGACAAGCATCCTGGACCTCTTACATTCATCCGCGCCTGCCTTGGGTATTCTGGCTCCTATAATCTTAATCCTGCCGCTCTTCATTCGTCTGAAGGAAATCATAATCTCATAGCCGCCTTCAAGAGCCTGATAAAGCACAAAGGGATGTGTACTGCAGTAGAGTCTCTCGCTTCCATAGCCAAGCTTTCTTCGAAGGCTTGTAAGCGCCAGTCTGATTTTGGCTATAAACGCTTCATCCTCATTGTTTCTTCTGACCTGAAGCCTTAAGATAACCGCATACTCTGCCTGTAAATAGTAATAATAGGCCTGTGATATGTCCGCCGTACCTCCGATTCCCTTGCGGTACATATCACCAAGCTCATAGGCAGCCTCCGCAAATCTGCATCTGTAGTGGCCTTTTCCTTCACTTATGAACTTTTTAAGCTCCCGTCGGTACTCAGCGCGCTTGGTCCTTCTGATGCCGACTCTTGATTCGTCCCGTTCTTTCATAGATGTTATAATATCACAGAAGGGGTTTCTTTACACCCTTGATTTTATTTCGTATAATTTCGTAAACGGATATTATAAATACATACTTACTTTGTGTAACAAAAGGAGTTTATTTATGTCTGTAAAAAAGAAATTCTCACATCTTGGTTTTTCAATCCTCTTTTATGTGGTTTTCTCCAACATACTCAGCGTAGTTTTTGTAGCTGCAGCAATGTTTATATATATCTTCGTTAATTACTTCTCGTATCTGAGCGCTTCCCCGGAAATAGGTGATGGTCTGAACATGGAGCTTTATATGCAGCTTATAGAACAGTTCAGGGCGAACACCACTCTCACAACCTTAATTACCATGTGCTCGGGATATCTTATCGCTGTTCCGATTTCAATAATCATCTTAAACGCTCCGGCTACCAGGGATCTTCTTCCGCTTAAGGGTATGCAGTTTATGACTCCTGAGGAGAAGGCTCAGGGAAGGAAGCTTACCCCGGGAGAATTTTTCAGATTTATCATGTACATGTTTCCGCTTGGAATAATCGGCTCCCTTATAGGGCAGATACTTGCAGTAATAATGGGCAGCATTACCGGACAGGACATGACTGATGTTCTGTCATCCACTCTCACAAATATGTCACTTCCTATGGTCTTTCTTCTCAGCGTTGTACTTGCTCCGATTTTTGAAGAAATCATGTTCAGATACGCAGTGATCGGTTACTGCAGGCGCTATGGTGAATGGAATGCCATCATTATATCCGCTTTTATTTTCGGACTTATACACACCAATGTTTTCCAGTTCTTCTATGCTTTTGCGCTGGGAATTGTTTTTGGTTATGTATATATTTACACAAGGAAACTGATCTATACCATCATCATGCACTGTACCTTCAATTTCTTTGGAGCCTTTGTGCCGATGCTGATTGATCCCAATCTTTCACCCTCCAATACGGGTTCCATTATTTATTCCGTGATTCAGTACATCGTCGCTATAATAGGCCTTATCATGCTGATTTTTTACGTAAAAAAAGGAAGTCTCCTACAGAATTCCCCAAATACTCCGATTCAGGACAAATTCTGTAAGGACTCCGTTTTAAATGTAGGAATGATAAGCCTCATCATCGCGTGCATTATCATAACTATACTGTTAAATTTTGCGATCTGATCTGTTTCTCTTTATGAAAAAAACAAGATTTTAGAGCATTTCTACAACTTCCTGTGAGAAGTCTGCATAGCCGTTTTTATATAATTCCTGAACAAATTCTACGGCTTTCTGACCGGATTCCTCAATCGGTACACCCTGACTGTAGATATACTCAACCTTATTTCCGTTTGCCATAATAAAATTCACCTGTGTTCCAATAATCTGGCCATCGCCGACATCCATGCCGACTACTTCGACATCTGTAACTTCACGAACACGTCCTGCAGCAAATAATACTCTCATATTAACCTCCTTAATCAATCGTCATCAGAGTCATCCGCATCAAAGTTGATCTCCTTAAGACGTTGTGCCTGCTTGTAAATACCATCCAGGGATTCTCTGAAGCTTTCGAACTTCAAAACCGCCTCCTGAGCATTCTTTAGTCCGTCATTGGAAAGTGCAGCAACTTCTTCACTTGTGGCAGACAGATTAGAAATATTATCATTTATCTCATTTGTGGAATTATCAATCATCTCCATACTGGTTCCGATATCACTGATCTTATCAATCAGATCCTCGAAATTATGATTGATCGTCTCAAATGAGGAAGCGGTATCACGGATTACCTGATTCTGCAATTCCACGGACTCAACCGTATTATCTATACTCTCCATGGCCTTATTTGCATCTTCTGTAAGTTCACCGATAATTTTTGTAATCTCATTGGATGCATTATTAGTCTGCTCAGAAAGCTGTCTGATATCATCTGCAACAACCGCAAAGCCTTTTCCTGCTTCTCCTGCTCTGGCAGCCTCAATTGAAGCATTAAGTGCAAGGAGGTTTGTCTGCTTTGAAATAGCCATGATCGAACCAAGAATTTTCTGTACCTCTTCTACCTTGTTGAGAACTGCCTTAGTAGATTCAGCAGTAATCTGGCTGGCAGAACGAACGCCTCTTGCCTTGTCTCTCAAAACCTCGATGGTCTGAGCCACTTCAGCAACCGTCTCCTTGGTACTCTGCGAAGCTTCTATCATCTGCTGTCTCTGAGAATCCGCAACCTGTGTCTGCTCTCTTATCTCTGCCACCTTCTGGGCTTCATCCGTTACCGCATTTGCGGTACTCTCTGTGGAGCTTGCTATATCCTTCATTCCGGAGCTTGTATTTTCAATAATCGACTCAAGTTCAGCTATAGTACCCTGAGCACTGTCGAAATGTTTGGAAATTCGTCTTGCGATTTTTCCCATATCATGGCTGGCAGCTTCCTGAACCTTGGCATTTTCCTGGATAGTTTCAAAATGCTCCTCATTAAAGATATTCAATAGGCTCATAGTATAATATAATGCCAGAATCGTAAGTATTGTAGCAATTCCGGTAAGTGCTATTTCTGTACCGCTTCTTTCCCCCTTCGAAAGGACTCTTAGGGCGGTGATGACATACATAAGGAGAATTACTGAACTTCCGCCTATTATAATGCGCTTGTTCATATAAAGAATTCCGCATACAAGGATAGGAAGTCCGAACATAACATAGTAGAGCTGACCTTCGACAACCATTACAACAACGAAAGTAACCGTTGCACCAAGCATGATCATCGTAGAACCGATACGGCCTTCCCTGAACTTCGCCATCGCTACGCGCATTACCGCAATACTTATCACAACGGAAGCTATTTCAAGAATTCTTCCGCCGGAAAAGCCCGCCGTAACCCCTTCAAACACAAAAGCGAGTGCACAGGTAGCCACAATAATAAGGCATACCGTAAACGCTCGCTGATTGGCACGGGAGAATTGGTTCTTATCCATATTGTCCTCCTGATATATAAATGCAAACAATTGATACAAATATTCTCACACTTAATATTTTATCAGAATAGACGAAATTCAGTTCTAAATTTTTACTAAATAAGGATATTCTCTCTTTATAATTACTTTATAAATCGGACCTATTGCCTGTCATAATAAGCTTTGCCTGAGCAAATAAAATAGGTTCTGATGTATCCGTCTGTGGAAACAAAGGCGATTTCATTGGTTGATTCAAGATAATAAATATCATCACCGTCCTCGGCTTCAGTCTTGTGAAGAGCCTCCGGATTGTTTATAAGAGCATTGGCTCCTTCAAGATATTCTTCCTCTGAAGAAAAGCCCATTTCCGCCCCATGCTTTTCGAAATGGCCGGATAAGCGGTCAGGATAGCGGAAATTGTAGGTTTTCCCATCACGCTCTTCAATTGCTGATATAGCAGCCTCTGCTGCACTTTTGGCATCGCTTTTTTCATCGTCTGTAAGGAGCTGCGCTGAATTTTCCGCAGGCTCGTAGCTTGAAAGCTCAGAGCTGCTACTTCCGGCATTATTCCCCTCATTCGATGAACCAAACTGGGGATACATTATCATATACATCACGCAGATGATAAAAAGAACCATTATCCCCATGTAGTAGCTCTTTGATTTTTTTCTGCGCGGTTTTCTATTTAGACGATTATCCATTACTCTAATCTCCAACAAAACCTAAGTCATTTATTTATATACAAATTCGCGCTGTATAACAAAGCTAAGCAAAAACAATACGGTGTCCACCGGGATTTTCACATATACTTCCGGAACCGATTCAAAGAAGCCGTGAATAAAGGTAACTCCGTAGCCGCTAAGCAGCATTATAACAACGGCAAGCAGCAGATATTTGGCTGCAGCAAGGAATTTGTTTCCTCTCCCCTTAAATACCACCTTGTAATTAACCATAAAATTGTAGGTGGCGGATATCACTCTTGCCAGTATCGTAGAAAGCAGAATATATCCTATAAAAAGATCCTCGACATTCCTGAAAAGTCTGCAAAACAGAGCAAACATAAGCATATCTATTACACTCGACGAAAGCGAGGAAATAATAAACTTAAAGAACACCGCATAAATCCCGCAGGAATAGCACGTAGACCGGTCTGTGTATCAGTCACCTTTACTCCGGTCAGGACACCCATCACCTTGCTGGTGGTTTTATTTCCAAACACGGATCTCGCGGGAATTCCGCCCTCATCAAAATTTCGGCACCCTAAAATCAGAGCATCGCTGTTTTCCAAAAGCTCTCTCTTGACCCTTGTGATATCTGTCGTTGTATGCTGTCCGTCGGAATCAGCGGTTATGACTCCTATCATATCGGGATACTCATTCAAGCAGTAATTGAAGGCATCCTTCAGTGCTCTTCCCTTACCCATATTGACTGCATGTCGAAGGACAACTGCCCCATATTCAGACTTGGCCGTCTCAAAGAGTTGTCCATAGGTATCCTTATCCGAGCCGTCATCCACTATTACAACAGGTTTAAGCTCCGATGCTTTCAGGTCGGAAAGAAGCTTTATTAACTTTTCATCCGGCTCATAGGCCGGGATTATAATCGGTATTGTCTTATTTTCCATATTTAATATAAATAAACAGGGTATAGTTTAATATCGTTTCCTGATTTTTCTATCCTGTATATCTTCCAGAATTTAAAATATTCCTCACCTTCCGTGATGGTGTTAAAAGTTTCTGCCATAGTCTCTTCCCCAACAGAGGGTACTTCCGCAAAGAGATACTCAGCATGACTGCTTAATATTTTTTCACATATAGTCGCTGCTGTATCAGTCTCTGTAAGTGTATCATACACCGCCGGAACAGGCGATGCTTCCTTGCTGATGTAGGTATCGTGGACCCAGTGATTAGACTCACCGCTCCTAAGATTCAATACTCTGTGTCCCCAGAGATCCCTGTGCCCGTAAACGGCTTCAATAAACATCTCTCCGCCATCATCTATCATATCGCCGTTGTACGTCTTATTATCGGCAAGTTCTGTTCTATATCCCGCTAGATACTTGTACATACCCTTATAATCTGCCGTAAGAAGCACAAAAGCCGCGAACGCGATGTAAATCAGTATCGCCTTCTTATTGTTGTCCGGGGCATCGGATTTTTCCGAAAGTTTCTCATATCTTCTCGCCTTCGTAAATGCTATTCCCGCAATCAGATATATGCCGCCTATAGTAAAAGGTGCCCCATATCTTGCTATCGAATTTGTCATAGCAAAGGCATCAAGATACTGATCCTCAGCCTGAAAAAGCGAAATATGTGCAATGAAAATAATTGCATGTGAAATAAAAGCT
The DNA here is from genome assembly GCF_900104155.1 of Butyrivibrio sp. INlla16. Classification (GTDB taxonomy): domain Bacteria; phylum Bacillota; class Clostridia; order Lachnospirales; family Lachnospiraceae; genus Butyrivibrio. Next base: position 60,354 of record NZ_FMYB01000010.1, read on the forward strand.
GATATCAAAAGGAAAATCCCTATCGGCTTCGCCTGCTCCCTTGCTATTATTCCCTTTTTTACCATCAGAATAAAAGCTGCAAAGATAAGGATTATCACCGCGCCTATCGGAAGGTCAAAGGTTATATTGTGATCAGCATGCATCGGCATGGTCCAAAGCCCGAGGAAAAAGTATCTGGCTTTATCAAGTGCATTAGCGGGGACAGAATAGGAACCTGTTGCCATTTTTATTCCAAGTCCCGTAGCCTTGGCCACTCTCCTGTTTATCAGGCAGAACAGAAGCCAGCTTCCGTAAAAGGATGCCGAAAAAAGTGACGCGAAGATTATTCCTCTCTCTTTGTATCCAAGCATAAAATAGAACAAAAGTGCAAAGAGTGCCCACTCGATACCGACAGATTTCGTAAGGAACAGCACCGCTGCATATAGCGCAATCCTTCCGTAATAAAAAAGACTTGCATGGTCTCTTTTGTCCCAGATGGCATACAGCAGAGCTCCATATATGATGCCCATAGTGATATCAGCCGGAGTTCCGTAAAAGATAATTCCGTTTACAATTCCCGGGACCATAAATGCAAGCAGAGTTGCCGGCGCTGAAAGCTTGTCCCTCACTGCTTTTACAAGAGGCATAAGAAAAACTGCGTTTAACGCAAAATAGCCGGCAAACTGGAGTCCTTCAATATATCTGCCCGAACTAATCTGCAGGAAAACCCATTTAAACAGTGATGTTACCGGCGGATAATCTCCGAATTCCGGTGAAACATTGCCGTATTTTCCGGGAAACCTGTTCAGATAAAACAACTGTTTAGCATCAGATGACCAGAAATTGATATCATCCCACCAGGTGAAAATCTGGTCCTTTGTAAGATAGGTAACAGCTGTCAAAACAAGGATAAAGGTAATTACAGAAGGTCTAAAGAAAGCCTTTAAACATCTTCGAAATACTCTTTTTTTGCTGTTAATGTTCACGATCTTGGATGCAAGCGAAGCCTCCTTTATACAGTGCTCCGCATAAATAATCAGCACAAAAAAGGCTATTATCAAAAGAGCTATTACATAAATAGCCCTCATTTCCCCAATTACAGCCAGAAGGTACAATGCAAGTATCTGCATTGCACCTGTCATGGCTATGGTATCGCATATGCTCTCTTTGAATTTAACGGCAAGAACAGATGCCGTCAGAAAAAATGCTGTTGGAATTAGCAGCCACATGTGTATGTCTCCAGATTAGTATATTCTCCCAGGGGGAAGGCTTTATAACTTAAATAGCGTACCGATAATTCCTCGGCCGAGGCTTGCTCCGATGTTGCCTCCAAGTGTCTTTCCGAACTTTCCGAAGCCCTTGCCGGCAGCTTTACCTACTTCACGTCCCACTGTGCCACTCACGGTTGAAGCAACGGATTTTGCAGCGCGCTTCTTTGCAGCTTCTGCCTTCTGCTTTTCACGCTCCTCTTCTTTTGCCTTGGCTGCCTCTTCTTTCTCCTTTGCTTTAGCAGCCTCTGCCTCGGCTTTAGCCTTAGCAGCTTCCTCTGCAAGCATTACTCCCTTTCTCTGAAGCATCTCATACGCAGAATCGGAATCTACTGCATTTGCATATTTACTGTAGAGAAGGCTTCCCTTTATTGCGCTGTCTCTCTCAGAGTCGTCAATTCCTCCGATTTTACTCATAGGAGGAAGAATAAATGCACGTCTGACAACTCCCGGCGTACCGTTCTCATCAAGGAAGGACACAACAGCCTCTCCTGTTCCAAGCTCCATGATAGCATCATAAGTCTTAAACTCGGGATTCTCCCTGAAGGAATCCGCAGCGGCCTTAACAGCCTTCTGATCTGCGGGAGTATAGGCATGAAGCGCATGCTGTATTTTATTGCCGAGCTGTGCAAGAACTCCATCCGGAATATCTCTCGGATTCTGAGTGATGAAATAAACACCGACTCCCTTGGAGCGAATAAGTTTTACGACCTGCTCTATCTTATCAAGAAGGGCCTTGGAAGTGTCCTTGAAAAGAAGGTGCGCTTCATCAAAGAAGAATACCATCTTGGGCTTCTCCATATCTCCCACCTCGGGAAGCGTCTCAAAAAGCTCTGAGAGCATCCAGAGAAGGAAGGTTGAATATAAAACGCCATTATTTATAAGGCTCTCGGAATCAAGAATGTTGATCATTCCCTTTCCATTCGTATCTGTTGTAAACCAATCGGTGAGATTAAGCGCAGGCTCTCCGAAGAAAGTCTCGGCCCCCTGTGTCTCAAGCGCAACAACGCTTCTTAAAATCGCGCTTATGGATACGGGACTCATCTTACCGTACTTGGCGGCATATTCCTTATTGTTCTCTGAGAGCTCATTTAAAAGAGCCTTAAGATCTTTGGTATCAAACAGGAACCACCCGTTATCATCCGCTATTTTGAATGCAATTGTGAGGATATCGCTCTGAAGATCGTTGAGTCCAAGAATTCTGGACAAAAGAATAGGTCCCATCTCAGAAACAGTGGTGCGAAGCTGAATTCCCTTCTCTCCGAAAAGATCCCAGAAAGTAACAGGATACTTTTTGTATTCGTAGCCTGTTCCTGCAAGAGAAAATCTCTCTATTCTCTCTTCCATCCCTGAGCCTTCGCGGATCATTCCTGCAAGATCGCCCTTAACATCGGCCAGAAATACCGGAACACCCATATCGGAGAAGGATTCCGCAAGAACCTTAAGTGTAACCGTTTTACCTGAACCGGTTGCGCCTGCAATCAGTCCGTGTCTGTTTGCCATCTTCGGCAAAAGGCATAAATCATCCCCATTGTCTGCTTTTGCTACCCACACCTTACTGTCTTTAAACATTTCCATACCCTCCAACGTTATGCTTAAATTCAATCTACTTACTATTTTAACTACAAATCTTCAGCAAAACAACAAACATAAACAATTTTTGATTAATTGAAAAAACCGGTAGTCTTACGACTACCGGCTGTTTCTGAAGTTTAAATTATTTCTTATTAACAAGATCCTTAAGAGCCTTACCAGCCTTGAACTTAGGAGCTACAGAAGCGGGAATCTTGATGCTCTCGCCAGTCTGAGGGTTCTTACCTGTTCTAGCTGCTCTCTTTGTGGTCTCGAAAGTACCAAAGCCAACAAGCTGAACCTTATCCTTCTTCTTAAGCTGCTTTGAAACAACGTCAACGAAAGCCTTTACAGCCTTCTCAGAATCCTTCTTAGAAAGACCTGTCTCCTTTGCAATTGCTTCTACTAATTCTGTCTTGTTCATAATCGTTTTCCTCCAAATATAAGAAAATTTAACTACATTGACTATACTAGCACCCAAAAAGCCTAAAAACAAGCCTTTTTTGACAAAAAAAGTCGGATTTTTCCGTATTTAAGCCGTTTTTAGTGATATCTGTCAAAAAAGTCTGATTATTCTTGTGAAAAACAGATATTGAAACTTGCAAAATAAGGTGATTCAAGGGTTTTCAGAAGGTGGGATTACTCTTTACCGCTCCAACAATAGGTACACAGCTTGCAGGGTTCGATCGGTATAGCCTCCACCATGTCATCCAGTCTGTGGTAATGAAGGGATGTGAAATTAAGCTCCTTTCTTATCTCCTCAAGCATAGCCTCGTACTGGGGAGAATCGGGATCGGTATACTTACGTACAGTCTCTTCACCCGGCTTCGGATATCCTTCAAGCTTCTCAATGACGCGTCTTGTGATAAGCTCCATCTCCGAATTCGAACGTGAGAAATTCAGGTACTTGCAGCCGTAAATAAGCGGAGGACATGCAGGTCTTATATGAACTTCTTTTGCCCCGCTCTTGTAAAGAAACTCAGTTGTCTCACGAAGCTGAGTGCCTCTTACTATCGAGTCATCTATAAGAAGAAGACTCTTATTGTTTATCAACTGATTAACGGGAATTAGTTTCATCTTGGCGATGAGGTCACGTCTTGACTGAATTGTGGGCATAAATGATCTCGGCCAGGTGGGTGTGTATTTTACAAACGGTCTTGAATACGGGATTCCTGAAGCATTCGAATATCCGATGGCATGAGCAACTCCGGAGTCAGGTACACCTGCAACAAGGTCGGGATGCAGCCCTCTTTGCATATCACGCTGAGCAAGCTTTTTTCCGCAGCCGTATCTGATATTCTCAACACTTAGTCCCTCATAGGTCGAAGCAGGAAATCCGTAATAGATCCACAGAAAGGTACAGATACGCATTTCATCAAAGGCCGGAGCTACTATCTCTACACTTTCGGGTGTGATGAAAGCAATCTCTCCGGGGCCGAGTTCCCTGTAGGGATCATAACCCAGATTCAGATATGAAAAGCTCTCAAAGCATACACAATATCCCTCATCCTTATGGCCGATTTCAACCGGTGTTCTACCGAATCTATCTCTGGCTGCATAAATGCCCTCCGGAGTCATAAGGAGCATTGTGAGCGATCCCTTAATTATCTCCTGCGCATATCTAATGCCCTCAACAATCGTAACCTTCTGATTAATGATGGAAGCAACAAGCTCTGTGGGGTTTATATCGCCACCGCTCATCTCAAGGAAATGAGATCTGTTGTCCGCAAATAGCTTATTGGTAATCTCTTCAATGTTGTTGATCTTACCGACCGTAGTTATGGCATAAGTGCCATGGTGAGAACGAACAATGAGAGGCTGCGGCTCAAAATCGGAAATACAGCCGATTCCGAGATGTCCCTCCATTTTTAACATATCCTCTTCAAATTTAGGTCTGAAATACGATCTCTCGATATTATGTATGGAACGGTCGAAGCCCTTCTTCCTGTCATATACAGCGAGACCTGCCCGGCGAGTGCCGAGGTGAGAATGATAATCAGTTCCGTAGAACAGATCAAAAACTGCGCTTTCACGCGATGCTACGCCAAAAAAACCACCCATGGAAACCTCCCGATAATGATTATTTAAACACTACGTGTTCAATAATATCATAAAGGAAGTTCCATGTGTGGTTAAATTTTTATATTATCCCCCAAGGGGAAGGCTTGGGATAAATCACAAAATATCGTTTCTCTTTACATAGGCGGGTGTAACCGAATCAGAAACTACTCTCTTCACGTTTCTTATATCAGCCCACTTGTCTATTACAGCATTCTCGATATGCACGCCGTCAGCGATGTTATTGTAAGCAAGAACGATTGAATTTCTTACAACCGCATTCTTACCTATATGAACATTACGTCCGATTATGGAGTTCTCAACAGTTCCTTCGATGAGCGATGCATTACATATCATAGAATTTGTAACCTTCGCGCCGTGGAAATACTGAGTAGGACATGCATCTGTAGTTCTTGTATAAATAGGCCACTCAGGTCTGAAGAATTCCATTGCAGTACCATAATCAAGAAGCTCCATGTTAGCTCTGTAGTAATCATCGAGACTTGTTATCGCTGCGAAGAAACCTCTGTGTTGGAATCCCCTTATATCGAGATCCTTGCATGAAAGGGCGATCATATCAGCCAGAGAATATGCAGAGGATTCTTTTCTCGACTTCTTAATGAGATCAATGAAAATCTCCTTCTTCATAACATAGGTATCCATGCTGATATTTCTTTCCTTAGCTGTGCCCATGTTGCGCTCGATTGACTCGATACCCTTCTGCTTATTAAGAGTTACTATGTTGCAGGCTCTGTAATATTCCTTAGCCTGATCTACTTTGTGATAGAGAAGTGTAATATCTGTCCCTGATGCTACGTGCTCATCAAGGAGTGCCTGATAATCCTGCTTGTAGATCATATAGCTCGGAGCAACAACAACGTAGTCCTGATGCATACGCTCGATCTGCTCCATATTCTCAATATAGGCATTGATATCAGTGTTGTAAATTGAGCTTGCACCATTGTTCTGTGTAAAGAACATCTGGATCGCACCGCGCTTGGAGTTGATATTGTAGTGACGTCCGGAGCCGATGTGCTCAACTATTGATCTGGGTCTGCTGTTGAGGCATACCTGAATTCTGTCGAATCCACTGTTGCTCATGTTGGAAATAGGAAAATCGATTACACGAAATCTTCCAAGGAATGAAAAAGCTCCTATAGGTCTGTAATCATGAAGTCCCTCAACGCGAATATAATTAGCGGCGGAATTGATCACGCCAAATGCCTTATTTGCCATTATTTATCATCCCCCTTTACACTTTTTGCAACAAGGAGGATTTCCTCGCTCTTTTTGCTTCCGACAACAGCATTCTTGCCAATGCGTACCCCCTCTGCCACAAGGCATCTGGTAACCGTAGCACCTTCAAGAACTGAAGCATTAGGCATCAGAACAGAGTCTATAACCTTTGCTCCGGGTCCGATCTTTGCTCCGGCAAAGATAACTGAGTTCTTAACCTCTCCTCCGATAGCAGAACCCTGATTGATATAAGCCCTGTCAATCTTGGCGGATTCTGCGATATATGCAGGTGTCATTCCGACATCCTCTGAATAAATCTTCCAGGACGTATCATCAAGATTAAGCTCGTTCTCACTGTCAAGAAGATCCATATTAGCTTCCCAAAGAGAATCGATTGTTCCGACATCCTTCCAGTAGCCGGAGAACTCATAGGCAAAAAGTCCCTTGCCTTCATTGAGCATTACAGGGATAAAGTCCTTACCAAAGTCATGACTGGAATCAGGATTCTTCATATCCTCGATAAGCATCTTGCGCATGGTCTTCCAGTTGAAGATATAGATACCCATGGAAGCCAGATTGCTCTTAGGCTTAGCAGGCTTTTCCTCGAACTCTATAATGCGTCCGTTGCCATCAGTGTTCATGATGCCAAAACGGCTTGCTTCCTTCTTCGGAACGCCGCGAACAGCAATGGTTGCATCTGCCTTATGCTCTTTGTGGAATCTGAGCATCTTATCATAATTCATTTTGTAGATGTGATCTCCGGAAAGAACAAGAAGATACTCCGGGTCGTATGCATCGATGAAATCAATATTCTGTGAAATTGCATCAGCGGTTCCGCGATAAACGTCGAGTCCGGAATCTGCCTTTTCTCTCGGAGTCAGAACGAATACTCCGCTGTCCTTTGTATCCAGTCCCCAACGTCCGCCGGCTGCAACATAACTGTTGAGAAGTACCGATTCGTACTGAGTAAGGACTCCGACAATATCAATTCCACTGTTCGCACAGTTACTAAGCGGAAAATCAATAATGCGGTATTTTCCTCCATATGCTACAGCAGGTTTTGCAACCTTGTTTGTGAGCTCGTGGAGTCGGCTTCCCCTGCCACCTGCAAGGATCATAGCCAGCATATTAGTCTGAGCCATATTGTTTATTCCCCTCTCTATATTTATAAAAACTTTATAACTTATATTCTAAGCGTTGTGCACAATATTTTCAACGAAAAATCATGCTTTTCGGCAATTTTTGACATAGAAAAACCGGAGAATTTAACCTCCGGTTTTCAAACAAATTACTATTTTCAAAAAAATGATCACTTAAATAATACGTCTATCTGTTCCTGTAAAACAGCCGTAACGTCATCAATGCCCTCAAGTGCAAGCTCATCCTGCATTTGAGTCACGATATCTTCAGCTGTGCCATCATACTTCCCGTAGGATATCTGCTTCATATAAGTGCTGTAAATCTCATTACACTTTTCTATTTTGCCCTCTATCTCGGTTTCATCGGGAACAAACTGCCCATAGGGATAATCCCTCTTCTTTTTCTCATAGGCTGTGTAAAGCTCATCTACCGTATCCCAGTTTGTCTTTGCGTCGCGAATCTCATTATTGTCGTTTCTGCCCCACCAGAAGTTGGTTATGTCATATATATTGTCAGCTTCCGGATTATAGCCTTCAGGCTGATCGCGAAGCCCCTGCTCGTTTATCGAATAAGAAACTCCCTCTATTCCATAGCATATCAATCTATAGCAGACAGGATCGTTTCGCAAAAGATCATATACCATAAGTGCGCGCTCGGGATTTTCAGATGCCGCCGAAACCGCCATAGCACCGTGAGTGATAATCGGTGCAACAAGGTTCCCGTTTTCCTGCCCAAAGTAAAAGAATCCTGAGCTTGCATCCGGATTGTCCTGATATAGAATATTTTCACCCGTTTTTGAGCAAAGATTTACATAGGTCTGTGTGTGATGCTGTTCCAGTGCAACCTGCCCTTTTCTGTATTCCTCGCGATTATCAGCGCTGCTGTTCGTCATAACATCCGAAGGCCACACTCCCCTGGCATCCCACTCTTTCATGAGCCTTGCATATTCAATAAGCATATCCGTATCCTGCATTGCAGGAACATATAATGTATAAGGATCTTCCAATGTCCCGCCCCACAGATTGGATGAACACAGCCCCTGAATAGGTACATAATCGCTATGGGAAACTATCCATCCCTCTGCCATATTAAGATACTGCGTACCATCGGCATCCCAAACTTCCTTAAGTTCGGGATGAATACTTCTGACATTCTCCAAATACCGGGTTAACTCTTCCCAATTTGTAATGCCGTCTTCCAGCCCCAGTTCCTTTGCAAAATCCATACGATAGATAAATCCATGGTTTGTCCACTGAGTATAATTATCCTCGGGCATAAAATAAATATCGTCATTGTACTTGCACATATCCCAATGTTCAGGTGTAACTGACTCATAGGTAAGGGGCGCATATTTTTTCAGCATATTTTCCGACAGAGGTAAAAAGACACCTTTTTTAGCATTTATCCATCCGTCAAGCCAGTCGGTCGAGGCTCCCACCAGATCTACGCTTCCATCAAGCAATGCCAGCTTCTCATTATAGTTTTCGAGGTAATTATCCCATTCCACAAAATCAATATTAAGCTCGGCATTGACCTTCTCATTAAGTGTCTCATTAAGCTCAGCTATGGTCTCCCTGAGTCTTTCAGCCGCTTCTCCAACCGGCTTATCTCCTGTCGTAAGATAAGTTATGACAACATGCTCCGAGGTATCAATACCTGAAGTATCAAAACCGCCCTCTTCTTCACTCTCTGTAAGTGAAATGCCGGCAGTCCCGTTCTGCATTTCTTCGGACACAACAAAACCGCCCTCCTGCTCTGAAGCAGTAGGCTCGGCAGGCTCATTCGGAGGAACCGCTTCATTACACCCTGCCGTACCGAGCACAAGTATTAAGCTGATAATTGCGGAAAGTGCCCGTCTACTCATAAAAACACCCCTGGTTACGTAAACTACATATACAATTTAATTATGTCATAAAACAGCGATGGGAATTATTATATTTGTATAAAAAAACAGCTATCCTTTCGTAAAGGAAGAATAGCTGTTTCCCATAATATTCAATTAAATTCGCAGGCGATATAAGCCACTCCGTTTGCATCCTCGTAGCAGGCAATTCCTATCTGCGTGGACTTGCTCAAAAGATTTGCCCTGTGAGACGGGCTGCGATACCAGGCTGCCATTATATTCAGCGTTCCTTTTTTCTCGTCATTGTCCGCCCGTGCCAGATTTTCGCCGTAGATACCGGAGCCTACTGTATACCATGCGCTTCCATCAGGTCTCGTGTGATCGAATCTCGCCGGTAGTTCACTTGCTCTGATAGCTGCGGACTGGTTAAGCGAATCCGATACAGTAAAAGCAGGAAGCCCTAATTCACCTCTGAGCGCATTCATGTAGGCAACCACCTCACCGGTATTTACCGTCTTTGCCCTCGCGGTGATACCGCCCGATACAAAAATCATAACTGTGATACACAAAATAAAATGAAGCTTAAGCAGGCTGATCCTTGTTGTACTCATATTCAATTTCCCCCTCAACAAAATAATAATCTCCATATAGGCGACCATATTTTTATAAATATATTATCGTGCAAAAATTTCAAGAAATTATAAAATTTCTGTAAATTTTTGCCGAATTATATCATTTCCATGATTATATACAATAAATAGTCGGATAATTGACAATTTTTAGAAAAAATTTCACTTGACCTTAATAATACTTGATAGTCTGCTTCCTTTGTGGTAATGTATATGTAGTTTTAAATACTACATGAGATAGTTATTTCTATTATCTCATTGTGGATTGCATATTGGAGGAAGGTATGACAGCAAAAGAGTTAAAGAGTTTTTTCAAAGAACACCTCGTTCCATCCAAACTGTACAAGATTGGTAAAGAGCGTGACGGCAGAGTGTGTCTGACCAAGAATAAAGAATTTTGGGAAGTGTATTTCCTGGATCATAAGAAAAAGATCGGTCTTATGAGATATACCGATGAAAATAGCGCATGTCTTTCCATGATGAATGAGCTCAGAAAAATAATGGAAAGTTTTTACGAGATAACCTGGAAACCAACCAGAGCATAATAAAAGGCTATATCCGCAACTTACGGATATAGCCTTTTTCTTTTGTTTTTAGCTTCTGAAATATAGGATTGCACAAATAATTGATAATGCCCAGAACATGAACCCTACGTAGGTTGTCCATCTGGAACTGTCATATTTTTCCTGTGCGATGTAGTTTTCCTTTATTAGTTCTATTCGTTCCTCCTCGTGACCGTCATAAAGCGGAGGTCCGGCTTCTTCCTCTTCACCCTCTGATTGTTCTTCGGATTCAGCCTCTTCCTCAGCTGCGTCCTCCTCGTCCGTCTCAAGAGCAATGTCTTCTATGGTTGGTTCTTCAGGCTCAGGTACAGGCATCTGAATATCTTCTCCGGATATTTCAGCCGTCCCGGGGCCTTCCTGTTCTCCATTTTCTTCATCCTCATGCCCCAATAAATTGGGATCCTTGAGCTCCGGCTTAGGCGGCCTGTTAAACTCTCCTGCGGTAAAAAATCCCATGCCTACAAGGAATATAAAAAGCGAATAAACCAGATATATCTTGTTATGCTCCATATAAGTCCTACCTCATAAGAAAAAGTATACTTAATATTTTTGAATCTCAATTCCTTCAGGTGCCACTTTTTTCAGCTTTTTGGCATATTTCTTTTTAACAGCCTTCTTGACATAAAATACAGCAGTTTCACTTATGTCTCTAAAGCAGGCTTTTCCGAAGGTTTTTATTTTCTTTGACTTGATTGTAATTTCATTAAGATGCGAGCAACCTGCAAAGGCACACTTTCCTATCTTGGTTACATTCCCTCCTATTGTAACGCTTTCAAGGTTTTCATTATCCTCAAAAGCCCTTGGAGCGATCGCCGTTATCTTGGCGGTGATATTGCCTATCTTGACTTTTCCCGGTATATCAAGAGAAGTCACTTCTTCATCAGTCATCTCTAAGAATGTGACCTCAAAATCTCCCGTTGCCTTAAAAATACCCATGTCAGTTTCATAGGTTTTACCCTTCTGAAGCTTGGTCTTTACGCTCTTATACTTTGGCCAGTAATAATCACGTGCAAGCTCGCCTCTTTCCCTGGCTCGCTCCTCCTTGTCCGCAGGAACTTCAAAATAGTAGCACCAATCATGTCCCGCTCTATAAGCCCCTGACTTTGAGTTTTTCACTCCCCGAAGAACCGAGCATGTGTATGGATAATACGTGTCCAGCTCATATTCAAGGTAATAGAGCTGCCCCTCCAGTTCTTCCCAGTCATAACCGTGGTCATTACACCAGGCTCTAAGTCTTGACATTCTCTCTGCATGCCATTGGCAAATGCCATAGCTTGTACCACCATCAGATAATGCTTCCGTCCTGAACGAGGATTCCTTTTCAATATTTGCAAGAACACCGGCACCGGCAGCATTGTTGAAATTCATTTCTTCTCTTAGAAAAAAGAAAATCTTTTCCTCATTGCTATTTCCATGCAAAGATGCAGCCTTTGCACCCATTCCGGGCACAAGCAGACTGCATCCCAATATACATAATATTCCCAGAATTATTTTTCCCCAAACTTTTTTCATACACATGTCCCCTTTTCACATTGGCTTTTCGTAATAGAATGAGCTCTTTCTGATAAAGCCAATCTCCTTATAATTTATAATCTGCTCTGTACTACCTATGAACAGAACTCCGCCGGGAGCAAGAGAAGCATAATACTTTCTGAAAATTTCATCCTTAGCTTCCTCTGTGAAATAGATAAGCACATTTCGACATACAATAAGATGATAATCCTTCGGATAAGGCTCTCTCAAAAGATCTGCCTGCTTAAAGTTTACACGCTTTTTAACATCATCGCAAACACGCCACTTATCACCTTCCTGGGTAAGATATTTCTTCTTAAGGTCGGCCGGAACACCCGATACTTCCTTGGCATCATAGACGCCTGCTCTTGCCTTCGCAAGCGCTACAGTGTCAATATCCCACGCCATGACATTGATCTGATTGAGTGGCACATGATTGGACATGAGCATGACAATCGTATATGGCTCATCACCTGTAGAGCAGGCAGCGCTCCAAATCTTCAGGTTCTTACCAAACCTGTTCATCAGCTCCGGCACCATCTGCTTATCCATCAAATTCCACTGATCGATGTTTCTGAAAAACTCGGAAACATTGATTGTAAGATAAGTAATAAAGGTTTCTCTTGCAGTCTGGTCCTTTTTGATAAGATCCATATACTGATCATAACCCTTACATTCTGTCTTACCGATGAGCGTATCAATTCTGCGCTTCATCTGCTTTTCTTTGTATGCATTAAGATCAATCTTTGTGAGCTTATAAACTTCGCCTTTAAACCACTCATAATCAACTGCCATATCTTATAACCCCCTTATAAGTTGATACGTAAGAAAATTAAGCGATTATCACTATTTTCATTGTAGCCCACATCATAGATGAATGTAAAATTAAATATATATAAACATAATTATGTAAATATAACTAATTCAGTTTATCTGCTTATTTGAGCGTATCGCCCTAATATCATCATTCATCCCTCTGATATACTTCCTATATGCCAGATAATTAAACAGCCATATGAGAAAATAACATACCAGAAAAGCCACTGAAATTATCCAAAATATAGGATTATCAAGTCTTAACCATCCCTGCACAGCAGCAAGAATAATGAATCCCGAAAAAGTTATAACAAAATGGGTCGCAGTTGCTCTAAAAATGCTCCACTCCTCTATTTCATATATAACGCTTCCTCCCATGGGTATAGCGCCGTATATTCCTCCTGCCAAAAGTTTCAAAAGGATTTCGCCGGCAAACACCATAGGACCATCCGCATTACCATTAGCCAAAAAGCTTATGAAAACACCAATAGCCAGTCCTATCCAAAATCCTATTGTTGCTAAAACAATTCCTTTTTTTATCAATCTATTCATGATACTCACCACCTCTTCGCATAAAGCTAAGCCTCTTCTGCAAGTCCTTGACAAAGCGTCTCGCAACCCAGGTTTCGCTTCCATCTTCAAAGGATACATGAATAGTACCAGTGATACTCAGATCAAACCCCGAAATCCTTTTAATATTAACTATTTCTGCGCGACTTATTCGTGCAAAAAATCTTTTATCAAGCCTGTCTTCCAAGTCGCGCAGCGCTCCCCTTACTTCATATACCCCCGCCATGGTACACACCTTCAGCTTTCTGCTCTCGGTATATATACGAATAATATCGTTAATATCAATTAGTATCTCCTTATCCCTGTCCTGAACTACTATTTTGGACATGATATTCCCAAGTGCATACTGCTCGATACTCTTTATAATGTTTTCTACCAGTTCATTCTTTTCACTTGCCCTGATTATCACCTGCGGCTTATCATGCTCAGGGTCATACTCAAAGCGAATGTTAATTCTATCATCCATATAGAGTAAACACTTTCCGATTTATACGTTATATTTTAGTCTTCATAATGAAAACATATTGCCAGGAAAAACATGTATTTCTCTCACAATTATACTATATTTCACTATGGTTCAAAACTAAAATACGTTTATCACAAAATGATACTTTCAGGATTATTATTCTTTAGCCTCAAGATATGAATGTGTTTTTCCCCAAATATTTTTACTGATAGCTATATGTGATATATGCAGTATCTGCACTATTTCTTGTATTACCTGATGCACTTACCCTTATATTATCATTGTCTGTTGCGGAAATAGCGTTGGTGTTACAAAGAGTCCAGTACTGATCAGCAGTTCCTCTGTAATTAATCTGAGTGAGCTCATGAGCCGTCGGATGATCCTGAGCAAAAGCACCGGCGCCAATCGACGATACCGAAACCGGAAGTGTTATGGTTGACAATTTATATATACTGTCAAATGCATAAGCACCTATAGTTTCAAGTTGGCTGTTTACACCAAAGCTTACGCTGGTAATTCCGGTTCCGCTATTATATATACAGCAATTGCGGAATGCAGAATTACCTATAGATTCCAAGCTATCAGGAAATGCTATAGTACAAGTCAAATTATCATTATAAAAAAAAGCGTAATCACCTATGGATGTAAGTCTGCTTCCATTCGTAAATACAAGACTTGAAATTTTTCCATGTTCATTCATCGAAAATGCACTATCCGCAATGGTTGTTACAGTTGAAGGAATGGTTAGTGTTCCTGAAATCGCTTTTTGATTTCTAAATGCGCCTTTCCCAATACTAATGAGCCCTTCATTTAAGGTAACCATGGCAAGCTCAGGATTCCTGTCATAAGTAACAGCAAATGCCCCTTCACCAATGCCGGTCACAGATGTTGGAAGTACAAGTGCAGCAAGTGCAGTATGGTTATCAAATGCATGTGCACCTATATAAGTAACGCCATTTCCAATCACTAGTTCTGTGATATATGCTTTATATTCGTGCCAAGGAGTGTTGTAATCCCCATAAGACCACGAATAATCTGTCATCGCGCCATTTCCGGTTATTTCAAGTCTATAAGTTGTATTAGATGTCCTATACAGTGCATAAGAAACATTGCCTGAAGTCCCTGCCATAACTGCATTTATAACAGTAACGCTGCACGTCCTGCTAGCTCCACTTCCATCTGCCGCAGTACAGGTTATCGTGGCATTTCCTGCTGCTACACCACTCACAACCCCGGCAGCAGTAACCGTAGCTATAGCAGTATTTGAGCTTTTGAAAGTGACATTTTTATTTGTCGCATTTGCAGGGGCTACTGTTGGAGTCAAAGTAAAAGCCCCACCAACAGGTATTTGATTTGATGTGTAGTTTAGAGTAATGGACGCAACCTTGATATCAGCATTGCCTTGGTTGTCATCATTTCCTTGGTTATCATCTTTACCTTTGTTGTCATCATTGCCTGAATCATCCTTCGCGTCTTCATTAACTGTTACTGTACATTTAGCACTTTTCCCATCAGCTATAGCAGTGACAATTGTCTGACCTGCTCCCATCGCAGTAATAACGCCTGAATCAGATACCGTTACGACAGCCGCATCTGAGCTGTTAAAGCTAACTTTCTGATTCGTGGTTGTTTCAGGAAATACCTTAGCTGTTATTCTTTTTGATTCACCCTTTTTTAGCGTAACATTAGCCATATCAAGTTCAACACTCTTTGCAGCTACTTTATTCACAACCTTCAGCGTGATCACACATTTATTCTTTTTGTCTTTTGAAGCAATCGTAATTTTGCATTTCCCTATTTTTCTTCCTGTGATCACACCTTTGTTTGTAACCTTGGCTATATTTTTGTTACTCGAAGAGTATTTTAAATTCTTGCCGGATAAAATCTTCTTTCCGGTATCACCACTGATTTTGATTTTGTATCCTTTTGTAAGCAGAATTGTTTTCTTTGAGGACTTCTTTTTTAAATCTATTGTAATATTATGAGTTCCCCCTGCAGCCCTAACACTGACTGCCGGCAAAGCTGCAAAGAGCATGATGAATAGAGCCAAAATACATAGTCCATGAAATTTGCTTTTACTATAATAATATTTCAAATTTTTCATAAGCACTTAGCACCTGCCCTTCTGTATTTATTTCACTGTTATTCTAAATGTCCCTGTGACAACTCCCTTTTCATGGTTCTTATCTCCCTGCGCGGTAACCTTAACCGTGATATCATAAGTTCCTTTCTTTACACCCTTCTTGATTGTAACTGCTCCTGTACTCTTATTTATACTTGCTACATTACTTCCCTTTACTATGAAATATCTCTTTTTACCTATAGCCTTGGATGCCCTGAACAACTTGCCATACGGAACTACGAGACTTGATTTTTTAATCTTTGAATGTTTAACTTTGTAATTCTTGTGGGTCTTTATCGCAATCGGATTCGGAGCCTTTTTAATCTTCCATTTAAAGGATTTATTCTTTTTGCTTCCATCCGGTCATGTATAACCGTTCTTAAGTTTCGCTGTAGCTTTATAACTACCGGCATTTGTTCCTTTATTACCGGTAATTGTATATCCGGTTCCGGAAGCAACACCTGTCTGTGTTTTGCCATTATATACAGGATTATTCACCTGCGGTATACTTGCAATCTTACGCCCAATCTGAGATGTAGCACCATCGCCGCCACCGGCTCCTCTATCATCATTTTGTCCTCCTGAACCTGAATTACCGCCGGCAGCTCCGGAATTACCGCCGCCAGCTCCGGAATTACCCCCGGCACCTTCTGCTCCACCTGATCCTGAAGATGACTCATTACCGTTTGGATTATTCTTGTCATATTTACAAACCGTACATATGCCCTTGTCATCAAATTTATGATCCTCACCAATGCTGTATGCCCCACATACATCACATGTACCACTGTATGTATGGTATGAACTGCTTGTTATGGTGATAGTGGCATTAGGATAATCAGAATGGTGTTCAGTCCGTGTCGTATCCGGTTGTTCTCCATATGCATTTACAGCTGTTCCATCGAAAATTTTTCCGCACTCAGTACACTCTGTACAGACGGTATGAGTAGTCCCAGTTTGGGATATAACATGATCCTTATATGAATGAGCATAACCGCATACTGTTTCAGCCGCATGCACATGTATACCATCCATAGTTACAAAAGCCATAGACACGGTCATTGCAATTGTCATGACCGTCGATATCATTCTAAAAATCTTCTTTTCATAGGCCGCTTCCTTTCCTGTCTTTCCTCATAATCGATTTACAAGTAGTATCAGAATAACTAAATGATATCTTAGGGTTATATATGTTCAATAGGTTTTGTCTAAGCGGTCGTTTCCCGTGTCTAAACGGTCATTGGTTTATGTAAATTTTCCGGCTGGTTTATTACTAGTTAATATTGTCGTTCAAGGAATAGCAAATCAATTATCTACTATGAACACAAAAAATGGTGTATGTCTATGACATACACCATTTTGCTCAATTTCATATAGGACTTTTATAATGCCTCAAAATCAATTCTGATTATTCAGCATCCTGCTCAGCGATAGCCTTCTCAATATCTACTGATACAACATCACCGCTCTCCTCAGCTTCGTCCTTCTCGGGAGCTGTAAGAGCCTTGATGCTAAGGCTGATCTTGCGATCTGCTTCGTTGAAATCAACGATTCTGGCTGTAACTTCCTGACCGATGCTAAGTACATCTGAAGGCTTCTCAATGTGCTCTCTTGCGATCTGAGATACATGAAGAAGTGCGTCGATGCCGGGCTCAAGCTCGATGAATGCACCAAAGTCAGTCATTCTTGCAACCTTACCGGTTACCTCGTTACCAACTGCATACTTGGAATCAGCATCCTTCCAGGGATTCTCATCATCAAACTTTCTGGAAAGAGCGATCTTGCTGCCGTCGATACCCTTGATCTGAACCTTAACTGTATCGCCAACCTTGAAGGTCTTCTTAGGATTCTCAACACGTCCCCAAGACATCTCAGAGATATGAAGAAGTCCGTCTGCGCCGCCGAGATCGATGAATGCACCGAAATCTGTAACGTTCTTAA
The DNA here is from genome assembly GCF_900104155.1 of Butyrivibrio sp. INlla16. Lineage (GTDB taxonomy): Bacteria > Bacillota > Clostridia > Lachnospirales > Lachnospiraceae > Butyrivibrio. The sequence goes on from NZ_FMYB01000010.1 coordinate 78,069, forward strand.
CAACACCTTCAACGATATCGCCAACACCGATTGTCTCAAACAGCTTCTTAGCCTGCTCAGCCTTCTCAGCTGTGATGAGCATCTTGCGGTTACCGATATATCTTCTGCGCTTAGGATTGTACTCTGTAACTACGAACTGGATCTCCTGTCCTTCGTACTTGGAAAGATCCTTCTCGTATGTATCTGATACAAGACTTGCAGGGATGAAGATACGAACTTCATCAACTACTACTGTAAGACCGCCATCGAGAACCTGAACAACCTTAGCTGTAAGTACTTCCTGGTTGTTATAAGCCTCTTCGATACGCTTGTTTCCTCTGTCGAGGGCAAGTCTCTTGTATGAAAGGATAACCTGACCGTCTGCATCATTGGTCTTAAGGACTTTGACATCCATTGTGTCACCTTCCTTAACAACCTGAGTAAGATCGATACTGTTATCGTTACTATACTCGCTCTTGGTAAGTACACCATCTGATTTATAGCCAATGTTAAGAATAATCTCATCAGGCTTCACAGATATAACAGTGCCTTCAACGACCTCCCCCGTATGAATTGTTTTGAACGACTCATTGAGCATTTGTTCAAAAGATTGTTCTGACATGATTCTGAACCTCCTCGATAATGTTCTTTGGGGTGGACGCCCCGGCGGTAATACCCACTAGTTTAACCGCTTTAGGAAGTTCTAAATGCAAGTCATCCAGTGTCTGAATAAAATATGTATTGGCACACTTCTTACTGCATATCTCATACAGTTTCCTTGAATTAGAACTGTGCGCTCCGCCTATCACTATCATAGCATCGACTTTAGCAGCAATAGCTTCCGCTTCTGTCTGTCTTTCTTCAGTCGCACTACAAATAGTGTTCACAACATTAACATTGTAGCGCGTATCTGAAAATTTATCAACGGTTTCTTGAAATTTATTTGTATTAAATGTTGTTTGTGATACTATACAGATTTCCGTTCCCTCTTTCAGGTTTAAAGCCTCCGCCTCTTCAGGGGATTCCACCACGAAAACAGGTCCCGTAGCATAACTCACAATACCGTCAACTTCAGGGTGTTTTGCGCTGCCTACAACCACTATTGTTTTGCCCTCTGCGCTCTCTTTCTCGACTATGTTGTGAATTCTTTTTACAAAAGGACAGGTCGCATCGACATAGTCAAGGCCCTGCTTTTCAATAAGTTCATAGATTTCCTTGCGGATTCCGTGGGATCTGATGATTACGATCCCCTCCGTAAGCTTCTTTAAATCCTCTGCACCTTCAATTACCTGAACGCCCTGCTTTTCAAGATCCGAAACCACAGTTTCATTATGAATGATAGGGCCGTAAGTGTAGATTTTTTTACCCTTATTCTTTTCTATCTGGTCATATACCACGTCAACGGCTCTGGTTACACCAAAGCAGAAGCCGGCATGTTCGGCGAGAATAACTTCCATAATGTTTCGTCCTTTCCCCTCATCCGGCGCTACGCGCCGGATGAGGGCATTAATGTTCCTTATACAGAGATATAATCCTGTCTGCCACTTCCTCGATTGTCATATTGGAAGAGTCGACCTCCACCGCGTCATCTGCCTTTTTAAGCGGTGAATTTTCTCTTGTCATATCTCTGTGGTCTCTTTCCTTGATATCTGCCTCAATCTCATCGATGTTGCAGGTTTCGCCCTTTTCGATAAGCTCTTTGTATCGTCTCTCGGCGCGTACTCTGGTTCCCGCGGTAAGATAAATCTTAAGCTCTGAATCAGGAAGGACAACAGTTCCGATGTCTCTTCCGTCCATGACAACATCTGTGGTCTTAGCCTGCTTTCTCTGGAGCTCCACAAGCTTTTCTCTCACCTTCGCATTTGCGCTGGTCTTTGAGGCCATAGCGCTTACCTCTTCTGTCCTGAGGAGTGAGTTAACGTTTTCTCCGTTGAGATAAACTACCTGCTCTCCGTTCTCATGTCCTATGGAAATATCTGCGCTGTCGATGTTCTTTTCAATCTCTGCGCTATCATCTCCGGATACACCGTTTCTTATCATGTGAACGGCCATTGCACGATACATAGCGCCCGTGTCAATGTATATGAATCCAAGCTTTTTGGATACGATCTTTGCAATTGTACTTTTGCCTGCTCCTGCAGGTCCATCTATGGCAATACTGCTTCCCATATTAGTTCTCCTTTTCTGTTGTTGCTGCGGATTCGCCCGCCAGGTGTCCCGTGGACCAGGCTATCTGCAGATTAAAGCCGCCGGTCTGAGCATCAACATCTATCACTTCACCAGCAAAATAGAGCCTCTTTATCTTTTTGGACTCCATCGTCGAAGGATTTATCTCGTTCACGGCAACGCCGCCACGCGTGATTATGGCTTCGGGGAAACCGCGAAGTCCCTCAACTTCCATCCTGAGATTCTTGATCAGCGATACAAAAGAAAGTCTCTCTCCTCTTGTTATCGAGTTGACCTGTTTCTCGGGATCTATGCCCGACAATCTTATCATAACAGGTATCATCTTTGAAGGAAAAAGTGAATTCAGGCAGTTTTTAAATTGTCTGTTCTTACCATTTTCAAACTCTCTTTGTATTCTTTTATCCAGTTGTTCTTCAGTAAGTGCCGGCTTAAGATCGAGATGAATCACATAAGAATACTTCTCTCCCTTTTTGTCAGCCTCCTCGTAATAACAGCTGGATGTAAGGATCAGCGGTCCGCTTACGCCAAAGTGCGTAAACAGCATCTCTCCGAATCCGTCATAAACATACTTCTTTTTCTTTCCGGGACCGGACGCAGGAATCTGCTCCAGTTTTATCGCAACATTTTTAAGAGAAAGTCCCTGAAGCTCAGCGCACCACTCTTCCTTGATGTTATAAGGAACAAGTGACGGTGTGGTCTTCGTTACCTTTAATCCCAACTCTTTTGCGAATTTAAGGCCATCTCCGGTAGATCCGGTAGACGGATAGGACAAGCCACCGGTACACACTATTACAGCATCAAATTCACTTATACCGGAATCCTCGGAAACTACGCCCTTTACATGGCCATCTTCTCCGACCTGAATCCACCTGACCTCGTCCTGATATCTGATATCCACTTTGTTTTTCTTAAGGATTCTAACGAGTGTGCTTATTATGTCTGAGGAGTGATCCGACACAGGAAATACCCTGTCGCCGCGCTCCGTCTTAAGCTTACAGCCGTTATCCTGAAAAAGGCGCATTACCGCTTCGTTGTCAAAGCCGTATAGTGCGCTGTACAAAAATTTTGAACCATGTGGTATTTTATCAAAATATTCAGATATATCGCAGGCATTTGTTACATTACACCTGCCCTTACCGGTTATATAAATCTTCTTGCCTGGCTTTTCATTTTTTTCAAAAATAGTGACGGCTGCTCCGCTATTCGCCGCGGAAATAGCCGCCATCATTCCGGCTGCACCGCAGCCAATTACAGCAACCTGCTTCATAAAACTCCAATTACTCCAAAATCAGGAAAGTCTGAATGCCTCATATGCTGACTCAAGCATTGAAACAGACTCAGCCTCTTCAAGGTCAAAATCCCCGGTTACAGCCATGCAGCCTGCGCCGTGGATAAACACCCACATCTTCATGAAAAGCTGCTCCGCATCCGGAACACCCTGATCCTTAGCCTTTGAAACCTCTCTTACAACATTGTCATCAGAACCGTTGACAATATCATACATGCTACGTCCCTCAAGCGCATTCGCAGTAATAAACAGAAGCTTAAAAAGATTCGGGTACTTCTGCGCAAAGGTGATATAGCTAAGTCCAAGATCAATGAAGGGCGTATCATGGTTATTACCGGTTTCCCTGCAATGCTTCTCGAAGGTATCTACCGCCTTGGCGATGACATCCTTTTTAAGTTCATCCATATTCTCATATATTCTGAAAATAGGCTGTGTTGAACATCCTGCAGCTGCGGCAAGACGTCTTGACGTGATCTGATCAAAGCCCTCTTTCTTAGTGATTTTAAATGCAGCATTTACTATTTCTTCCTGCGTAATCGTGGCTTTTCTTGACATAGGATTCCCCTCCGTTTAAGCATATTGTTAATCGTATCATGTGTTATTATTTTAGTGTTTTGAAATTCTCATGTCAATCGGGAACTCTGTAAAGTCTTAGAACAAATTGAAAGAAACTTTCATTTTTTTTCAGATAAAAAGAAAGTTATTTTCAGACAATAATATAAGTTGTCAGAATATTGCAAAAGTGGTATAATCAATATAGGTATTTATGTGCAGTTATCTGCACGCTTGGGGAGACTGGAGGGTTACTATGGAAGATTTAAGTATTTCAATGGTCAGAACCGGCACAGAAGCTATACGCCCCACTCAGACAGCGGATACCACCAGTAAGGCTGCGGAAACCCTGAAAGAGCAAAATAAAGATGACAGTTCGAGAAAAGAACGGATCCAAGAGGTTCTTAAGGATGTTATAGCTGTATCCAAGGATGGTGATACTGCACAGGCAAGTAAAATCTCCCAGGATAAACTGAAAGAGACCGAAGAGATCGGCGATGTCAAGGAGCTCAAAACCAAACAGGACGCAGGGCCTTCTCCTGCTGAGCGCGCTATTGAAGATGCTGAGAAGGCAAAAGCTCAAATTGAAGAGGCTCACAAAAAAGCTGAAGCTGCAGAAAAGAAAGAGAATCCTTTCAACAAAATAAAGAAAGAGAATCCCTTTAATGCAGAAAAGAAGGAAAATCCTTTTAACGAGCAGAATAAGGCTCCTGAGTTAAGCAAGGTTCACGCAAATCAGCCTACTGTTAATACTAAGAACGCCAATGCTCGTTCCTTTGATTCCTACACTGACGCACAGCTTCGCCAGATGTATATAAAGGGCGATATCTCGCGTTATGATTATGATCACGAGATTACCACCCGCGAAGAATCCGGCAATAACAAAAATGCTGAAATACGGGAGGAAAAGGTATTTCAAGAGGGTATCGTAAGAGCCATAGATAACGAGGAAAAGACTGAACGAAGCAGCGCAAATATTGAGCGGGCTTTTGATGAGGAAGCTAATGATAATATGAAAGCCGAACAGCGAATGGCTATGGTTGATGCAGCAGAGCTGACAGGCTAAGCCGGCAGATAAGAATTAAATAACACGAACTTTTTCATAGAAAGAGAGCGCGTACATCGACTGACACTGGATGTGCGCGCTCTCTTTATTATCTGTTTTATAAACTATTACTGGAAGTTGGTAATAAGTGCAATTATTCTAACTGCAAACATTACAAATACAATCCACATAACAGGTGATACGTCCTTAGCCTTGCCAATGAGAAGCTTAACGATAACCCATGCAAGAACTGCGAACATGATACCGGTTGCTATTGAATATGAAAGCGGCATCATAACAAGTGCAAGGTAAGCGCCAAGAGTATCTGCGATATCACCGTCAAAGTTAATATTCTTAGTGCTGGCAACCATAAGCATTCCAACATATACAAGTGCGGGAGCAGTTGCAAATGAAGGGATAGCAAGGAAAATAGGGCTAAGTACAAGTGATACAACAAACATGATACCTGTCGTAAGAGCTGTAAGACCTGTACGTCCGCCTGCAGCAACACCGGCACCTGACTCAACAAAGCTTGTTACTGTTGAAGTACCAAGGCATGCACCAACTGTTGTACCGATAGCATCTGACATGAATACGCTTCCAACCTTGGGAAGGTTTCCGTCCTCATCAAGGAGGTTAGCCTTATCTGCAACACCTACTACTGTTCCTACTGTGTCAAAGATATCAACATAAAGGAAACTGAATACTATAGCAATAAACTCAACAAAATGAGCTGCAGCCCATCCGAAGTTAAACTTGAATGCTGTATCTGCAATTCCGCCGAGCTGAAGTCCTGCTGAAAAATCAGGGAATACATTAGTTGCTGTATACCAGCCTGTAGCCTGTGCAACCATTCCGAGAACCCATGTAGCAATGATTCCGATAAGAACAGAACCTGTAACATGGAAATGCTCGAGTACGATAATTATGATAATACCAATCAGGCAAAGAACAACGTCTGCATCAGCAAAGCTACCGAGTGCTACTGTAGTAGATTCACTGGGAACGATAACGTTGGCTCCTCTAAGTCCGATAAATGCGATGAAAAGACCGATACCTGCAGAAATACCGAACTTAAGGTTCTGCGGTATACTGTTGATGATCTGCTCACGAATCTTAACAAGTGACATAAGAAGGAAAATGATACCTTCTATAAATACAGCTGTTAAGCAGATCTTGAATGCATTCTCACCCTCTGCTGCAAGCTCACCAAGGCAAACAGTGTAAGCAAAGTAAGCATTAAGTCCAAGTCCTGCTGAAAGCGCTATAGGATAATTGGCCATGAATGCCATACAGAATGTAGCAATTGCTGATGCAATAGCTGTAGCTACAAAAACACCGCTCGGATTCATTACAGTTCCAAGAATACTGGGGTTAACGGCGAGAATGTACGCCATTGAAAGGAACGTGGTTAAACCGGCAATAATCTCGGTTTTCACCGTAGTATTGTGTTCCTTGAGATGAAAAACTTTCTCCAACATGTTACTCTCCTCCTTTTGCGGGTAGACCGCTGTGCATGAACACATAAGATAAAAAACCTTTTAAAATATATCATAATTCAGTAGCATCAACAATATGAAATAACCACGGAAAAAATTGATTTTTACATCCTTTTTGCACAAAAAAGTCCCGTCATCAAATACTTGTGATTGATGACGGGATTTCCCTATTCCATAAAAATTTATCAATTAAGACTTGAAGAATTTCATCTCTTCATTGAGCTGTTCCGCTATAGCCTTCAAGCTGTCGGCTGAGCCTGCAAGCGTTGTTACCGTAGCTGAAAGCTCCTGCATGGAAGCTCCGGTCTCCTCCGAAGATGCAGCATTTTCTTCTGAAATTGCGGAAAGTGCACTCATGGTGTCAACCACAGCATTCTTAGAGGACTCGCAGGTATCCGCGCCTTGAGAAATAAGCTGTACACCTCCAACAGTACTTCCGATATCCTCAAGCATTCCGTTAACAGCATCAAGGGTTTCTCCGATGGCAATCTGCTGTTCATTGTTACCCTGCTTAACATCCTCTGCAGCGGCAACGGCTGCTTTACTCTGTTCAAGAAGTGTACCCATCTCCTTCATGATGTCATCAGCCATCTGCTTGGAATCATCTGCAAGCTTACCGATTTCCTCAGCAACAACCGCAAAGCCTTTTCCTGCTTCGCCTGCCCTTGCTGCCTCAATAGAAGCATTGAGAGAAAGAAGGTTTGTCTGAGTAGCGATGGATGTGATACCCTCAACCTTTTCACTGATATTGTCTACAGCTTCCTGTGTTGCCTGAATCGTTCTTGCAATGTCATCAATCTTGGCTGTCATCTCAGCAGAAGAATCCTGAAGGGATGTAAGTGATTTGCTTGAAACTTCGGATGCTTCCTTCATCTTTCCGGCAAGTCCGGAGAGGTTTCCTGTTGATGTCTGTACATCTCCGACAGCATCTCCGATAAGGCCTACATTTTCAGATGCACTCTGAATCTCATCAGCCTGCTGCGTAGCACCGGATGCAATCTCCTGCACCGCATTTGATACATCCTCTGCCGTCTGCGAAATCTGGTTAGCCATGTCGGAAAGCTCTTCCGAAGAAGATCCGACATTTGCTGCAGATTCTTTAATATGTGAAACTATTTCATCAAGGGTATGTATAACAGAATTAGTATTTCTGGATATCTGTCCAAACTCATCTTTTCTGTCAGCTTCTTTTCCAACCTTTTCAAAACGTCCGTCAGCAAGCGCGGAAAGAGATTTCCCGACTGCTAAAATCGGTTTTGTAAAGCTATTAGCCATTACGAAAGATACAATAATCACGATTACCAGCAGCACCAGGCCTACAATTATAGTAATAGTAGCTGATTTTCTTGCAGATGCAAGCACCTTCTTCTCATTGCTTGCTGCGCAGACTCTAAACTGTGATTGGGGTTCTTTTACATATGCGACATAAGCATCATAGCCCTTGCCTGTATCCACAAAGTAGAAGCCTTCGTCCTTGCCCGAAACCATAAACTCTGATTGAGCTCTGCTCTCCTCTTCATGCTCGCCTTCACCGATTTTATACTGTGAATGTGCCGCTACAAGGCCTTCTCTATCTACAAGGAAGGCATCCTCTGCTTCATTTGCCAGAAGTTCATGGAAATTATTAAGGTCATAGTTCCTGTGAACAATACCTATAGCCTTACCATCAAACATAATAGGCGCAGCAAAAGTCAGCATACGTCTTCCGTTCTTCTTACTGATCTGAACGTTAGAAACATATACGGTTCCTTCCATCGCCTTCTGGAAGTACTCTCTGTCAGAAACATCGATACAATCTCCGGATGTTCGAGCAATCTGCATTCCTGTCGCATCTGTAATTGCAGTAGTATCTCCATCATTCAGGATAGTGTCACACTCCGAAAGAGTATTTATAATTGCATCCAGCGGAATATCTCCCTCCTTGGCAACAAAATTGACCACGGTAGGACTTCCGGCTATACTCCTTATCATGTTCATATTCGTATCAAGCACAGTAACAAACGACTGCTCCAGATACCATGCCTCCCATTCCAGGGAATCCTGAGCATCAGCAAGAGCTTTATCCGTAGATGTCTTATAGCTCACGATTACAGCTATCAAAAGAGGTATCGCAGCAGCCAGTATCATTATACAAATCAGTTTGGTCTTGATACTGTCCTTAAAGCTAACTCTTTCAGTGCTTCCGCGAGCATTTTCATTCTTTGCCATAACACGCCTCCATGATGAAATAAATCATTTGAAAGGAAATAGTTTCTCATCAAAAATTATACAACTTAAGCGTGCCTTAAAAAGTGAATTTGTGAACATTTAATCGTTTTTTAATATCAAGTTTATATATAAAAAACCTGCCACCATGAATGCTTTTCATAGTGCCAGGTTTCTTTTAACAGTTAACGATTTTTCCAAAATCAGGCTTAAGAGATGCACCTCCCACAAGACCTCCGTCAATGTCAGGCTGCGAAAACAGCTCTTTGGCATTAGCCGCATTTACAGAGCCGCCGTACTGGATGCGAACTCTCTCCGCTGTGCCTTCACTATAGATTTCAGCAATGCACTCACGTATAGCCTTGCATACCTCCTCTGCCTGTGCCGATGTGGCAGTTTCACCTGTGCCTATGGCCCAGATAGGTTCATATGCAATAACCATCTCTTCCACATCTGAAGCAGGAACTCCTGCAAGATCAGACTTTATCTGCATTCTGATGAAATCGAGTGTGATGCCTTTATTCCTCTGCTCCAGTGTTTCTCCGCAGCACAGGATAGGTGTAAGGCCGTGTTCAAAAGCCTTCTTCACCTTTTTATTAAGTACCTCATCTGTCTCGTGGTTATATTCACGCCTTTCCGAGTGACCGAGAATAACGTATTTCACACCAGCATCCGTAAGCATTCCCGGTGCTATTTCGCCTGTATAAGCGCCATTCTCCTCAAAGTGCATATTCTGTGCACCTATTTCTATATTTGTTCCCCTTGTGGCTGTCATTGCAGGGATAATATCAATAGCAGGCACACATAAAACGACGTCAACCTCTGTATTGTCAACCAGCGGACGAAGCTTTGCAATAAAAGCAGTCGTCTCTGCCGGTGTCATATTCATCTTCCAATTTCCGGCTACTATTCTTTTTCTAGACATTACAAATACTCCATATAAAAATGAGTTCAGTTGATGAAGCCAACTGAACTCATCTCTTATTTTAATATATATTATGCGTTAACAATCTTACCAAAGTCGGGCTTAAGTGAAGCACCACCGATAAGACCGCCATCGATGTTGGGCTTTGAAAGAAGCTCAGCAGCGTTGCCTGCATTCATTGATCCGCCGTACTGGATACGAACTTCATCAGCTGTAGCCTGATCGTAAAGCTTAGCAACAAGCTCACGGATAAATGCACAAACTTCTTCAGCCTGGTCAGCAGTTGCTGTCTCGCCAGTTCCGATAGCCCAGATAGGCTCGTAAGCGATAACAAGCTTCTTAACCTGATCAGCTGTTACACCGCTAAGATCCCATGTAATCTGTCTCTCGATCCACTCCTTGTAAGTACCGGCCTTACGAAGTGCAAGTGACTCACCGCAGCAAAGGATAGGTGTAAGACCTGCAGCAAATGCCTTCTTAACCTTAGCATTGATAAGAATATCATTCTCGCCGAAGATGTCTCTTCTCTCGGAATGTCCCATGATAACATACTTAACGCCTGCATCTACGAGCATGGGTGCGGAAATCTCACCTGTGAAAGCACCCTTATCCTCGATGTAGAAGTTCTCAGCACCAACATTAACGTTTGTACCCTTAACAGCCTCTACTACAGGAACGATATCAATTGCAGGAACGCAGTAAACTACGTCTACATCATCATTTTTAACTAAATCTTTAAGCTCAGCAACAAGCTTTACAGCTTCAGAAGGTGTCATGTTCATCTTCCAGTTGCCGGCAATGATTCTTCTACGTGCCATTTTAAAAAGTCTCCTTCTTTACTTATTATCTGCAGCAACAACACCGGGAAGCTCCTTACCCTCAAGGAACTCAAGTGAAGCACCGCCACCTGTTGAGATGTGGCTCATCTTGTCAGCAAAACCAAGCTGGTTAACAGCTGCTGCACTATCACCACCACCGATGATTGTTGTAGCATCTGTCTCTGCAAGAGCCTTAGCAACAGCCTTTGTACCTTCAGCAAGTACAGGGTTCTCGAATACACCCATAGGTCCGTTCCAAACAACAGTCTTTGCACTCTTTACAGCATCTGCGAAAAGATCTCTTGTCTTCACACCGATATCAAGACCTTCCTTGTCAGAAGGAATTGCGTTGGACTCAACGATTGCTGTCTCGATATTAGGATTGTCGATAGGATCCGGGAATCCGCCTGATACAACTGTATCAACAGGAAGAAGAAGCTTCTTGCCGTTCTTCTCAGCCTTCTCCATCATTTCCTTACAATAATCAATCTTCTCGTTATCTACGAGTGAAAGACCTACTTCATATCCCTTAGCTTTAAGGAATGTGTAAGCCATACCACCACCGATGATAAGTGTATCGCACTTCTCAAGGAGGTTATTGATAACATTAAGCTTATCAGCAACCTTAGCGCCGCCAAGGATTGCTACGAAAGGACGAACCGGATTCTCAACGGCGTTGCCGAGGAAGTCGATCTCCTTCTGCATAAGGTAACCAACTGCGCAGTTGCCGCCCTTCTCACGAACATACTTTGTAACAACAGCTACAGAAGCATGTGCTCTGTGAGCAGAACCGAAAGCATCACATACATAATCGTCACAGAGATCTGCAAGCTCTTTTGCGAAAGCTTCGCCTGCATCTGAAGGCTTTGTCTCTTCCTTGCCACGGAAACGTGTATTCTGAAGAAGAACTACATCGCCCTCGCCCATAGCCTCTACTGCAGCAGTTGCGTCTGCACCTGTTACGTTGTAGTCAGCGATGAACTTAACGTCCTTGCCAAGCTTAGCAGAAAGGCTCTTAGCTACAGGAGCAAGAGACTCACCCTCGTTGGGGCCATTCTTAACCTTACCAAGATGTGAGCAAAGGATTACCTTGCCGCCATCTGCGATAAGCTTCTTGATTGTAGGAAGTGCAGCGTTGATACGTGTCTCGTCTGTGATCTCACCATTCTTGAGCGGTACGTTGAAGTCACAACGAACAAGTACTCTTCTGCCCTTTGCGCTGAAATCATCAACAGATTTCTTATTAAGTGCCATTATAATAGCCTCCTTGTATTAAAAATTTAAGGCCCGGTCCTTTCGGACCGGACCTTTTCTTAATCAGTTCTTACTTAACGAATTTTTCAAAATACTTGATTGTACGAACCATCTGAGATGTGTAAGAGTTCTCGTTGTCATACCATGAAACAACCTGAACTTCATAGAGGTCGTCACCAATCTTTGTAACCATTGTCTGAGTTGCATCGAAGAGTGAACCATATGTCATTCCAACGATATCAGAAGATACGATCTCATCCTCGTTGTAACCGAATGTCTCAGGATCAGAAGCCTTCTTCATAGCCTCGTTGATGCTCTCCTTAGTAACTTCTGTGCTGCTCTTAACTACAGCAAAAAGAAGTGTTGTGGAACCTGTCGGAACCGGTACTCTCTGAGCAGCGCCGATGAGCTTGCCGTTGAGTTCAGGAATAACAAGGCCGATAGCCTTTGCAGCACCTGTGCTGTTAGGAACGATGTTAACAGCGCCTGCACGAGCTCTTCTAAGGTCACCCTTTCTCTGAGGTCCGTCAAGGATCATCTGATCACCTGTGTAAGCATGAATTGTTGCCATGATACCGGACTGGATAGGTGCATAGTCGTTAAGAGCCTTAGCCATAGGTGCAAGGCAGTTTGTTGTACAAGAAGCTGCAGAGATGATGTTGTCATCTGCTGTAAGTGTCTCGTGGTTAACGTTATATACAATTGTAGGAAGATCATTTCCTGCAGGAGCAGAAATAACAACCTTCTTTGCACCAGCGTTGATGTGTGCCTGAGCCTTGTCCTTAGATGTGTAGAAACCTGTACACTCAAGAACAACGTCTACACCGATCTTACCCCAAGGAAGGTTATTAGCATCAGCTTCCTTGTAAATTGTGATCTTCTTTCCGTTTACTGTGATGGAATCGTCATCGAAAGATACCTTATCAGCATACTTGTACTTACCCTGTGAAGAGTCATACTTAAGAAGGTGTGCAAGCATCTTGGGTGCTGTAAGATCGTTGATTGCTACGATCTCTGTTCCCTCGTGCTCAAACATCTGTCTGAATGCAAGACGACCGATACGGCCAAAACCATTGATTGCTACCTTTACTGCCATTTTAAGTCCTCCTAAAATGATATTAAAATTTATTTGCTGCTACTAATTCTTTACAACGTGATTGTCAAAAATTTGACAGCAAATTTATTTTATCTAACTTCTCTCAATTTTTCAAGTAATCTTTGGGCAAAAACACAGAATTATCAAAAATTTCCTTATATAGAATCAAAAATGTACGCATAATCGTTTTATCTGAACTCTTAATTGATAAAATTCTTTCTATACTCTAGAATATAGGATGTTTTTGAACAAAAAGATTTATGATTTACAAGGAGATCATTATGGGAGACACAGAAAACAACAATTTTTCAGGAATTAGAATGAAAACAATTATTATTGTAGTAATAATAGTTGGTTTACTTCTGGCATTCCTGATTCCGCTTATCGCATTTCTTTCGGTTAATCACATGAAAACCTCGGACAAGGTACTCAGCAGTACTCACGATTCCATGAAATGGGAAGCACATAATATTGAAGGCGAGTGGCAAAGGGTTATAGACGAGAATCTGGGATCCCTTGAGGCTGTTGCATTATCGCCTTCCACAATTTCTTATATGGAAGATACTGCCAATGCAGAACTTGCAGACAGTGAATTATCTTATCTGCAGAGTGTTGAATCTTCTCTTTCCGAGGATTCAAAAATCATTCTTACCGGCGCTGACGGCATGCAGCTCCTTAGTACAGAAGGCGACCTTAAGGATGTCTCTGAAAGAGATTATTTCGCAAAAGCCATAAGCGGAGAAAATGCCATATCCGATGTCATTGTTTCAAAATCAACAGGTGCTCTATTAGTAACCTTTGCCGTTCCGGTCAAATCCGAAAGCGGTGATATCCTGGGTATCGTTCAGAGAAACTATGATCTTTTCAATTTTCATAAGATCCTGGCAGACCAGAATGATCACGCATTTCTTGTGGACAGCTCGGGAATGCTTGCAGCTCATTCCCAATTTGCAGCAAACGGTGACTCAGTCAAAGATTTGAGCCACGAGCTCTTCATGACTCAGGAAACAGGGGAAGGTCTTTACAGAGCCAATAACGGACAGGGCACCTGGTATAATCTCTATCATTTAAGAAACGAAGCTTCAGACTGGACCATTTGTGTAGTAAAAGAAGAAGAAAAATAATGAATTCATAACGGAGAAAAAAACAAACATGTCAAAACAATTACCGGCAGATTTTCATATGCACACACACCACTCGGGAGACTGCGACTCTCCCATGGAGGCTGTCATTGAACAAGCCATCAGGAAGAAATTACCCGCAATATGTATTACAGAGCACATGGACATGGACTATCCCGATGTTCCGGACGGAATAACGGATCAGTTCGTAGTCGATACGGATGCCTATTACAAAGAGTACACTTCTATTAAAGATTATTATGCCGATACCATTGATATTTATTTCGGAATCGAGCTGGGAATGCAGCCGCAGGTTGTGGATGCAAACCTCGAATATGCAAAAAAATATCCCTTCGACTTTATCATAGGTTCCAATCACGTATGCCACGGAAAAGATCCCTACTTTGCTTCTTTCTATGAGGGACGTACCGAAAAGGAAGCCTTTACTGACTTTTTCGAATCAACTCTCGAGAACATTAACTTATTCGACGATTTTGACGTCCTCGGTCATCTGGACTACCTTGTGCGCTACGCTCCTAATCTGAATAAGAACTACACCTACAAGGATTATTCCGATGTCATCGATGAGATACTGAAGACTCTTATTGCAAAAGGAAAGGGACTTGATGTAAACACCAAGTCCCTTTATACAGAGCCTACTTTGGGTGATCCCAATCCCTCACGCGAAGTGCTCGCCCGCTACAAAGAGCTGGGCGGCGAGATCATTACTTTCGGTTCCGATGCGCACAAGCCCGAGAATGTCGGTCTTGGCTTCGAAACCGCTGTAGAAATCGCCAAAGCCTGCGGATTCAGGTATTACACACTGTTCGCCAAACGTAAGGGCACGTTTATTAAGCTTTGATCATAAGGAAGTTCTGCTCTCGCTTTGCTCGCCAGAACTAAGTGCGCACCAGCAGCTCGAAATAACCTCGCTGGGTGCTTACTTAAAGAAAGCCATCTCTGCGTTGAGCTTCTCGGCAACTTCCTTAAGGGAGTCTGCTGAGGATGCCAGCGTTGTAACGGTTGCTGAAAGCTCCTGCATGGAAGCACCGGTCTCCTCGGAGGATGCGGCGTTCTCCTGCGAAATAGCGGACAGCGATGCCATAGCGTCGGCAACCACATTCTTTGCATCTACGCAGGTTCCTGCGTCAGTTTCAATACTCTTAACACTTACAACCGTTGATGAAATGTCTTCTATCATAGCATTTACGCTCTGAACTGTACTTCCGAGTACTGCCTGCTGCTCGTCGTTTTGTCTCTGAACCTCTGATGCCATAGCAACCGCTGACTGAGACTCTGACAGAAGAACATCCATCTCTCTTCTGATATCATCTGCCATAGTTCTGGAATCGTCGGCAAGCTTTCCGATTTCCTCAGCAACAACCGCAAAGCCTTTTCCTGCTTCGCCTGCTCTTGCTGCCTCGATGGAAGCATTAAGTGACAATAGGTTTGTCTGGGATGCAATGGATGCAATTCCCATAACCTTCTCATTGATGTTCTCAACTGCCTTACTGGTTGCACCAATCTTCTCGGTAATCTGAACGATACTCTCGCTCATGCTCTCGGAACTATGCTGCAGGTCTGCAAGACTCTGCGCAGATTCTGTGCTGACTTCCTGCATTCTGCCTGCAAGATTTGCAAGATCATCCGTGCTGGTCTGAACATTGCCGGTTGCTTCGCCGATACTGCCGACATTCTCTGTTACGCTCTGAATCTCGTCAGCCTGCTGCGTTGCACCTGATGCAATTTCCTGAACCGCATTGGATACATCGTCTGCTGTCTGCGAAATCTGATTAGCAGTATCCGCCAGTTCCTCAGACGAACTGTTCACGGATATCGTCGAATCCTTAATGCTTGTAACAATTGAACTCAGTTTATCAATAACCGCATTGGTGTTATTGATGATCTCACCAAATTCATCCTCTCTTTTTGTGAACTTAGTAATCCTATGAAACTCGCCTTCTGCAAGCTTACTAACGGAATCATTAACCTCTTTAAGCGGAAGTGTAAAGGAATTGGCCATCTTAAGTGAGATGAATATCGCAATGACAATCATAGCTAGTCCAAGCCCGATGATAATATTGCATGAATTATATGTAGGTGCCATTATCACATTGTATTGCGCTGCAGTTACAATAAGCCAACCGGTCTTGGGTTCCTTTTGGAAGGACATAACATACTTTATTCCATTGTTCGCTCCAATGATACTTCCGTTATCAGCAGACTGAGATTGCTTATAAAGATCAAAATCACTAAAATCAATAAGATTATTTGCATCAATCTCCATCGCGCAATGTCCGATAAGCTCGCCCGCTGAAGATAGTATGAAAGCCTCTTCACCCTTTGATGAATCAACATTTTCCGCAAGAAAAGAATTCAGATTATCAAGGCTATAACTTCTCATTATGGTTCCAATAACCTGCTGCCCCTGATCAAAAATAGGGGTAATAATGAAAATTGTAGCCTTTCCTGTAGTCTTGGAGACATATACTCCTGAAACAAAGGTATTGCCCTTAAGCGCATTCTGAAAGTAATCTCTGTCAGCGATATTCGTTAATTCTCCCGATGACCTTACAACCTGATTTCCGTCGGGAGCAGTAACTACAATCGAGTTATCTCCATCAAGCTTACTCTCCATATCCTGGAGCCAGGCCTGCATAGCCTCGTTATCACGCTGATCTTCAGGTGTTTGCATATAGCTGACCATATAAGGACTCGAAGCTGCTGTCTGAAGAACGCTGACCATCTGCTCAATGTGTTCCATATAAGCTTTCTCTATAACCTGAGCCTTCTTAACATTAATTGACTCAGCATCCTCTAAAGAGTTAGTCATTGAATTTCGATAGCTTACAACAACCGATACCAGTATCGGAATTATGCAGATAAGCAGCATAACACTGATAAGCTTCGGCTTTACGCTTTTTAATGAAAAGCCTTTCTTTTGTGCGCCTTGTTCCTTTTTTTCCTGTGCCATCTTAATTACCTCCGTTTTAAATATCCTTATCAACTGTCAGAAAACACTCTTCTGCCAGCTCGGTTTCCTTTTCATATAAAAGCTCTTTAAGCCTGAAAATCCAAAGACCTTTTGGAAATGACATGATCTCATCCTTCTTTACTCCGAGACGCAAAAGCCGCTTTCGCAGCTGCATGCACTCATCTATGTAAAGATAGATTGCCAGAGTCAAAATAATGATAAACATCAAAATAAAGACAAACAAAATAATCATAATCCCACCTCGCGTTCATTATACTAAATTCCATTTTGCAAATGTGTGATTTTCCGAATATTTTAGGCTAACTTTATCCTTAGTTTATGGTTAGAACATTTTTTTTGAATAACCTATACCTTATAATATTTAAGTAAGAAAATATGCCATTTTATGCCCACGGAGGAAGATTGGGGATGTCCAAAAAACCTGACCTTGTAAAGAAAATATGCATCACCAAAGCTGCATTTATGGCAGTTTTCATTTTGCTTGCAGCAATATACTTTTTCATCCTTATAACTAATCAGAATCTTCGCAGTTCCATCTTTGAGGACAAGGCTTATCTCGTATCTTTTATAGTTATATGGCTCTGTCTTCTGACAGGATTTCTTTGCGTTTTCCTGGATTTTATTCTTATGAAGAAAAACCGGAATATGCTTCGGGATCTGCGTGATCTGTCTTTTCTCGATAAACTCACGGGTCTCCCCAACAGATACAGTATCGACCGCATATCTCAGAAATACGACTCTCCCGAAAAGCTCCTGCACCTCGGGTGTGTCCTTATGGTACTGGATAACTTAAAAGAGATAAATGAAAAAAGCGGACGTGGAAGCGGTGACAAAATCATTTCCGATTTTTGTTCAATTCTTGAATCGGTTGGAACTCAGTATGGTCTTATTGGAAGAAACAGCGGTAATGAATTTTTGGTCGTAATCGAAAACTGTGACAGAACCGCCGTCGATCTTTTCCTGGGTGATCTCGGAAGAAGAATTCACAACAGGAATGCTCTTTCTCCGGAGAATCCCATAACGCTTTCATATTCAAGCGTCCTTGGGGACAGTGTAAATGCAGACCATTTTTATACTTTAATAACCTGTGCTTACAGGAATTTTACCGAAAACCCGAATGTTCTTACTTAAGGTGCAACAGATGATGTTAGGGAAGCGTTCTTCAAGAATACAACAGCTCGTTCTTGATATGTGGAACGACGACACAGAGGCTTTCACAGAGATCTACTGTCTCACCGTGGATGATACCTACAACTATTGCCGGCACATCCTTGGTGAAGACGACAGGAGTCTTGAGGCTGTGCGCGAAATATACTCCATTGTTGTAAAGAACATACTTAAGCTCAAAGATCCTTCCCTTTTTGATGCGTGGCTTCGCCGCATCGCTTTCGACGTATGTTATGACCGGGTCATGGCAGAAGGCCGCACCGATCTGTACTCACTGCTCCATCCGGAAGAGATTGAATCTTTATCATTTTTTGAGAGAGAGATTTTCTTCCTGCATGATTTTGTAGGACTATCAGATAAGGATATTGCAAACGCTCTTCATATAACAAAGCGCCATGTGGAAAAAAGCCTCACAAACTCAAGAGAACACATTTTAGAGCTAAGAAAACTAATACGCGCGTGATGACTATGGAATATGTAAAAGACAGGAAGAATAAATTTCATATGAGCGATAACGAGATTTCTTCCACTCTCCTTGAGGTATTGGAGTTATCCGGGAAGGCCGGTGCTTTTGCGGGAGAAAATCAGGAAAAGATTAAAGTATCAAGAGGCTTTATAAAAAGCGCTCCGGATTTTCTTTCCGTGAATATTTATGTGAGCCTCGCTATGCTTGTCATTATCACCCTGTCTCCGATTTTGCTGCTTGTTCTGCCGCACGGCATTGTCATTGACGCGGACAGACTGCTTGCCGCAAAAGCCATGGCTAACCGTGAGACCTATGATGTCTCGACACTTGTTAAGGGCACAAGGGACAATACCCCTGTGTGTCTAAAACCCAAGGCAGACGGCAAAGTCGTATACAAAAACGATGTTGCAAAGGTTGATGCAACAAACGCATCTGAGGGCTATGTGATAATACGCTATACCGGCGAATCGCCAAAGGTAAAGCTCAGAATAACCGGTCCCGATGAGGTTGTATACACCTATAACCTCACAACAGACGGCGGAAAGGACGAGGTTTTTCCTCTTCAGGCAGGGGATGGAAAATATCTCATCGCAGTCTATGAAAACCTGGTCGGAACACAGTATGTAACGGCATTTACTCAAAACATAGAGGTCACCCTTAATGACGAATTCCTGCCGTTTTTGTATCCGAATCAATATGTGAACTTTAATGAGGGCAATCAGGCGATAGCCTATAGCGAGTATTTATCCTACACGGCAAACGATGACCTGGATGTAGTTTCCGCAATATATAACGCCCTGATCAGCAGCATGTCCTATGACTACGAGGAGGCTGAAACCGTACAGAGCGGTTACCTTCCGGACATAGATGAAGTTCTGACCACCGGAAAAGGCATCTGTCTTGACTATGCCGTGCTAATGACATCAATGCTTAGATCCCAGAGGATACCCACCAGAATGGAGGTTGGGTACGCGGGAACCGCATACCATGCATGGATAAGTACTTATATAAAAGATGTGGGCTGGGTTAACGGAATGATTCAATTCGACGGCAAAAAATGGTCACTTATGGATCCGACTTTTGCATCCACAACAGAAACCACAAAACTGGCATCCTTTATCGGTGACGGTGAAAACTACCAGACTAAATACATTTATTAACTGAGGAAAACACTATGAATTCAATGGCTGAAAAAAAACTATCGGACTATGAGATATCCGTTTTCTGCAGGCAGATGGCAATGCTGATAAAAGCAGGTATTGCCCCGCTTGAAGGAATAGAAATCATGCTTCAGGATTTCAAATTTGAAGGGGATGATTCCACCCTTAAGACCATCTCACAAATTCTGAGTTCCGGTGAAAGATTTCACGTTGCCCTGCAGATGACCGGAGCTTTTCCAAGCTATGTGATACACATGGTAACCATCGGTGAAGAGTCCGGTAATCTGGATCTGGTAATGGATTCCCTTGCCGATTACTACGAGCAGGAAGATACCATACGCACAAATATAAGCAGCGCCATCTCCTATCCTCTCATAATGATAGGAATGATGATCGTTGTAATCATTGTTCTGATCACACAGGTGCTTCCCATTTTCGGTCAGGTATTCGCTCAGCTCGGAACCAGCATGAACAGCTTTTCGAGGTCGCTCTTGGCTGTAGGAAACGCGCTAAACCGCTACTCCATCGTGTTTATAGCTATCATGGTTATTTTTGCGGCCGGCTGTATCTTCTTCGTTAAAACTAAAAAGGGGCATGATATTTTCAGAACTATCGGCATGCACATTCCTCCGATAAGAAAGATTTACGGAGAGATTGCAACCGCCAGATTTGCAAATGGAATGGTACTTACTCTGTCAAGCGGAATGGACACCTATGAAGGACTCCGCCTTGTAAGTAAGCTGGTTGAATACAAGGACATGGTTGTAAAAATCGAGACATGCCGCTCACTTATCGCAGCGGGTGACAGCTTCCCGGAGGCTGTTAAGGAAGCCGGTATCTTCAACAAGTTTTACTCAAGGATGGTTGCCATCGGCTTCCAGTCCGGTTCAATGGATACAGTAATGCAGCAAATAGCCAGAAAGTATACGGATGAGACCCAGAGAAAAATGTACAATTTCATTTCTATCCTGGAGCCCACTCTCGTAATCATCCTTTCACTGATAGTAGGACTTATCCTTCTGTCGGTAATACTGCCGCTGATGGGAATCATGTCATCGATCGGGTAAACATGTATGGAAGAACTCACTCTCAAAAAAAGGCAAAACTTCATACTTAGTATCATGGGCTTTATCGTTCCTTCGCTTGTCATCATTTTCATCATCGTGATTTTTTACATCGGAGTTTCACAGATAAGCAGGAGCACAGAAAAGAAACAGGAAGAAAGCCTTTATACAGCAGTGGAAAGAGACATCGTTCAGTGCTATTCCATCGAGGGAATCTATCCTCCGAGTTTGGAATATCTTGAGGAACATTACGGCCTTGTCTATGACAAGAGCATATTTTTTATAGATTACAGACCCGTCGCATCCAATATCTATCCGGATGTCACAATTTTGCGCGTTAAAGGAGCAGGCCTTCGTCCATGAAAAAACAATTTGAAAGCAGACATACCGTGGATATGCTCTTCGTCATCGCTCTTCTGTTTTTATTTGCAATGGGAGCGCTGATGCTTATTGCGCTTGGGTCAAGCATTTATAAGAGAAGTGTCACCACTCTTGCGGAAAACTATGACAGACGAACAGCTTATGCGTATATTACAGAAAAGCTGCGGCAATATGATACCGAAGGAAATATAAGCACAGATATTTTCAATAAATCCGGTGCTCTCAGAATAGATACAACAATAGGTACAGTGGATTATGTGACCTACCTCTATGAGTACGAAGGCAGTCTTATGGAGCTGTTTTCAAGAGCAGACGCAGGGACACTTCTACCTGAATCGGGGCAGCGGATAATGGATATTAATAACCTTGAAATAACAAGTAAAGGAGAAGGTCTTCTACAGATAACCATCACTTTGACTGACGGAAAGGATCTTACTTTTATAACATCGAAAAGATCCGGCACAGGGGCTAACGGATGAATCATACACAACACAGCAAAACGAGTCTCTTTCTGATGGAGCTCATCATATCAATTTTGTTTTTCTCTATATCCGGGGCAATCTGCATACAGCTCTTTGCCAAGGCTCACACTTTGTCCGAGCAATCTGTGGAGATGAACAATTCAGTTTTATGGACGCAGAATATCTCTGAGGTTTTTTACGGAAGCCGCGGGAATCTGCACACCATCGCCGACTATTTTGCTGGCTGCTGCGTTGTCCTTGAATCCTACGATGACACCCCTGAGATCGGGGCGCTTATTATGTTTTTTGATGAAAACTGGAATCTTATAGATTTTCCTTCTGAAAACGGTGCTCTGAATTTCGCAGGATATGAGCTCCTTCTGTCCATAAAAAAACTTCCCGCAAAGGAAGTTTACGCAGACACGCAGGCCGACACCTCACTAATGGACGGCGATGCGCTCCAAGGCGAGATAACCATCCTCAGGATGGATGAGCAGACCACAATCGACCAGATTCCGGATGATGATGATCCTGATATCATCTCCGACAGATACACCGATTTTTACATTGGAAACACGGAGGTAGACAATAGTGAAGCGTAAGCCGATCTACAGCACCCATATAGGCGCAGCATCTATTTTGCTAATTTTCCTCGTGCTGAGCCTCATATCCTTTGCATCGCTGACTCTTGTCAATTCAAGGGCAGATTATATTCTGAGCAAAAAAATGCTGGACAGATCTCTTTCCTACTATCAGGCCTGCCACGAAGCCAGCGGATTTATTGCCGAGAATGAGCCTTCCTATAGAAAAATCGACTGGAGCGATCCGAATATCAATGTGAATTCGCTTAATAAAAGTATTACTCTTAGTGAATTCCAGACTCTTGATGTAAACATAAAACCGATGTACTCGGAAGGTCCGGATACTCCCACCTATGAGATTCTTGAGTGGCGTGTTGTTACACATAATGATGAAGTTGTTTATGATGAGACTCTTCCTGTAATGAAGTGATATTTTTCAGGGGCATTTACATGGATAAAAATTATGGCTCTAGCAAAATTGAATTCAGTGCAAAAAGAGAGAACAGAAAGATTCTCGAATACTTTGGCAAATGTACTGAGACCATAGAAAATAGCAATCGTTACATGCTTAGAAAGTCTTGCATGTATATTGCTATGTGTTATATTGCAATGATTTTCCTTGGTAAGATCATCGTTGCCGACTTCAGACTGAGCATTGCTCATGTACTGCTGGTTCCGCTGCTTACCATTTATTTCCTGATCAATCTTTATACGAGAAAAGTGGAAAAATTGTCTGCCGTCACAACAGAAGTTCTTTGCATAACCTTCTACTTTGTTTTATTTATTCTGTTTATATTGAGGGATATGACATCTTCCGCTGATCATCAGGCCATGTGGTTTCCATTATACCTTGTGGTATTCCCTACGGTGTATATTGCAAGGATGTATAAATATGGCCTTTTTGAGTTGACGCTTGTTATCATCTTCTGCATTGCTTCATTTTTCACCAAAACCACAGATATCTTCCACCATGATGTATATCTTGCTCTGGCATCTTATGTGTTATCTATGCTAAGTGCGCACATCATTCTGGAGGTAAGATCCCAGGAGGGTCTTGCCTTTGACGAGCTGACCAAAATCAGTACAATCGATAAGCTTACTTATCTTCTGAATAAAGGTGCTCTATTAACTGCAATCAACAATTATTTTGAGCGAAGAAAGCCCGGCGATCCGTGCGGTATGTGTATTATCGACGTGGATAATTTCAAACAGGTCAATGATAATTTCGGCCACGATACCGGTGATAGGCTTTTGGCAAATATTGGCGAGCTTCTAAGAAAGAACTTCAGATCTACGGATTATATCGGAAGATTCGGAGGAGATGAATTCATGGTATTCATGCCGGGTCTGGCAAGGCTTGATATTGTTGAGATGCGCTGCAGAACTATGCAAATGATGCTGACTGACTTGGATCTCGGTACCGGTAGTCCTTTTACCTTAAGTATAGGCGCGATCATCGACACCGGAGATCATTCCATTGGTGAAGTATTCCGCATGGCTGACGACGCCCTCTACCAGTCCAAGCTCATGGGCAAAAACTGTGTTAGTACCTGGGTTATTCCGAAGAGCGAAGCCTACGGAAAACCTCTTATTTTGCTTGCTAGCTCCGCAGAAAGCATGAGGTCGGAGAAATTCCTGAATGCAGCTTCCGAAAAGTTTTCGATCGTCGAGACTCACAGCGGCGACACAGCTCTCACTTACCTAAGCCAGTACCACGATAACATCCGTCTTGTCATCGTGGATCTTGATATTGAAAAAATCTCCGGCGATCAGGTCATCCATTACATCAAGGATCGCGCCGGTTTCAAGCACATCCCCGTCATTGCGGTTGCCACCGACGAGGATTCCTTCATGGAGGCCCGAGAAGCCGGTGCCGACAAGGTCTTCTTCACAACAGATAAGGCGGCCTCTTTCAAGACTGCTATCGACGAACTGACTAAGGAAGAATAACGCGCCGGAGCGACTGTATAATCTGCCGATATGGTATTAATTGGCGCCAGGGAGTTTTGGTGTAATCCACTTATGCCCGGGCTCTGCATTTGTAAATGAGAGAGCATTTCAAGCAATTTGGTACCCATTTTAGCAGGTATTAGGGACTTTTAAGAACTGTTTTGTAAATGAAACGCCGATATTTCCAATTTGGTATCCCTATTTTGTCAAAACACGGATACTAAAGCGGAAATATCGGCGTTCTATTTACTTTTCATGTGAAAACAAGCCGTAAAAAGCACAAAAATGTATACCAAAATGCCGGAAACCCTATTTGATTTACTCAGGCGGCTTTACATCATATAGCTAAATCGTCATCCCTTCTTAAACTTGAATGTAGCTTTCTTTGCCCCGGCTTTCTTAAACTTTTTCACAAGTTTATTGAATATTTTCTTATTCTTGCATATGATCGTTATCTTAGCCTTAGGACTTATTCCCTTAAAGCTGCCGGAACCAACGGTCTTTAGGTTATTTCCTCTTACGGTTATATTCTTTAGATTCTTGCATCCGCTGAAGGCACCGGCTCCAATCTTTGTCACGTTACTGCCAATAGTAAGCTTCTTGAGCTTTGTACACCCTTTGTATGCATTACTCTGTATCTCTGTTATCTTATAGGTTTTTCCATTGTATGTTACTGTATCGCTTATTGTAACACTCGTTATGTTTTTGTTATCTTCCTTGGTTACAGTTGCGGTATCAGAGGAAGTAGTCTGGTAGTCATTGTCGCCGGATGTAATTGTTTCATCAGAAGAAGTATCATTATTGCCACCGCCTGATCCCTGATCAGTATTACCATTATTTCCATTATTACCATTACCGCCCTGGTTATTATCATCAGGATCCTGCTGCTCTACAATTTCCGTCCAATGAGCATACAGAGTGTGGTTTTGAGTTGTTGAGACACGTGTATACGGTGTTACCTGAGTGCCTCCGGTTGGCCTTGTGAACCATCCATCGAATCTGTATCCGGGGCAAGTCAGTTCGGGAAGCTCGCCATATTGCTGCCCATATTCTACTTTCTTTGGTGCTAAATCAACCCCCTGAAGGCCGTTCAAGTCAAACGATACCCAGCAGGTTGGTGCAGGAACATTGATCACACAGTAGCCTGTATACATACCGTCCTCTGTTGTCACTGTAATTAAGGAAACGCCGTAATTCTGTGTCTCGTAGATTATCCTGTTACTCAATATGCCTGCGCGTGCATACACTACATTTTCGTTTGAGTTTTTAATTCTTATCCTTTTATTTGATGCACTCTCAGGAGTAATTGTATATTCTATAGTTCCTTGCACTCCAATGTCGGCAGATACTGTTTCCGGATTAACAGTAATTCCGCCAACCCACGTATCTCCGAATTCATCTGTGATAATAGCCTGGCATACTGCTTTTACTTTGCCGTCCAGAGTCTCCGCCGTAATATCCGCTACTCCCGGACCGACAATCTGATACTGTCCAATCTGATTTACTGTAACAACATTCGTATTAGAACTTGACCATACAAGACCATTCGGGTTAGCACCAGCGGGACTACAAGTCACGGTAAACGTTCCGCCTGTCCCTACCGTCCCTGCATTTCCTGCAATCGAACTGGGACTTAAGGAAATCCCCTGAAGTGCCTCAACCTCGTAGTCAAGATTTCCGTCTATAGCTGCAAGCACATTCTCATAAGAATATGTCGTAGATGTTGCCGAAGGAGCTCTGTAAAACATTGCATCCCTATATCTTCCGGTTGATCCTGCGCTTATCGTACTATTATGGTTCTGAATATCAGCTGTTGTCAGATGATAATACTCATGTGTAACTGCCTTACGAAAGGCATCTGTCCAGCTGCTGTTTCCTTCCTGGTCATCCCATGTGGTATCCGTTTCATACCAGTCTCCGCCTACCTGAACCATATTCCATGCATGACCTCCGCGCTCTGAGCCGCTTCCGGCATAGCCTCCTACAGTTATTGAATTGACATTTATTCCTTCCAGAAGGTAGGAAAATGCCATAGAATAGCCATCACATACGGAAGTCCCATTAATCAGTGCTCCATATGCCGTATGCCCTAAATGATTCGGATTTCGGGAAGTATAGCACTCATTGTCATAAGTGTTGATCTCAAGAAGAATATCATGAACAGCAAGCTCTTTCTCCAGAATTCCATTTGCCCCAAAAATCCTTGCATCTCTTATAATCTCAGCTCTTCGGGTCCTCATCTGGCCAGACATCTGGGCAAACCTGTTCTGTGTAATAGGAAGAAGGTGATACCAAACAGATATATGTATTGTATTCTACTGTATTTGAACTGGTATAATACAGCGTCAAAACAGCGTTTCCCATCTGACACATCGTAAGCTGTATCAGGTCAGGATGGTCATACCGGACTGCCTCATATGCATTGTTGAACTGGTCATTATTCCAGGAAAAAACGGAGTTTTCTCCAAGCGCTACAGGCACCAGGCTCGGATCAGTATACTCGACATCCTCAACATCGTACTCAATGATGTGATCACTTGCAACCATTAATGCCCTGTACAGTTTCTTTTCAGTCTCATCAAGGTACCTGTAACACTGTCCTGTAGAAACTCCGGTATTAAGATTGGACGAATTCCTTGTACGTATCTTGGCCCCGTTGATCACCTGCGTTTCATTCTTGATAGTTTTAGGCTCAGGTACCCTTACAAGATCATTTGTGGGATAGGACAGCTTTACTCTTGTCGCAGCAAAAGCTGTCATGGGAAATTGTGACACCGGCAAGATAAATGATGCAATGCACAATATCGATGCCATAAACATAGATAAGATACGGGATTCAGACATCTTCTTCATAACTATACCTCACAAGAAACAGATGTGTTATCATATATGTGCTTTGTTTTAACATTATATCACTCATATATGATTAACATTTTTGCGCACTCGTGATTTAATAGTAATTTTATACTTAGTTATGAATTACAATAATTTACAGAATCCATACTATCTGAAATGACAGCGCGGCATTCCTTTAAAACTGACATGCTGCTGCAGAGGATAAGAACTTCATTCCAGCATGAATACAACTCATCAGGGAGGCTTTCTATGTCGTTAAAGCACCACATGACAGCGAAATCCTCGTATCCGTCTGCGCCATTAAATCCGTTTACATCAAGGTCGACCTTTTCAAATATTTGGTGCCACTCTTCTGCATTTGTTCCGCAAAATGCTATGTTCTTACAGCCTTTTAGGAGAAGGATCTCTGCAAACTTTCTGATCAGGGAATCATCGATAATCTCATCCGTAACGATAATAACCGTATGGTTATCCAGTTCCCTAAGTCTTTTCCTGTTAACAAGGATGTTTAAGGAAAAAAGTCCGTAAGTGATTGATGGATATGTCTGCTCATATGGATATATGCTCATTTTTTACCTCCCCATTATACGCAGATAGTTAATCTTACCGCCTGCAAACAACAACTTTTTCTTCTACACCATATTCTCGCATTTTATGTGTGCGATATATGGGACAGTAAATATTCATCAAATGCCTAATAAAATCAGTCATGCTTATATCAAGCAACCTATAAACGCTTTAGTTCATGGCTTGAGTTCATCATTATATATTAGAAAGCCAACTATGAAACTTTTATTTACCAATGAACCATCAACCATGAAAAAAAGCCTTCAGAAAAAGCTATTATAATACCCTTTTCATATTGTATATATTGTGGCCCTTTGATATTATGACTCCTGTTGCGCTTAAAAATATCGAATAAAAGTATCTATGATGAGGATTCATATAATGAAGAAAAGAATAATAACAGGAATTCTGACAGCAGTATTAGCCTTCACAATGGCAGTTTACGCTGGAGAAATAAAGGCTGAGGCGAAAACTGCTAACTGGAGCGAGTACGCCCCATCCTCTTGTATATGCACCAGTGATTTTGTGAATATAAAATGCACAAGCAAACGACATAATCTTGCTGATACAAGAGCGAAGATAGACTCCATTCTCCAGGTAATAAAGCCAATAGTTGATGCTGCGCCAGAAGCACCTCACGAAGCAGTCAAATATTTCCATGATGAGATTTGTCAGATGACAACCTATAAGCTTGACACATCCTATGATATTGCTACCCCATATGGCGTCTTCGTTAACAAACAAGCAAAGTGCGTTGGATACGCAAGCGCATTTAAAGCATTATGCGACATAACAGGAATCCCTTGCTACGAAGTTAGCGGAAAAATAAACTCAGGCTACCACGCCTGGAACATCGTTCAACTGGAAGATGGCCAATGGTATGAAGTTGACTGTACTTTTGACGACACATACTCAAGCAAAGAAATCTCATACAAGTGGTTCCTTATAACAACAGAGCAGATGGGAGCTGATCACACTCGCTCAAGCATAACCATGCCTGACAGTTCAATATACAATCCCAACGAGGGCGTTCCCATTGCTTACGGAACCCTGTATGCTCATAAAAAAAGCGAAGAGGAACAGCTTGAGGAATACGACAGAAGGGTAGTCAGGGTTGAAGGGGCTGAATACTGGATACATGCTTCAAGCAAGACATGCGAATTCCAAGAATTCCCAAAAAACACAACCAGCTACACAATCCCAGATACAATTAACTATAAAGGATTTGAGTTGACCGTAGACACCATAAATATAGACGCAAGTATCCGCTCCCCAAAACTAAAATCAGTAACCATTGGGAAAAACATAAAAAAAATTGACAAGGATTCCTTTTCAGGATGCAAAAACCTAAAGAAAGTCACCATCAAGTCCACCATACTTAGCTCTGTTGGAAAAAATGCATTTAAAGGTATATCATCCAAAGCCGTAGTAAAAGCACCTAAGAACAAGCTCAAAATCTATAAGAAGATACTTGGAAAAAAATCAGGTATTCCAAAGAGTACAAAATACAAGAAATTATAATAAAATGCGGGAATGTCCTTTTTTGAACATTCCCGCTTTTTTAACATATCGAACATCACTCCCTGATATATGTATTACCGAATCCATTAGAAAGTTTTCCACCACTATAAGTAAGTGTCATGGATGAATTTGTAAGCGTGATATTTATGGTATTTCCGCTAACGGTATACGTTATGGGAGTAGATTCTCCGCCTCTTTCCCAGAAAAGTGTTCCTGCCCCGTTACCGCCAAACTGGAACACAACGGTATCAAGCCCAGTAGGATCATACCATGTTCCTGTTATATCTACAGACTCTTCTGCCGAAGACTCAGGCGCGGCATCTTCTTTCCCCGGTGCATTTTTAGTAAAGACATTATTATCCCTGTCGGCAATAAGCTTCCCATCTTCATAGAAATACTCGGCCGTTCCGCCATTAGCTTCATAAACAGTAAGCACATTGCCCTGATATGTATATGTCAGCGCGATCACTTTCAGCTTCTTCTATACCTAAATCGCCATCATAGAAAGTTCCTACATATGCCTGGAGCGTATCCATCGATTCCTTGGTGACATTAAAGATGACTGCCATATTTGTTATGGCGAGCTTACTGTTCCCATCATCCCAGAACAGTCCGTATAGCTCTGTATCCATGGGATATGTCTGTGTAAGTGAAACGCCAACCTTTGTAGTTACAACAGGCAGTTCGATCTCCTTTGAATCCTCTGTCACAAATACAAGTTTTTCCGGCGTATTATCCGTGACATCTATATTCCAGAATTTCTGCGATATCTCAAAAGGATCCGTCAGCTTCTGGTCTATTACCTCATTTGCTATATCATCATATTTTTCATCGAAGAATGCTTCATAGGATGAGAGCTCATCCGTATAAAAATCCTCAAATAATCGCTTAAGTGTCTCGCCTTCTTTACCCTCGATATTTATCTGCTCATAAGTATATTGGGACTGCTGAGATTCATCCATCCCAGGGAGTGCCGCTGAATTTTCCGGAGCTTTCACCCTTTTTGACCACTGAGGCGGAGAAGAAGCCACGTCTGTAAACAGCATTCCCGTCCTTACTCCGCAGTATTCATCGCTTTCAGGAAGGTCAAAGTAATAGCTCTTTGGTGCATCAGGAACCGTGACGTTATGAACTATATAAAATCCCAAAGATATAGTCTCCATACTCTCTGGTAACTGGTTCCTCTTCTTTGTTTTCTTCCGGCGCTAATGAAGTTTCTTCTGTTTTCTCATCCTGAATAGATGATGAAGACTCTGGAGCAGGTGTCTATTCGGTTTTTCCGGCATCTGAGCACCCCGAAGCCAGAATGAGTACTGTAAGACTCAGCGCAACAAATATTTTCTTTCTCATCATTCCCACACACATTTATTTTACTTTTACTTTTATCGTCTTGGTCTTCTTCCCCGCGGTCAACAAAATATTGCATGTCCCCTTCTTTTTGGGTGTGATTGTAAGAATGCCGGTTTCCTCATCATATTTAACGGTGACAATACCCTTTTTGGACAGCTTTACCTTGACTTTTTCTCCGGTCGATATCTTATCCGGAGTTACAGTAACTTTAATGGCTAAAGGTGATCCACCTTTCTTTAGGGTACTAGATCCTTTTGATAATTTAATAGTCTTTGTTGTAACTTTATTATTCTGAACATGTACGATTAACATACATCTGTTTCCGGCACTTGAAACAACTTGCATTTTGGCTGTCCCGGCTTTTTTCCCGGCTTTAATGGTTATTTTATTACCACTAAATGAAGCTGTTGCTATCTTTGGTTTATAACTTGTTACAGACTGTATCGAATCATTGGTGAGTTTAGCCGTTACTCTGGAACATCTTTCACCCGTCTTTATGTATAGGATTGAAGCATTGAGTTCCATTTTGGGGGTAGGATTTTCCGCAGGCGGCTGAGGATCGCTATTTCCTCCACCATTACCATTTTCATTGCCATTCTCGTTTGTATTATTATTGTTATTATTGTTGTTGCCGTTATTGTTATTTCCGTTATTATTATTGTTGTCATCGTTGTTATTGTCATCACCACTACTAGCAGGTTCAAAAACAACTTCCTTAGCAAACACGTTATTGGGTTCGTCAAGGATCCTATTGCCTGCATAGACAACTCCTCCAACAGGTTTCGTTATCACAACACCGTCCCCTAAATCAATAAAATTGGTCTGCCCGTTTCCAATAGTCATTACAGCACATTGTCCATTGGAAGTTTTTGTGCTGACTTTGGTTATCCCATTACCTATGGAAAGATTCCCGTTAGTTGCAATGATCGCCGAACCTTTACCTTCTGCAGTTACTGTACCGCCCTGGATATTTACCTGGTTATACCCATAGATGCCCATTCCGCTCAAGTTCACACTTGTACCTTTGGCATTTACTGTTCCGCCAGTTATGCTAATATTTCCATGAACACCGCCGGTCGTATTGTAATTTGATATCCCCGCCACGCCACCTTCAGCGGTTATAGCACCACTTTCAATAAGTATATCCTGATCCGCATATATTCCGCATGATTCATTACCCGTTGCTGTCGAAGTAATCTTTCCTCTAAGATGCAGTTCACCAGGGTTTATTTTTGCTATTCCTTCCTCAACTGCAGTTATAACCCCTAAAGTCGTTAAATGTGTACTCAAATCATCACTCCTGATTTAGGCCTATTTTTTCCAGATAGAGCGCATCACAGGAGGTTATTTCTGTATTCCATCTGCGACTGCGGAGTTTGGTAGATATCTCTACCTGCTCGATTGTATCAAACCACTGCAGCTGCAGATATAAAGGTGTATTGTTGACCCAGGTTCTTAGCTTTTTGGTGGTCTTGAGATCTTCGCTCTTTAAGTTCCCGCTGTTGATCTCGTTGTCGAGAACTGCCTTGAGCTTGCGTATTTCTTCGCTGAAATATTCGTAGTAGCAC
>NZ_FMYB01000069.1 GCF_900104155.1 Butyrivibrio sp. INlla16
TTACAAACATTTGTGGGCTCAGTTTCCTGTGCTAAAAGAAATAGAAAAGTGCATTCGGGAGTTTAGAGAGTTTTTCGAAAAGAAAAATATGCCAATGCTCTATATCTTTATAGAAAAGTATTCAAACTCAGAGATCAAAGAAATTGCATCGTTTGCCAAAGGACTCCAACGAGATATAGATGCAGTTGAAAATGCCGTGGCCAGTCCGCTGAGTAATGGTTTTGTAGAGGGAACGAACAGTAAAGTAAAGACCATCAAAAAGGCTATGTATGGTCGCTGTGGAATTGAGTTACTCTCGGCCAAACTGATGTACAGAAAACCATAGTTTTACTAATAAATGCGGAAGAACCACAAAATCGGCTTATCCTCTTTTGAAAAATACCTATCAGCCTCTGTTAACCCACTCAAGGATAATTTTCTTATCGTACTCATTTAGATTTTCCGGCAACTCGTTTTTTCCAAAAAATCTGTGTTCCATCACCTCGCCGGGATCATTCACGATATCACCGGTGTATTCTTTTGTGATGAAAACGATTCCCGGACCAAAACATATGTCACCGTTAGGATATTGTATTATGCGGTCTTTCCCCGAATAGAACTGAAACACCTCAAGTTTTCCCAGTGTAAGACCGGATTCCTCCAGGGCTTCCCTTCTGATGGTTTCTTCAAAGGTCTCACCCATTTCCATTGCTCCGCCTATAATAGCCCAGCACCCGTTATCCTGCCTCTTTTGTAAAAGGATTTCGCCCTCGTCATTTTCAATTATCACACCGCAGGCACAGGTCATCACAGGGGCATGTCCAACATGCTTTCTCATTTCCTTAATGTAACCATCTTTTTTGTATAACTCGATATAGTCATCAATATTCATAGGAGACCTTCCCTGATGTTTATATTTTTAGAAAATGATAAAGCATGCCCCAAGGGCGAAGTCAAATACAGATTATCTGTCTTTTGTAGCTTTTTAGACCTTCATAGCCTCGGTTTCCACCCATGCGTGTCTGAAACCACTTTTAATGGCAACGTTTTGTGACTGAATATTTGCTGTCGCTGTCCCATAGAAAGGAACATCGCCCATTTCAATAATCTTGTTCTTAAGCAGAGTCACAAGATAGGATCCGATCCCTCTTGACCGGTATTCAGGTAAAACATCAATTCCTATCTGCTGCCAGTGCGGTGCATCCTCCGAACAGCCAGCCATACCCATAATGGTATCCCCATCAAGCGCAATGACTGCGATTCTGTCAGGCCGAACCGGACAAGGCTCAGGATAAGCAATTGCGTTCGGGAAGCGTGAATCACCGTAAAACCGGCTGATTTCATCGTCATATAGCCACTTAACGCGGAAACGCTCTTCCACCCTGATATCACAGCAGGGCAAGAACATGTGATGCGTATGATTCATTTGGTAGCCATACTGTTTCAGTTCTTCATTTAACTTCAGAAGATTATCAAATTCAAACAGACGATGCGCCTCTTTATCTTTTATCAGTTCCTTCAGGAACTCGTGCAGGCATTCATCTGCCATGATGACTGTGCTATCTCCGAGCGTAGCCATTTCGAGAAATGGCATGCCCGGACTATAGCTCCTTCTACCATCATTCATTGCCGGCTGTGTGATAATAATCTTCTTTTCCCTTAAATCTGCCGGGGTACAGTTAAAATCAATGGATATCCGCCCCACCAGCTTTTCATAGTATTCTTTGAACATGATTAGTTCTTAATTTTCCTTTCTCAATCCATTTTTTCGTATATCATCGAGTTCCTCTGCGCTCATGCAACCGCATTGATAGAGCCGCAAGTATTCCTTGGAAACATCCGAATCAAAAATCAAGACATCATCAGAACCTATAGTTACATCCACACCGCTACGATATATCCGGTTTCCAGTTCCTTTACAAGAAATGGATTTTTTCCCGCCTTAGTTTCATTAATCCTTTCACATGCGCCGCACATAATAATACTTTACCCTCCAAACACTATGTCCTTGAAATTTCCTTTTAAGAAATGCCTGTATTCCGGATGATCTGCTGGACGCTGCGTCCGGTATCTGAATCTCAAATCCTGAATCCTCTATCTCATAAGCGCTGTAAATGTATCCCGAAACGCCACTATATGTTTCTTCAAGGGCATTAGGATAATACTCCTCTAAGCAAAGACGCCCCTCCTTATCAAAACCATATGGCCCCCACTTTTGCCAGATTCCACAAAAATCAAAGCCTGTCTCTCTGCAATACTTCTCGATAGCATTACTAAGATAGACAAGCACATTTTCTCTTTTTCTTGAAAAATAGATCAAAGGGATTCCATGATTAGAAATTCTAGGCTCCAGTCTGGAAATGTTCCCCAACGATGATGCGTGATAATACATATTTTAAAACCCGCAAAGTCTTTGTTTCATCTCATTATATTTTTCCGAGGTCATAAGCGCAGTTTCATCGGTGTCTTTAAGAGTTACTGTATATGTCCACCTGCCATATACCTCAAGCTTTTTGACCGCTTCAACTCTTATGATATATGACTTGTGACATCTCATGAATTTGTCGGGATCCAGCTTATCCTGGATAGAGGATAGAGACGTTGATGTAAGAAAGATCTCGTCCCCGGTCACTATTCTGCAGATGCCATCGGACCGTTCTATCATTATGATATCCTTAGTATCTATAAGGTTTATCTCTTCTTTGCCACGAATAACCAGCTTCTCATACCCGGTCTCTGTTTTAGCCCCATTAGAACCGGTAGCATTCCCGGACGTCATACTCTTTATTTTGCCAAGTGTCTTACCGATTCTCTCCAGATCGAAGGGTTTTACAAGATAATCAAAAGCATATATTTCAAAGGCATTAGCCATGTACTCGCTGTGAGCTGTTGCAAAAATAATCTTCACCTTCGGATCCACTTCGGTGATAGCCTTGGCACAGTCAAGGCCGCTTTCACCCGCAAGGTCTATGTCCATGAAAACTGCATCGGGGCGAAGTCTGATAAAGTCGCTGATAGCTGCAGCAAAATTTCTGCAGGAGGATACAACTTCACAATCAGGAGTCTTCTCTATCATCTTCTTTAAGATATTCCTGATCTGCTCCTCGTCCTCAACTACCATTACTCTTATCATATCTTCGCCCCTTAATCGTTCTTTTCCGTATTACCCGGTAAACTTAGTTCTTGTCCTTCTTAGTCTCGACATATTCGGCAATACCGCTTCCTATGTCATTCTTCATCTTGGTATCTGCCTGAACATTCTTGAGATTGTAGTAATCAAGAACCCCAAGATTACCTGACCTGAGAGCTTCTGCCATCGCTCTTGGAATATCTGCTTCCGCCTTAACGACTTCTGCCTTCATCTCCTGTTCAAGAGCTACAGCCATTGCCCTTCTCTCCTCTGCCTTGGCCTGTGCAATCTTGGTGTTGGCCTCCGCCTGAAGGCTCTGCAGGTTAGCACCGATATTTCTTCCAATGTCGATATCAGCAATATCAATGGACATGATCTCATAGGCTGTACCGGAATCAAGCCCCTTTTCGAGAACAACTTTGGAAATATCATCGGGATTTTCAAGAACACTGCTGTGCGTTATAGCCGAGCCAACAGTAGTTACGATACCTTCTCCTACTCTTGCCAGCACAGTTGCCTCTCCGGCGCCACCGATAAGCTGATCAATATTGGTTCTGACAGTCACACGGGCTTTAACAAGAAGCTCTATACCGTCTTTTGCTACGGCTGAGATCTGAGGTGTCTCAATAACCTTCGGGGTTACGCTCATTGTTACCGCTTCAAAAACGTCACGTCCCGCAAGATCAATTGCCGATGCCTGCTCAAAAGAAAGGTTCATGCTGGCTCTTTCTGCTGCAATAAGAGCATTTACCACGCTGTCTACATTTCCACCTGCAAGATAGTGCGCTTCAAGCTGATTGGTTGTCACATTGATGCCTGCTTTTGTCGCCTTGATAAGAGGGCTAACTATCTTGGCAGGCTTTACCCGGCGAAGCTTCATTCCCACCAGAGAAAAAATACTTATCTTAACTCCGCTGGCTACTGCTGAAATCCACATTCCTACCGGTATCACTGCAAAAAACGCTGCTATCAGTATGATTACTATTGCCGCTATTATTATAGTTGCCATCATCTTACTTATCCTCCTCAACCATTATCCTGTTGTTTTTTACTTCTGTTATAACAAGGGGTGAATCCTTTTTTATATAATAATTTTCAGAAAGAATATCAAACTTGACTCCGTCAAATTCACCTTTTCCGGAGGGTTTTAAGTCCGTTATGGCAACACCTCTTTTCCCGAT
Organism: Butyrivibrio sp. INlla16; assembly: GCF_900104155.1. GTDB lineage: Bacteria > Bacillota > Clostridia > Lachnospirales > Lachnospiraceae > Butyrivibrio. The sequence goes on from NZ_FMYB01000069.1 coordinate 4,291, forward strand.
AAGATACTCCATGTCCTTCTCATCGATAAACAGGTTTTTGCCCTGCAGATCCTCATCAAGCTTGATCGGTGATTTTATCTTTTTTGAACTGAATACTATGATGCTTATCACCAGCATTACTGCGATAACAACAATAGCTATCACGCCCACAATAACTCGTTCCTGAACATTTCTTCCGGTTAAAAAGATACCTGCTGCGGTAAAAATGATGCCGGCAATCCCTGGAAATCCAAAGCCCGGCATATAGAATTCGACACCTATCAGAAGTATCCCTATTATCAGGGCTAGCACTCCCAATATCTGAACTGCTCCCATAACTATTCTCCTTTTTCAAAGCTTACGGTAAAGACAGTCTCTTCGTCATCTGACGATAGCTCAATGTCTCCACCGCTCTTATTCAAAATTTCGGATACGATTGCTAGCCCCATTCCATGGCCCTCTTCCTTCCTGGTGGAAAATCCCTTTTTAAAAATATTCTCTCTTATACTCTCCGGGATCTTTGGACCATTATCCTCCACACTGAAGATGTACCTATCGGCAGTTTCTGTAATGTTCACTCTAAGTTTCTTTACCTCTCCTTCAAAGTCTTCAAGTGCCTTGACCGCATTGTCTATGAGATTGGAAAGAACCTTACACAGCTCCCAGTCTTCTATGCCAAGCTTTTTGAGATCGGATTTAACCTCAATCAAAAACTCAATTCCCTTTGCTTCCGCCTCCGCAGACTTGGCAGCTAAGAGCGCATTTATCGCAGGCTTAGACGTCTTTACAGCTTTTCCTGTCTTTAGCAGCTCCTTGTAAACTTTCCTAAGGTATAAATTCATTTCCTCATATTCCTCAAGCTCCATCAGACCATACACAATCTGAAGATGGTTAAGGTAGTCATGTCTGTCCATTCTGAGTTTGTCATTCAGCTTGCACAGGTTGTCGATGCTTTCGCGAAGAGCATCGTTCCTGGCTATCAGCTTCATATAGTTCCTTATCAGAACAGCAATGCAGCCTATGAGTATCACAACCAATGTGACACTTAAGATAAGATATAAATGTGTATCTCCCACAACCGCCTCCGTTTTTTCTATATACTCATGTTAGCATCGCCAGATTTTCCATCAATCCATATCTTCTCAATTATACAAAAAACAGACTGAAATGACATTTAGCTCATCATAGGCATCCCATAGTTCCATTTTCATTTTTCCTTCCAATTGTTTTCGTTCTCATTTTATGAGGCTTTCACAAACTGAGCGGAGTACAGCTCGTAGTAAGCGCCTTTCTTGGCCATGAGGCTCTCGTGGTCGCCCCACTCCAGAATTCCGCCATCGTCGATGACAAAGATCTTGTCCGCATTCTTAATGGTTGAAAGTCTGTGGGCCACCACGAAGGAAGTCCTCTTTTTCAGAAGCTCTTCGATTCCCTGCTGCACCAGGATCTCTGTTCCGGTGTCAATGCTGGCTGTGGCCTCATCCAGGATCAGTATCTTGGGATCCGTCAAAAGAGTTCTCGCAAAAGCCACCAGCTGTCTCTGGCCATTGGAAAGTCCTCCGCCCCTTTCGGTTATGACGGTGTCATAGTCCTTCTCCAGCTTGCTGATGAAGTCGTGCGCGTGAACCGCCTTGCAAACTTCTATCATCTCTTCATCAGTGGCATCGGGTCTTCCGTACTTGATGTTGTCCCTGATGGTTCCCGAGAACAGGTAGTTGTCCTGGGTCATGATGCCAAACTGATTTCTCAGAGACTGGATGGTAACCTTGCTGATGTCATATCCATCCACCAAAATTCTTCCCGCCTTTGTGTTGTAAAAGCGGCTAAGAAGGCTGACAATGGTGGTCTTCCCTGCACCGGTTGGACCAACAAGTGCGATGGTCTCACCCTGCCCAGCTGTAAAACTCACATCGTGAAGAATGTCAACATCGGGCTCATCCGGATAAGCAAAGGTTACATGATCAAATTCCACATTGCCCTTGATCTCAGGAAGATCAATAGCCTTTTCGCCATCCTTTACCAGAGGCTCCATGTCCATTATCTCATAAACTCGCTCTGCAGATGAGAGGTTGGTTATGAGCTTGTTGTAGTAACTGGCAAGGTTCCTAATGGGACTAAAGAACATTCCCAGATACAATACGAAGGCCGACAGAGTTCCCAGTGATTCCTGTGTCACACCGAGTTTTGTCACAGCCAGGTAATACAGAGTTGCTGTTCCAAGGCCGCCTGCAATCTCAATGGTGGGACTGTATAGGTCGGCGATGAGAACTGCGGATCTGAAGGCATGGATGACTTCGTTTACTATTCCGTTGAACTCTCTGGAGGATTCCTCCTGAGCGTTGAAACTCTGAATTACCGACACGCCCTCTATACCCTCGTGGATAAAGGCTGTCATGTTGGAGTCCTTCTTCTTCCATTTCTGCCATCTCTTGTGGGCAAGAATCTCGCAGAAGAATAGACCCAGCATGATGATGGGAACTGCCACTGCCGCAGAAAGAGAAAGGACAGGGCTCTTGATGATCATTATTGCCAGGATCACCACAAGGCTTATGGCCTCGGGAGCCAGGGTTGTAATAGTGCTGGAGAGAACTTCCTTAAGAGCATTTACGTCTCCGGTTACCCTGGCCAGAATCTTGCCTGAAGGCCTCTGATCAAAGAAATCCACTCCCAGCTCCTGAATGTGAACATAGAGCCTTCTTCTGATGTTCTTTATCATATCATTGGAAATGGTGGCCATTATGCGCCTCCATATTCTGGTGGCTACGTAGTGTATAAGAGCCATGGCTACCATAATACCTGCCATGATGAACAGGCCTTTTACATTCTTGTCTATGATCTCGTCGTTTATTACTTTTTCAATCAGCAGAGGATAGGTGGTTGAGATTGCTACTGTGATCAGTATAAGTATTGTTACCAGCGCAATCTTTCCCTTGTATTCCAAAAGGTTTTTAAGAAGACGCCCCAGTACATCAAGCTTTAGGGTCTCCTTTAAATCCTCATCCTCCCTGGTGCTGTTTATTGCCATATAATATGCACCTCCTTATTCGCAGGCAGCCATAGCTTTGTGGTAGTCGCCATACTGAGCCTCATAGGTGCTGTAATACAGCCCGCCTTTTCTGATGAGCTCAGAGTGAGTTCCTCTCTCGGCCACCCTTCCGTTTTCAAGTACAAGGATCTCATCGGCATCCTTCACTGAAGAAATACGGTGTCCGATGATGATCTTGCTCATATCATTCTTTTCCTGAAGCTCCTGTTGAATTGCAGCTTCAGTTTCCATATCCAATGCGGATGTAGAATCATCCAGCACCAGAAGATCTGCCTTCTTGGCAAGAGCTCTCGCAATGGAAAGCCTCTGTTTCTGTCCTCCGGAGAGGCCGATGCCTCTTTCTCCGATGACAGCATCATAACTGTCGGTTATCTTCTCGACAAACTCCTGAGCGTGAGCACTCTTGATGGCGGACTTAACGGTTCCTACGTCCATTGTGTCCTTGAATCCAAGTCTGACATTCTCAGTGATGGTATCAGAGAAAAGAAATACATCCTGCGTTACAACCGAGGAAAAGGCCCTTACATCGCTAAGGGGCATCTTCTTGATGTCTTTTCCCTCGATCTTGATGCTGCCGCTTGTGACGTCGTAGAACCTCTCAATAAGGTTTACGATGGTGCTCTTTCCGGCACCGGTGGCACCCATGATTCCAAGGGTCTTACCTTTTCCTAAGTTAAAGCTGACATCGTTCAGAATTGTCTTGCCGTCAATATTGAAGCTCACATGATCGAAACTGATCTCACCTGGCTTGCCAGCTTCCTTACGCAGTTCTTTTGCCCAGGTATCTGTGATCTCGGGCTCGGTCTTCATAACCTTGTTAATTTTCTTGTAGCCTGCAAGGCCCTGGGAAACCAGGGAAAGCATCCAGCCAAGGTTTTCAATGGGCCATACTACCTGAATTGAATATGACACGAATGCAACAAGTGTTCCGTAGGTGATGCTGCCCTTGATGGCTGCGTAGCCGCCGATGGCCATCACCAGAACCTGCATGATCTTGGGGATCAGGCCGATAAGAGGATCGCTGTCAGCAAGATCGGAAGCAAACTGCTTGTTCGCATCGCCGTAGGCTTCGTTCTTTTCATCGAACTTTTTCATCTCAAGGCCCTCGGCAGAGAATGCCTTTACAGTTCTGACACCTGAAATGTTCTCTTCAACAACCTTGGTGAGATCGGCATTTCTTTCGCTGATCTCGTCGTAGTCCTTGCCGAGCTTTTTCTCAAGGTGAAGGGCCACATATGCAAGAGGAGGCATAAATGCCAGCGGGATTATGCTAAGCTTCCAGTTCAGTGTGATCATACAGATTACAACGCCTATGAAATAAACGGTTGCTTCAGTCAAAAGCATGCCCACAAATCCCGTAAGGTCCCATACTGATCCGGCATCGTCCTTGACTCTTGCCATAAGCTCGCCGGTGTTGGTCTTGTCAAAATAGCCCTTGTTCAGGGAGAATATGTGCTTCATCATGTCTTTTCTAAGCCCCGATGCCACGCGGCATCCTGACATGTCACACAGGAACTCCTTAACAAACTGGAAGAAGGCTCTTCCAAGGCCTGCTGCAACGAAGAGAATAATGTCTCTCCTGAATATATCCATATTTCTGCCCACGATGACGTCGTCAACCATGGACAAGGTAACGAAAGGCAGCATTACATCAATTGCGGTGCTGCAAATCAGAGAGATTCCTCCGATCAGGTATCGCCACCAGTTTTTTATCAAATACTTTTTCATTATTTCACCCCTATATCTACAAACGCACTGTTGTGCGCATTAAAAAAACGATAGGATCGGAGACCCTATCGCCTAGTTATCACCTCTAGCACATCGCGCGCATGTGCTCAAAAATATAAAAGGCGTGGTCTCCTGAGCGGATACCACGCCAAAATAAGCCTGATAAAATTACTTGGCAAACTTCTGCGAGGTAACCACAATTACCATGTTCAGTACATCATTATGTCTAGTCTTAATCATTGCGTTTACCTCCTTTCTGAAAAAATAGTTCACAGTGTCACAAGCAACTATTACATTATGCTAATTGAAACTCTTTGTCAATACAATATTTGAAATTTACAGAATTTTCACTCAAGCTCCACCGTCCCCGGAGGCTTACTTGTAAGATCGTACATTACTCTGTTGACGCCCTTGACCTCGTTGATGATACGGCTCATAACACGCTGTAATACCTCAAAAGGAATCTCTGAAGCCTCGGCTGTCATAAAGTCGATTGTCTCAACGGCGCGGAGAACTACTGCATAATCATAGGTTCTCTCATCACCCATAACTCCGACAGATCTCATATTTGAAAGAGCTGCAAAATACTGATCGGGAAGCTTTTGCATCTTGCCTTCCTTGAACGCCTCAGCAAGCTCTGTCCTGTAAATATAATCGGCATCCTGAACGATGCGAACCTTCTCGGCTGTAACCTCTCCGATTATTCGAATTCCAAGTCCCGGTCCGGGGAAAGGCTGGCGGAATACAAGATACTCGGGAAGCCCGAGTTCAAGTCCAGCCTTACGAACTTCGTCCTTAAACAGTGAACGAAGAGGTTCGATAATTTCTTTAAAATCGACATAATCCGGAAGTCCGCCCACATTGTGGTGAGACTTGATCACAACAGACTCACCGCCAAGACCAGATTCAACAACGTCGGGGTAAATAGTTCCCTGAGCGAGGAAATCAACCGTTCCGATCTTCTTGGCCTCTTCCTCAAAGACTCTTATGAACTCTTCACCGATAATCTTGCGCTTTCTCTCAGGCTCTTCAATGCCCTTGAGCTTTGCATAATATCTTTCTGCCGCATTTACGCGGATAAAATTAATATCAAAATTTCCATTAGGGCCAAATACGCCCTCGACCTCATCGCCTTCATTCTTACGAAGAAGACCGTGATCAACGAACACACAGGTCAGCTGCTTGCCGATAGCCTTTGCAAGAAGTGCTGCCAAAACTGATGAATCAACACCGCCCGATAAAGCAAGAAGCACCTTGCCGTCTCCGACCTTTTCTCTTATCTCTTTTACTGTATTTTCCACAAAAGAATCCATTCTCCAGGATCCTTCTGTCTTACAGATTCCTCTTACAAAATTGTAGAGAATCTCTTTACCCTTAACTGTATGGAGAACCTCAGGATGGAACTGGATAGCATAGAGTTTTTTCTCTTCACAGGCTGCTGCAGCAACAGGACAGTCCGCTGTATGCGCAACAATCTCAAATCCCGGTGCAGCCTTGCTGATATAGTCAAAATGGCTCATCCAGACAATGGTTTCATCCTCAATCTCTGCAAAAAGTGTATCTTTTGCACCATCTATAAAGGTATTCGTCTTACCGTATTCTCTTACAGGTGCCTTCTCAACCTTTCCTCCGAGAACATGCATCATAAGCTGAGCACCATAGCACAATCCCAAAATCGGAATGCCAAGCTCAAACAATTCCTTAGTGTAGGTCGGTGCTCCCTCTTCATAACAGGAGTTTGGACCACCCGTCAGGATAATTCCCTTGGGATTCATCGCCTTAATCTGATCAATAGGCGTTTTATAGGAATAGATTTCACAGTAAACGTTACATTCTCTGACACGGCGGGCTACAAGCTGATTGTACTGTCCGCCGAAATCCAGGACCACTACCATTTCTTTATCCATATTTTCCTCTTTCATCATTGATGTGAAAAATTCTGTTTATCGCTTAAATTACAATAAATGCAATAGCCAAAAAAAGCAAGCCTGCAGATATATCACAAATCTATATTAGTCCGTTCAATTCCTGATACAATCTCTTCGCATAGCTGTCAGTCATGCCACATACATAGTCAGTCACAAGAAGAAGCCTTAAATAAAGCTTTTCATCCTCTGTCTTTCCCTCAGAATATATGTGATATATCTTTTTATAATTATCCGATATGAACGACATCATCCTGGAATCTATGGGCCGCAGCTTATTTCCGGTATCATAGCCTATTGCCGCGGGCACAAGTCTATCCAGAAGATAGGTCAGAATCTGATCCGCACTCACTTCAATCTTTAATATCGGCTCCGAATTGAATGCATATTTTACGGCAATTTCTCCCAGGGCATCCACAATATGTTTCCCTTCGGTACCCTCAAGGAGTTCTGAGCCAAAGGATCCATCCATGATCTCGTTATAATGCTCAGCAAAGCTGTCCGTAGCCAGATAAATAAGCCTTCCCTGCACAGCAATGATCCAATTTTGAACCGCATATCCGCCTGGATCACTTACTCCATGCTCGATTCCCTTGCCGTATCTGTATTTCAATGTTCCGATGAGGTCTCTGTACACATGATCCGACTGATCCTCGTAGCATCTCTTCTCAAGCTCCCTTACCAGCATGTCAAAACTGATTCTTCCCTTTTTATAAGAATCCTCTATATCAGCTGTCCTATAAGCTATATCATCAGCTGCCTCAAGAATATATGTCAGCGGATGACGTCTTCCGCCTAAGCCGCATGAATCCTCTATGTCCTTAAAGAGCTCCCTGTCCGCATAGTAATAGCCCATCTTGTGACAGCATATATCAGGGTTCTTCTTATCAACATCCAGCGATGAAACGGGATACTTTATAATGGTAGCCAAAAGAGCTTTCGTAAGGTTCATTCCGTGCTCATCAACTAAGTAATGCAATTTACTTACCACTCGAAGCGCCTGGGTATTACCCTCGAAATTATAAAAATCGTTCTGCATCTGCGGATTCAGAATCTCGGTAAGCGGTCTCCCTTCCGCAGAGCCCGCGCCGCTACCATCAATATCTTTTGAAAAACGAAGCTTTGGCAGATTTTCCTTAAACCACTCCCTTATCACTGTCTCTCCGAAGTGACCGAAAGGCGGATTACCTATATCATGCAAAAGTCCCGCGCATTGCAAAATATCACAGATATCCTGTTGGTAGGACGGATCAAAGCTCTCGTCCTTTATCTGCGTTAATATTTTCCTTGCTATATTCTGTCCAAGAGATTTGCAAAAGGAGGAAACCTCCAGAGAGTGCGTAAGCCTTGTCCGCACAAAATCAGACTGATCCAGCGGAAATACCTGAGTCTTGTCCTGAAGCCTCCTGAAAGAAGCGCTTCCTATTATTCTGTGATAGTCTTTTTCAAATTCACTGCGAAGATCCTGTGACCCCTCTCGTTTTTGAATAGGGCGGATTCTGTCTCCGCAAAGAAGTTTATTCCATTCCACGTTTAACCCTCATCCGTCAGCTTCGCTGACACCTTCTCCATAGGAGAAGGCTTATTTATCCCACAAACCTACGAATTGTAAGTATTGTTCTGTAGGTTGCATTCTCGTATTTTATTCCGGTTCTGGCGGTACTTGCATGAACAATTCTTCCGCCGCCCAGATAGATTCCGACATGTCCGCCGTAATAAATTACATCCCCGGCCTGGGCATTCTGATATGAAACCTCCCGACCATAGGTTGCCTGAGAATAGGAAGTTCTCGGGACAGTGATTCCAAATGCTTTGTAAACAGCATAAACAAATCCCGAACAGTCTGCACCGTTTGTAAGACTGGTTCCTCCCGGAACATAAGGATTGCCGACAAACTGACAGGCGTAATTTGCAATATTCTGTCCGCTTGCAGAACCGGCAGGAGCAGGTACTGTATTTGAAGCCTGGGCTGACGGAGCTTCACTGCTTGCTGTAGATGCACTACTTTGTCCGGCATCATCGTCGTCATCATCCTCATCATCGTCGTCGGTGGCAGTATTCTTTGCGAGTTCTTCCTGCGCCTTCTTCTTTGCAGCCTCTTCTGCTTCCTTCTTCTTTCTAGCCTCTTCCGCTTCCTTGGATGCGGCTTCGTCTGCTGCCTTCTTTGTCTTTTTTACTTCAGCATCCTTTGCATCAATCTTAGCCTGCAAATCCCTTATCTGCGAGGTCTGCTGTTTTAGCTGTTCGGAATATACGGCTGCGTTCTGTCTCGCCTTTGCAAGCTGCACATCAAAGTTTGCATACTGCTTCTTATATTGGTCTATAACTGTCTCAACATAAGCCTGTTCCTCTTTAAGCTCATACTGTGAGGTCTCAAGTTCAGACTTTGCTTCTTCAAGCTCCTCTCCGTATTGCTGAGCAGCCTCCTTTACCGCAACAAACTCTGACAGCTTTGTTCTGTCATAATCATAGAGTTCCTCGGCATATCCGGCTTTGTTGAGCATATCTCCGACGCTCTGCGCCTGTAACAAAAGCTCAGCATAGGAGAACTCTCCCTTTTCATACATAAACTTTATGCGCTTTTTCATGGCATCATAAAGTGTTTCTTCCTGAGACTTCGCCTCATCGTATTCCTGCTGAGTTTTCTCTATCTTTACCTGAGTGTCTTCGATATCCGACTGAATCAGATCTATACTTGTGAGCAAGCCTGTAAGTTCCTCATTTGCCGCATCAATACCTTCCTGGATTTCTGTCTGCTCTCCCTGAATATTGCTGATATCCCTGTTTGCATTATCAAGACCGCTCTGACTTTGCTGCTGTTCTGATTCAATGGCATCCTGCTGCTTTTCGAGAGATTTTTTCTCCTTTTCCAGCTCCTTTTGCTGCTCCTTAAGTTCTTTACTGGTCGTAGCAAAAGCCGTGCTGCCGGAACTCAAAACAAAGACAGCCGCCATAATTGCACAAATATATTTTTTATATGCTTTAAATGTGTATTTTCTCATTTATTCCCCATAAAAAACAAAACTCTTATTCTATTTTATTATATCAAAAAAGCCGCCTCATTTTCTTATTTTTCATAGAAAATGAAGCAGCTTGATTATTCAGATGTTACTATTCACGGTCTAAATACTTTTGGACATGACAAATCAGCGTACTTAATCAGCACGCTGATTCGCTATTAAGTTTCAGTATGATTATTTCTGTGAAGAGAAGATTTCCTCCACAGTATAAGGTTTACCATTGCATAGCCTGGACAGAGCTTCTATTTCATTTATCCCGTTACGACGGCATGTTTCGATATATGTCCTTATAAGGGCGTAATTATCCGCGGTATCAGTAGATGCAAACTGACCTGATACCTTCATTTTGGTTTTGATTCCTCTGAGTG
>NZ_FMYB01000006.1:0-12978 GCF_900104155.1 Butyrivibrio sp. INlla16
CCGTCCGCCACTAAGATTTAACAAGCTTTGACCGAAGTCTCTGCAGCGTCAAATCTCCGTTCGACTTGCATGTGTTAGGCACGCCGCCAGCGTTCATCCTGAGCCAGGATCGAACTCTCACGTTTAAATCTATTACTTAAACCCTTTCGGGTCTCAGCAATCAAGTTCTCTCTGGCCAGAACATTGCTTGGCTTTGTTCTGTCCGTTTTTACCTAAGTTAGGTTGTTTTGTTCTCTGAATATTCTTTTTGGAATTTTCAGGGTTGCATTACTATTTTATTGTCAAAGTGCTTTGTCTTGGCTTGTCAGCCGCAACTCGTTTACTTTATCATGAGTAGCTGTCTCTGTCAAGAACTTTTTTAATTTTTTTCGAGAATTTTTATAAGTAGTTATCAGCTCTTATATTTTTGCTCTCTCGAAGTGAGCGAAGTTGATTATAGCATCACTCAAACAGGAATGCAACTAATTAATTTTGAAATTGTAAAAGAAATTGCATCGTCGATTTTATAGCCTACTATATGTTGAATGAGCATTACCCACATATATGTTTCCACGGCTCCGAAGGCAGCTCCCATAACCTTATTAGTATTGGTAAGTACCGGGATTTTCTTGGTTCCTTTTGTGCCATTTGCTATTCCCTGGATGACCCTATATATAGTAATTACAATTGCAAGCTGAATTATTGTTTTTAATATATGAAGATTTTCCCCATGGATTAGTTTGCCGATCGCACCCGCAGAGAGTGAAAATATCACAAATCCCGTGGCGAGGCCGGCTATTTCAATCAGTTCTGCGACGAAGCCATACTTGTAGCCGTAGGCTATGCGCCACATTAGTATTATTAAAACCGCAAGTGATACAATCACCTGCGGCATTGAGATAAATTCTAAGATGTTCATGTTGTCAGCCTTTACTTAAGTTCAAGAGTTTCGATGGCCTTCTCGGTTACGAGGAGGAACTTGCTTCTGACAGTTGTAGGGATCATGACTTTGACTGCTCGGTCGAAGTTACCTCTGAATTTCTCGGTTCCCTTCATATCATATAGTATGTACTCATTTTCCCCGTAAACGACGATCTGATCGTTCTCGAAGAGTACGTCTACATATTCGGTGTCGAAATATATGGTGGTCTCGAGAGCTCCGGTCTCGCCGTAGATCTGGAGTCTGTATGCGCCCTGGTCTGTGTTGTTCATGAAGACTATTCCGACATGTGACTCGCTGTAGAATACCGATCTTATTTCTTCATCACCTGTCAGGCTCTCGGTCTGACTTGTCGGTATCTCTTTTCCTGAGAAGAACATGATTCTGTCGTCAGCAACAGCAAAGATCTTGGAGTTGTTCATGAACTGTACGTAGGGAACGACCACATCCGGGTATTCGTATCCGCTGGCGTAGTTGCCGGAAAGGTTTTGTCCGACTTCTCCGAAATTGAAGAACGCAACGCTGGTCTTGATTTTGCCGCTATCAGCTTTCAGATAAGATACGCAGACGAGCTCGCCGCTTGGTGAAATCGAAATGTCCGTGGGGTAGCCGCTGTCCTGCATGGTTGTCTTAAAGCTTGCAAGGGTGTTGCCGCTGGCATCGAAGAGATAAATCCATGTGACGGTTTTATCATCGAGTACTGCTGCCACAACTCCCTGGGAAGCAACACAGAAATCCCTGATGGGAAGGTTGGTGTCGATCTCCCCAAGTGTTCCTGAGGTATTCGCAACGTAGATGTTGTGACCGTTGTAATCGCCGACAGCTACTACGTTTTTGCAGGTGTGAACGGTCGGGTTCTGCATCTGATAAGTCTGATTCCAGAGCTGCTGCCCCTCTCCGTCAAGACAGCTCATGCCGTCCTTACTGTAGGTGAGAATGTTTCCACCGAGGTTTAGCGCCTTGGCTCCGGATGCATCAGTCAGTTTTACCGAAGATATGATATTCGCTTCCGTGAAATGCTTATCTCTCCAGCTTACATACAATGCTCCCACCAGGAGAGCCGCAATTGCGATGATAACTACGGTCCTTATGAAAACCGCGATTCTGTGGTTTCGGATTTTTTCCTGATAGGATGGTCCGACGCTTTCGTAGTCGTCATCGGAATCCAGTGCGTCGTCGTCCGAATCCCAGGCGTAATCATCGTTTAGCGCGGCAAAGGGATTGTCATCCTCATCCTTTCCCTTGCCATTTCTACGCTGAAGTTTCTTTATGTATTTGGTGAAATCCTTGACTTCTGCCATTTGTTACTCTTTTCTGGTATTTAGATAAAGCGATAGACTGTGATGGAGTCATACTCGCGCTCAGGTCCGAAAACCGCATCCGGGAAGTTGCTGTGATGGATTGCGTCGGGATGAATCTGAGTCTCTAAGCAGAAGCCATCTCTTTTGCCGTAATCGGCGCCGTCTTTTCCTCCCTTGGCTTCAAGGAAGTTGCCTGCATAGAACTGGAATGCAGGGAGTGTTGTTGAGCACTGCATTGTGATGCCGCTGTCGGGGCACTTAACTGTAGCAAAGGTTCTTCTGGTGCCGTCTGCGCCATCGATAATAAAGTTGTGGTCGTAGCCGCCGCCAAGAGCTATCTGATCGTTGTCGGCGTCGATCTCAAGACCTATAGCTTTCTCTTTTCTGAAATCAAAAGGTGTACCCTCAACATCTGCGATCTCGCCTGTGGGGATGAGACCCTCTCCGACGGTTGTGGTCTTGCTGGAATTGAACTGTGCAACGTGGTCCGTGATCTTGCCTGAGCCCTGTCCGCGAAGGTTGAAGTAGCAGTGGTTTGTGACGTTGATCATGGTCTTAGCATCACTTGTTGCATGGTAATGAAGTGTGAGAGAGTTGTCCTCACCAAGTGTATAAGTAACGGAGAAGAATCTGTTTCCGGAAAATCCGAGATCTCCGTCATCCGCTTTTAATGTGAACTTAACGCTGTCGTCTGTCTCCTCGGCTTCCCAGACTCTCTTATGAAAACCGTTGTCAAAATCGCTGTGAAGGTTGTTAGGTCCATCGTTCACAGGCATTTCGAATTTCTTTCCGTCGATTTCGTAGCTTGCGCCGCCGACTCTGTTCGCAACAGGGCCTACAACAACGCCCAGGAAGCAGGAGTTGTCGAAGTACTTCTCCGGATCATCGAATCCGAGAACCACATCTCTTTTCTCGCCGTCCTTGTCCTTTACAAAGATGTTGCGGATGGTAGCGCCGTAGTTCAAAAGGCAAACCTCCATTCCCTGGCTGTTTGTCATATGATAACCGTAAATAGGTGCGCCGTCTTTTGTTTCCCCAAGAAATTCTCTTTTTACACTCATGTTTTTCCTCCGTTTCCCCTTATGCCCCTCATCCGGCACTTCGTGCCACCTGTCTTCGCTCCGCTTCGGTCCGCGCTGAACCGACGTCCCCCGGACGTCGAGCGCCCCCCAAGGGGAAGGCTAGATAAACAGTTCATGCCGCCCCAAGGGGAAGGCAAGGGTTAATCTCTGCTTAATTTTTACAGTTCGGTTCTGCCCTCAAGAGCTCTGAGCAGTGTGACTTCATCTATATATTCAAGGTCGCCGCCGACGGGAACGCCGCTGGCGATTCTTGTAACCTTGATGCCGGTGGGCTTTATGAGCTTGCTTATGTACATGCCCGTGGTCTCACCTTCAAGGCTTGAATTCGTTGCGATAATTACTTCTTTTACTTCATCTGTCTGGAGTCTCTGGACAAGCTCTTTTAGCTTGATGTCGCCGGGGCCGATTCCCAGCATGGGTGAAATGGCGCCGTGAAGTACATGGTAGACTCCTTCGTATTTTCCTGTCTTTTCATAGGCCGCAAGGTCTCTGGCGTTCTCGACCACCATGATTGTGCTGTGGTCGCGCTTTTCATTAGCACAGATGGGGCAGATCTCTCCGTCGGTCAGGGTGCAGCATTTGCTGCAGTAGTGCACGTTCTCCCTCGCATCGGTGAGGGAATTCGCAAGGCGCTGAACTCTGTCCTTGGGAAGTCCTATGATATAAAAAGCCAGTCTCTGAGCCGATTTGCCGCCAATCCCGGGAAGGGATGACAGTTCATCGATCAGTCTGTTGATATGTCCGCTGTATAGATCCATTAAAACAAAATTCCTCCGAGGCGTAGCCTGTATTAGAACGGAAGTCCTCCGAGACCTCCGAGGCCGCCGGTCATTTTGCCCATAAGGTCGCCCTGAGCCTTCTCAGCCTGCTCCATTGCCTCATTAACTGCTGCAAGTATCATGTCCTGAAGCATCTCAACGTCATCGGGATCAACTGCGTCCTGTGCAATTGTGATTGCTGTAAGCTTCTTATTACCTGTAACTGTTGCTTCAACGGCTCCGCCGCCTGCACTTGCCTTAAATTCCTTGGTCTCGAGCTCCTTCTGGCTCTCCTCCATCTGGCGCTGCATGCGCTGCGCCTGTTTCATAAGATTATTCATGTTGCCGGGCATTCCTCCCGGAAATCCTCCACGTTTTGCCATTTGTATTTCCTCCTAATGTGTTGGGTTTTGTTTGCCGATTTTTTCGGTTTTGGTATATCTTTTTCACTTGCTTTTTCTTGAAGGCTAGGTGATTTGTAAATGAAAGGCGATTTTTTTCATTTTGGTATACCTTTTTCACTTATTTTTCCATGAAAACAGGATGGTTTGTAAATAAAAGGCGGTATTTACCATTTTGGTATACATATTTTTAGAATTTATGGGTACCAAAATATCAAAAAAAGCTGTTTATTTACAAATGCCTGTATTTTATGCTGAAAAAGCTTCCAAAATGGGTACCAAAATTCAAAAAATGGCTCTATATTTACAAAATTCGCTTTCCTCATGGAAACAATCTAAAAGTGAAGTTCTTACTAAGCCGATATTGTCAGTCGTCATCAGTATCTTTCTCTTCGAAAGCGCTCTCATCGTCCATGGCCTGCTGATGCATATCGTAGGCTACGCTCTCCATTGCAGCTGCAGCGTAATATTCGTCCTCGCTAAGGCCGGAAATGATGTCGCCGCCGGAATCCTCAAAAGTGTCTGCTTCTTCCTGACCGGATAATTGTGACTCTGCGTCAGCATTATTAGTTTGCAGCTCTTCGCTAGCAACAGCTGCCTGAGGCTCTGCACTTGTATCAGCTACTTGAGTCTCAGAATTATCGCTACTCAAGAGCTCATCAGAATTAGCTGGCGAAACCTCAATCTCTGAAGAATCAGAATGTTCGGCATCATCTGTCTGCTCGGAAGCTGTCTCGTTAGCATCAGTCTGCTCAGAGGTTGTTTCCATCTCCGGAACAACAGGCATGTTGACTTCGTCCTCAATTTCGATGTCGAAGTGGATGTCGTTCAGGCTGACGTATTGCTCGTTTACGGGTTTGTCGCGTGTTGTGAAGCGGACTTCAAAGTCCACATGTTTGCCGATGGACTCGTCAAGGATTGCGGATAGTTCCTCTCGGCCTTCGCCGTCGTTGTACTTGGCCG
This sequence comes from Butyrivibrio sp. INlla16, assembly GCF_900104155.1. Lineage (GTDB taxonomy): Bacteria > Bacillota > Clostridia > Lachnospirales > Lachnospiraceae > Butyrivibrio. The sequence continues at coordinate 5,425 of NZ_FMYB01000006.1, forward strand.
CTTTTTCCTTGGTGTCGAGGACTATGAAAAGCTTGCCATCCTCGCCCTGGCTAAGCAGTGCCTTGGTCATGAAGGCTCTCATGGGCATTCCCATCCGGTTGAGTATGCGATTCCAGTTGTTGACAACTTTCTTCACATCCTCTGCAACTGCGGCTTCGAGCATCTTGGCTCTGTCCTTGGAAGTGGCTGTACTTCCTGCGTCGGCGCCGCCTGCTCCCGCACCACCGGCTCCGTTAAAACCCGGGCCGTTACCTCCGTCACCACCTGCTACATTAACTGCTATCTGTCCGCTCTGGATTCCGCCGAGAACGCCGTCAAGCTGCTCGCTCTTTTGCTCGAGAATTCTGATTCTGTCGATGAGCGCGTCGGTGTCCTCGTCCATCTGCGGTTTACAGAGGCGTATCAGTGCCACCTCTATTAGAATACGTTTTGCGGCGGCAAATCGCAAGTTCTGCGAGAGTTCCGAGAACACGCGAATGTATCGCATTATGGTGTCGATGTCGGAGCTTTGCGCCAGCTCTTTTAACGAATTCAGGTTGTCAGTGGACATGTCCACCGCGTCCTCCATGTTGTCGGAGGTGCTGACCAGCATGAGGTTTCGCAGGTACCAGATAAAATCGCTGACGAACTGTGTCAGCTCGCGTCCCTGGATTACGATATCCGATAGGAGGTTCAGAGCTCCCGTCACGTCCTGGACGATGAGATATGAAAACAGTTTTCCGAAAATAGCGGTGTCCACTGCGCCGAGCACGCCGAGCACCCTGTCGTAGGTGAGCTCCTCGCCGTAGTTGAAGGCGATGCACTGATCAAGGAGACTCAGCGAGTCACGCATGGAGCCGTCAGCGGCCTTCGCGATATAACGAAGCGCGCGGTCCTCGACCTGTACGCCTTCCTTGTCCACTACCTCGCGGAGTCTGTCCGCTATGGTGTCGATCGTGATTCTGTGAAAATCATAGCGCTGGCATCTCGACAAAATGGTGATCGGGATCTTCTGCACTTCAGTGGTCGCAAGAATGAAAATCACATAGGATGGGGGCTCCTCAAGGCTCTTTAAAAGTGCGTTGAAAGCGCCGGTCGAGAGCATGTGGACCTCGTCTATGATATATACTTTGTATTTGCCAACGGTGGGTGAATATGAGATCTCGTCAATGATCTCGCGGATGTTGTCTACGCCGTTGTTGGATGCAGCATCGATCTCGATGACATTACCCATCGCTGCACCGGACTCAATCGCTTTGCAGGTGGGACACTCGCCGCAGGGGCTTCCGTCCTTCGGACTTTCGCAGTTGACTGCTCTTGCGAGAATCTTCGCCACCGAGGTTTTACCGGTTCCTCTGGTTCCGCAGAACAGATACGCGTGTCCGATCCTGTCGGATTTTATCTGATTTTTCAGCGTAGTCACTATATGATCCTGTCCTTTGACGTCGTCGAAGACAGGCGGTCTGAATTTTCTATATAAAGCTACGTATGCCATTAAAATCCCCATTTGTCCGGGCAGCTCTTTGAGGTATGTTTAACGCCCCAGGCTGTTAGTAAGCCTATAAAATCTGCTCGGCCTTTTCATACTCTAATCATCTAATTATACTCAATTAGAGGCGCATCAACAATAGTTTATTGACTTAGGAAAAGAGGGCTCGTATAATAAAAAAGCGCGCTGATGCACGCTGTAGGTTATCCTGACGGATGTCGGGATCTTATAAAATTTGGAGTCGTATCAAAGTGGTCGTAATGAGGCGCACTCGAAATGCGTTTGTCCTTCGGGGCACGAGGGTTCGAATCCCTCCGACTCCGCTATGAAAGAAAAGCTTCGAAAGCCGGTTGGCTTCGAAGCTTTTTTGTTAGAGGTCGTATTTGATTTTGTCGTCGACGGTAATGTCTGTGCCGAGCTGGACTTCGATGAGCTGAAGTTCTTCGTTGCTGTCGTTCTTGATGGTGTGTTTCTGGCCGGCCTTCATGTTAACGACATCTCCGGGGCGAACGGTCTGCTCTTCGCCGTCGATGATGGTCTTACCGACACCGCGGACGATGCTCCATACTTCGTCGCGTCTCTCATGGCTGTGGTAATTCATTGAGTGGCCAGGGTTAAGTGTAACCTTGATGGTCATGGAGTCCTTCTCAACATCAAGGACGCGGTAGCTTCCCCAGGACTTCTCAGCGAACATGATGGGCTGCTCGATTTTCTCGACATAGGGCTTGATGTGTGAGCTCTGCTCCTTGTCGGATACAAGGATTCCGTCGGGTGATGCAGCAACAATCGCGCTCTTTAATCCCATAACAACTATCGGGATGTTCATGTCATTGATTACATGGACGCCTTCGCATTTTTCATTGAGATATGCCTTGCCGATGACGTTCTCTTCCATAGCCTCGGTGAGGGTGTTCCAGGTTCCGAGGTCCTTCCAGAGGCCTCCGAAACGCATTACGCTAATCTTGGATTCCTTCTCTACAACTGCATAGTCGAAGGATATTTTTTCAAGAGTAGCATATTTATCAAAGAGGTCCTGATAATCCTTGAAGTCAATGATCTCATGAGCCTTCTCAAGAAGGTATGAGAGTTTGTATGCGAAAATTCCACCGTTCCAGAGCGCACCCTTTGAGATGTAGTCCTTTGCTGTTTCTACGTCGGGTTTCTCCTTGAAGGATACAACTTTTGATACGTCTCTCTTGTTCTCAGGGATGATGTAGCCGTACTTCTCAGAAGGATAGGTGGGATCGATGCCAAGTAGTGTTAAGTTGGCGTCGCCGGTCTCTGCGAGCTTCGAGAGTTTCTCGAGCGTAAGGAAGTATTCTTTGTCAACGTACGGGTCAACCGGGCATACCACTACGGCTTCATCAAGAGCTACCTTCTGTACATCGTGAAGGTATGCGCTTGCCAGAGCAATTGCAGGGAATGTGTCACGTCTGCAAGGCTCTATTGAGATGCCGACGTTCTCTCCAAGCTGGTTGTGAATTGCCGAAACCTGGGTTTTGCTGGTTGCTATGGTTATATTGGCAGCGGGATCGACTTCAACGATCTGGCGGAAAACGCGCTGGACCATGGATTCGTAGTCGCCGCTGTTGTCTTTAAATATTTTTATAAATTGTTTCGATCTTACATCGTTTGAAAGTGGCCAAAGGCGCTGGCCCGAGCCACCTGATAAAAGAATTATGTTCATTAAGTGTTGCCTTTCCGTTATTCTACGGTGACGCTCTTGGCGAGGTTGCGGGGCTTGTCGACGTCAAGGCCCTTGGCAACGCTGATGTAGTAGCCGAGGAGCTGGAGCGGGATGACTGCGAGGGATGCAGCGAAGTGTTCATCAATCTTGGGAACGTAGGCTGCGAAATTCACAGTGTCCTCGATCTCGTAGTGGCCGTAGGTTGTAAGTCCCATGAGGTATGCGCCTCTTGCCTTACACTCAACCATGTTGCTGATGGTCTTCTCGTAAAGGTCGTTCTGGGTGAGGACGCCGATAACAAGGATTCCGTCCTCAATAAGGCTGATGGTGCCGTGCTTAAGTTCGCCTGCAGCGTAGGCCTCAGAGTGGATGTAGGAGATTTCCTTCATCTTAAGACTTCCTTCCAGGGATACAGCGTAGTCGATGCCGCGTCCCACGAAGAAGACATCCTTAGCATTTGCGTATTTTGCCGCGAACCACTGAAGTCTTTCTTTATCCTCGAGGACTTTCTGTATCTTCTCGGGAATAGTTTTCATCTCAGCAATGTAGTTTGCGTATGCTTTATTGTCTATGTTCTCTCTTACAAATCCAAAGTGAACTGCAAGGGCGTAGCAGGCAACGAGCTGAGCGCTGTATGCCTTGGTTGTAGCAACAGATATCTCTGGTCCTGCAAGGGTGTAGAGGACATGATCAGCCTCTCTTGCAATTGAAGAGCCAACAACGTTAACGATTCCGAGGGTTGCAACGCCCTGGTTTTTCGCCTCACGAAGAGCCGCAAGGGTATCAGCAGTCTCACCGGACTGGGAGATAACGATTACGAGGTCATTTTTATCAAGTAGAGGCTTCCTGTATCTGAATTCTGAAGCGAGCTCCACGCGAACGGGAACTTTAGCAAGATCTTCAAATATGTACTGCGACGCCATACCTACATGCCATGCAGAACCGCAAGCTACGACGAAAATCTGTCTTAAGGATTTGATCTTTTCATCGCTGATGCCGCACTCTGTGAGGTCGATCTTTTTACCCTTGATAACGGAGCTGAGAGTATCCTCAACTGCCTTGGGCTGCTCGTGGATCTCCTTCATCATGAAGTGCTCATAGCCGCCCTTCTCTGCTGCCTCGGCATCCCACTTGATCTCAACCTTTTCCTTCTGGATCTCGTCGCCATCGAGGTTGTAGAAATGAGCCTCTCCTTTTCCAAGGCGGGCCATCTCCTGGTTGCCGATGTAGTATACGTTTCTGGTGTATTTCAAAATTGCGGGAACATCAGATGCAACGTAAGTAGCGCCATCCGCAATACCGATTACCATGGGTGAATCCTTGCGGGCAACCCACACCTCATCCGGATAATCCTTGAACATGAGGGCAAGGGCGTATGAACCACGGACACGAACCATGGTCTTTGCAATCGCATCGATGGGTCCGATGTTGTACTTTTTGTAGTAGTAATCAACGAGCTTTACGGCAACTTCGGTATCTGTCTGTGAGTAAAACTCATAGTCGTGGCGCATGAGCTTTTCTTTAAGCTCCTGATAATTCTCGATAATTCCGTTATGAACGCCGACAACGTTGGCCTCTTCGACTGTGGTTCCATGCTCAAACTGATTCGCTGAAACATGGGGATGCGCGTTGTTCTCTGAAGGCTCACCGTGGGTAGCCCATCTTGTGTGGCCGATTCCGATAGTTCCTGCAAGTGATGCACCGTCATTGGTCTTCTCAGAGAGGACTTTCAGTCTGCCCTTGGCCTTAACGACTTTGACTTTGCCGTCAGTGCCTCTTACAGCAAGTCCCGCGGAGTCATATCCGCGATACTCGAGCTTGGAGAGTCCATCAAGAAGAATGGGTGCTGCCTGCTTTTTTCCTACATATCCTACTATTCCGCACATATATTATTTCCTTTTCTAAGATGTTGTTTGCAACGTTTATTAAAAGAGCTGCGCTCTTTTTGTCTATTCAACCATTATATTCATTTTGGGGAAAAGGGCAAGTTAAACTGTTTGACGGCGGTCACGGATGAGAAGTATGGCGCCGAGTGCCATGAAGATGAAGGTCATGATCAGGGCTGTGTATGCAAGGTAGCCGACACGGATCTCTTCCGTTCTGGTGAAGTGGGGTTTTGCGATTGTGATCTCGACACCCGGGGTGGATGAGTAGATGTTGATCTCAGCGGTCTGCGGGTGGTTTACTCCGTCGAAGACGAGGTCGCCTTCCACCATGTTTTTGCCTTCCTTTATGTCTGTTGTAAAGGAGCAGGATGAGAGGTCGTAGCCGGGAGCGGAGAGGTCAGCTGTGACCTTAGCTTCGGTTTCTCCCTCTAGAATTGCTCTGTATTTTACATGGAAGCTCTGGCCCGACATGAGGGATACTGGGGCGTGGAGTACGATGCTGTCCTTGACGGCGGCCTTGAAGCTGTGGTTTCCGTAAGGAATGGTTTCAAGCTCCACCCCGGTCCTGTAGTCAGTTATTATCATGCTCTCATTGTTTCGAATCGGTGCTCTGTTGCTGGCTGCGAGGCTGAATGCCACCAGGCTTAGATACCCAAATAAAAAGTAGAGAGCCATTCTGAATTTTCGTTTCTTTAATAATTTCATACCGTTTTTTCCTCTTAACCATTATGCCTTAAAATCAAGTTTTTGTCAGCGCATCGAAGCGCTCCTTCAAAATGGCTGCTGAAAGGCCCGGTGACAGGCGCTCTCTGATGTGTTTTGCCGCTGCTTCTTTTTTATGGTTGTAAAAATCTGTGTCGTCGTGAAGTCTTCTGATGAACTGCGCGGCGGTATGGACGTCGGGGTCCGCCCAGTGATTTCCTTTGTGGTAAGGAGGTGTCTCCTTCTCGATGGGGATTATTTTCACCGGAACCATACAGCAGGCGTCCTCTGACATGAACTCTGCGTTGGCTGACCAGTTGGTTGCAACTGTGGGAGTTCCGAGGAACATGGCCTCTGCCATGACAAGTCCGAAGCCCTCCGAGCGGTGGAGCGAGATATGGGCATCCGCGCACTTTATAAGGCTGTTGAATTCTTCCTTGCTAAAGCTGTCCGTTAAAATGTACACATTTTCATAGCCCTCCATGAGCTTGTGGAAATGCGCCATCTCCGCTTCTCCTGCGTGCGTCGCCTTGATGATGATGCCGACATCCGGAAGTTCTGTGGGAAAAGCTTCTTTATATGCTGCTATCGCGGCCTCAGGATTTTTGCGGTCGGAATTGCTTAGTCCGTCGTAGGACATAAGATAAAGGAATTTATCCTTCGGAATGCCAAAGTAGTCCCTGTCGCATTTTTCCAAAGTGGCGGGTTCTCTCATGGCATAAGGAAGCGTGTGCACAGGTTTGTCAGTAACCGTTCTGATCGCGTCCGCAACAAAAGCAGAGGGCGCCCAGATTTCATCGAACATCCTGATCTGATATACCCATTCCGGCGGAAACTCGGGAAGTTCCCAGAGCCAGAAGGCGATGTTGTATCTATTATCAAAAAGGCTCCTGTCACTATGTAATGTGAATCTCACGATTCCATTGGGATTTATGTGAATGAGATTGACGTTATATTTTAATTCCTCCGACTCGTACTCAGCGTAGGAGGTGTTTGTTTCGCTCGCATTTTTATTCTGAAAAGTATTCTTAATTGTAAAGGGTATTCCGGAGGTCTTGATAGTCTCAGCCACAAGGCGGCAGCTCTCACCAAGTCCGAAATCTCCCCTGGCATGGCCGATAAGATTAATTCCATCCGGATAGGTTTTGAAATTGGTTTCCGTCCTTTTTATCTTTGGATAATTGATTCTGAAAATCAGACCGCGCACATGTTCGCGGAAGATATACGGAAAAAGTTTTTTAATTATTTTTCTTAGCAAAGTATCTCACACCTTTTCTCTATAAGTTCTGTCAGCGCTTTCTTGTAATCATCAGGAAGTATCACGTTTACCGGAAGAAGATCATACGCCGGAGACAGGCCGAATTTTCTTGAGCCCGGCTTATCTTCGATAAGTGAAAAATTCTTAAGATGCATATCGGAATTACCGGTTACGAAACAGAAAAGAAGTCTGTAATACAGCTCTGCCATATCAAGGCCAACATTTTTGGAATATCTGGAGATCACCTTGCCGCACTGCTCATAAGAGCTCTTGTACTTATCGCTTGTAAGTCTCCCTGACAGCTGACAAAAGTCCTCCATTGCGAGCAGCATTTTTGTGGAATCAGTGGATTTCCCCGCATTTACCCGATCAGCGCGTTTTGTAATATGAACTATCTCCACCGACTCTGCGTCGGAAGAGATTTCTGTTATGCCGCAGAGCGGCATGAACCTTTGGGATGCTTAGTGCATCCCAAAGAACAGGGCATGTCCACTATGCCTCTATCCCATTGGGTTACCTTTGGGAATACTTTTCTTAAGATATTTGCAGCTCC
>NZ_FMYB01000006.1:13013-147071 GCF_900104155.1 Butyrivibrio sp. INlla16
AGCATATCTGCAAATATCAGCATTGGTATCTGCACAAAATTCTGGTTACTGATATGCCCCATATCCGCTTCCTGTTTCTGGAATACGTTATGCCCCATCACTACTGCATCTACGTGGTTATCCCTCGCATAGTCTGCTAGCTGTCTGCTTATCTTATGGAACTCATCCTTTATGCGCCTGTTGCGTTTTTCTGTGAGTATGTTCATTTTCCTGGTTCGGTATCTGTTATTGCACTTCATGCACATGATGAGAGCCGTCCCATTTCTTTGTTGTAGAACTGGTTTACGGACTTTATCAGTCCGCCCTTTATCACAAACGGTTCTGCTCCAAAGTTGTTCGCTACGGCTGCTATATTGTCCGTACCCGGATCTATCGACATGACCCTGATATCGGAAATGTCATCTTTTGATGAAAGAGATCTGAGAACATCCTTGTCATCCAAAGGCTCTATACCCACTGTTAAGACATTGATCACCACATCCATCACAAAGTCCTTACCATGTGGTTTTATCCGTACTTCCTTAAGTTTCCCCCGGGGAAGGTCCCTGCCAGGTTTTAAAGTATCTGTTGTTCCGGGAAAACGTATATAGGAATCATCCTTTATCCTGCATATCTGATTCGTAAGGATGGCAGTCTTGTATTTTCCCTGGCGTACATAACCCGGCATACGGGGACGCCCTGTTGTAAAGAACTGCAGATGCCCTGCAAATATCCTGGCAGTAACTGTATAGTGTGTTGTTTTTAGCTATTCTGTACTGCCTTGTCCTATACACAGTTGAGATTTCCTTTGCAAAAGATTATATTAGTATTATAGCATAATTTCCAAGAGCAATCAAAACATTTGTTCTTTTCAGAAGGAGCTTTTATGGATAACTACAGAAGAGGTTCACATTCAGTTTACCTGCTTACCTATCATATCATTTTTGTCACTAAATACAGGAAAAAAGTGATAACCGATGAGATGGGGGATTTCATGAAAAATCACGCCGCTTATCTGTGTGGAAGGATGAACTGCGATATGCTTTCTGCCGAGACAGACGAGGATCACATACACATGCTTATCTCCATGCCTCCGGATGTTGCTCCGGTAAAACTGATCAACACCTTAAAGTCCCAGCTCTCTAAAGAAGTCAGGATCAAATACCGTGAACATATAGAAAAATTTCTGTGGGGAGATGCTCTTTTCTGGAGCAGGAGCTATTTTTGCGCCACAACCGGATCAGTTTCACTTGAAACAGTGAAAAAATATATAGAAAGCCAGCGCACGGATGACCACAAAAGAAAATATGAAAAAACAGGACGATACAGCAAAGCGAAACGCTGAGGGCCAGCGATTCATCCCCCACCGACTATGTCGGAAGGAGTTTTCTCGCTGATACATCATAATATACACCCTATCGGGTATAAAAACAATTATTGTAATCATTTTTATACCCGATAGGGTGTATATTTATTATCATTGTTATTTTTATACCCTTTAGGGTATATTTTACTCTGCCTTGAATTCTTCCTTGCCTACTCCGCAAAGGGGGCAAACCCAATCAGCCGGGAGGTCATCCCACTTTGTGCCAGGTGCTACTCCGTTATCGGGATCGCCTGCTGCCTCATCATAAACATAACCACATGTGCCACATACATACTTCATAGAAAAGCTCCTTTCCTGTGAAAATGTCAAATTTCGTTAACATGTTCATTATATCATGTATAGGCCTTTTTAAATATTATCATTCTATAAACTTCTTCATCCGGGTTTTCAATTTTCCGAAGCGTACTCAATCATTTCTGAGAGATTGTCGCAGATAACCTTCCAGTTAAAGCGCTCATTAACGTAGCTTTTTCCCTTTTCTCCCATCTCTTCTCTAAGTGAGGGATCCGAAAGCAGTGTGGTAAGTCCCTTCTCAAAGCCCTCATAATCAGTGTAGTACAAGCCTCCTCCGCTCTTGTCGCAGTGCCCTTTTAATACCTCGCACTCACCATTTACCAAAACAGGCTTTCCGAGGCTAAAGGCTTCAAGTACCACAATCGACAGGCTTTCAAATTTGGAAGGAAGTACCAAAAGCTTGGCTCCTGCCATGCCGTCAAATTTATCCTGCTCGCTCACAAAGCCAAGCGGCACAATATCGAGTGCCTCCGGAATATCGATTACAGCCTTCCCGATCAGCACGAGTTTCAGGTCATCAGAATGAGTCTCTTTATATTTCAGGAAAAACTCAAAGAGTTCCTTACAATTCTTGCCATCATCAATTCTTCCGGCGTATATGATGTAATTTTCAAGTTCGTATTTTTTCTTAAAATCGTCACCGCAGACCTTATCCGGTACTTCTACTCCGGACCCGCCGAATTTATAAGGTATGTGGTCACACTTAAACTTTTTGAAAACGAGATCTCTCTCTTCCTGCGTCTCAAAGAAAAATGCCTTTGTCTTTGTGAAAATGGGCTCAAACATCTTCATCCGAAGAAATGGCTCATCATGGGCAAGCGGCAAAAATACTGACTTTTCAGCGACTTCAGGAAGCCCTTTAACCGTCGGATAATAGAGATAAGTCATAAATACAAAGGCCCGGTAATCATCCTTGTGCTCCTTGATGAAATCAATAAGCCCCGGAACTACCGGTCCCTGCGATATGAGCCATCTGTTTTCCATGAAGGTAGGAAGGAGTCCTTCCTTAAAAATTCTGTTTATGAGATTGAAGGGTTTTCTGTGCCGGAGTCTGCTTACAGAAAATCTGCGGACTTTTACCCCGCAGATTTCTTCTTCATCAGATGAGTATTCATCCTTCCAGGTCATATAATCAATCGCTTTGGTAGTTAGTACCTCGACTTCATATTTGTCTGTAAGTCTCTCGGCAAGCTCCCTGCATAAAGTCTCAGCTCCGCCGTTAACTTCTTTTCCGTATCTTTGTATTACAAAGCATACTTTCTTCTTATCCCCATGCATAGACTATTATTTTACAACGCCCTTCTCAAGGTATTCAGCGAGGTTGGTCTTAATTCTCTCGCTGGCGCGTTCAACCGCAACTTTTTCCATATCATGCTTGGTCATAATCTCAACAAGCTCCTCGAAGCTTGTCTTTGTAGGATTCCAGCCAAGTTCCTTCTTTGCCTTGGTGGGATCTCCCCAGAGGTTAACAACATCTGTCGGACGATAAAAATCGGGGCTGACTTCAACTACAACTTTGCCGGTTGCTTTATCGATGCCCTTTTCATCCATATCCTTGCCCTGCCATTCAAGCTCAATGCCCGCATGGTGGAAGGCGAGGGTTGCAAACTCACGAACTGAGTGCTGTACTCCTGTAGCAATAACGAAGTCCTCGGGCTTGTCATTCTGGAGGATCAGCCACATGCACTCAACGTAATCCTTGGCGTAGCCCCAGTCACGAAGGGAATCAAGATTACCAAGATAAAGTTTGTCCTGTTTTCCCTGGGCGATGCGTGCTGCTGCCAGCGTGATTTTCCTGGTAACGAAGGTCTCACCTCTTCTCTCTGACTCGTGGTTGAAGAGGATACCCGAGCAGCAGAACATGTTGTAAGCTTCTCTGTATTCCTTCACGATCCAGAAGCCGTACTGTTTTGCAACAGCGTAAGGGCTGTAGGGGTGGAAGGGTGTGTTCTCATTCTGAGGAACTTCCTCAACCTTGCCGTATAATTCGGAGGTTGATGCCTGGTAGATTCTGCAGGTCTCAGCAAGTCCGCATAGGCGAACGGCCTCGAGGATTCTGAGAACTCCGACTGCATCAACGTCTGCTGTGAACTCAGGTGAATCAAAAGATACCTGAACGTGGCTCTGTGCAGCCAGGTTGTAGATTTCATCAGGTTTTACCTTGCTGACAACGTCAACAATGCTCATGGAATCGCCGAGGTCTCCATAGTGGAGGTGGAAATTCTCTACTCCTTCAAGGTGTGCGATTCTTTCTCTGTAATCTACTGATGAACGACGAATAACGCCGTGAACTTCATAACCTTTTTCCAGGAGAAGCTCTGCAAGATAAGAGCCATCCTGTCCTGTTACTCCGGTGATTAGTGCTTTTTTAGCCATTTGTGTGTCCTTTCTGTGTGTGGTCCCCTCATCCGGCGCTTCGCGCCACCTTCCCCCAAGGGGAAGGCATTAACATTATAGCATATATTAGAGATTGTTTGAGGCTTCGCCTTTTTTGTAGAAGTGCTCTATGAGTCGTGCAATCGGTTTTGGCCAGAATTTGCAGAACATGGCGAAGTCTTCCTCTGTTCTTGTGTTGCCGTTTATGAGTGCAGTGGTCTCGGAGTCGTCGTGGATCCGGTGTACCATCTGGATGCTGTTGACAAATACAAACTCACCTTTCAGCTTGGAGAATCTCTCCCAGGCCTGCCAGTCGATTCCGCCTTTGTAGCCGGGGATGAAGAGCTGCTTCGGAAGGTTCTCGGGAACGTAAGTAACCGAGGGGCAGCAAATTGCTGATCCGAAGGAGAGGGAGCGTCTTCTCATGAACTTGGAGCTCCACATAAATCTGGGTCTTAGCGGGAAGAGCATGATTCTTTTTATATTGAGGTTTCTTATATTGGAAACTTCTTTTCCGTTTCGAAGCTCGGCATAATCTGTATAGGCTATCAGTGGTCTTGAGGTTCCGTTCAGGTGAATCAGTACTTCCTTTGCAAAATCGGGTTTGTAGAGGTCGTCCTGGTGAGCAATGGTCACGAGTCTGGTCTTTGCACAGCTTATGGCGAAATTCCAGTCGGTGGCTATGTCGCTGTTGTATTTTCTCTCCTCATTTATAAAAAGCGGAATGTCGTATTTTTTTGCAAGAAGGTCAAGATACTCAGAGGGTGTAGAGGTACAGATGATTACATTTGTCCGGACGTTCTGAGTGATTACCGACTTTATACATTCCTCTATATATTCACTTTTTCCGTATGCACAGATCGTAAAGGTATGATCTTTTGCAGTGAAATATTCTCTTTTTTTCATATTTCCCGTTACTTTTCAATAATCTCGGTCTTTCCGTTCTCCATCCTCTCTTCCAGCTCGCGCACTCTTTTTTCCAAAAGTCCCTGAGTCTGGATGAGTTTGGTGATCCTGCCTGCCTGGCGGGAAGCAATGCTGGTGAGCGATAGCACGAGCATGATCAGGAATGCTATCAGTATTATAAAAAGTCCGTTCATGGTTCCGGTGATGCCGCAGAGATTCAGGAAGTATACGAGAATCATGGGGTTCAGAACCAGTATAAAAAAGGCTGCTCCGGTGAATAGCCACAGGAGGGTGTATTTCATGTTTAGTTTTTTGTGCTTAAGCAGCGATAAGATTATGATGAAGTAAATGATGATCGCTAAGATGAGCACAATGGTAAGGCGGGTCGGTATTATTTGGTGCATGGTGTCTCCTTTTCCCCTCATCCGGCACTTCGTGCCACCTTCCCCCCAAGGGGAAGGCAAGAATTAACGGCGTATACCATAGCTGATACGGCATACGATAATGTCTAAGGTTACTTTGATCATGTAGTAGATTGAGCGGCGGAAGTTGATGGAGCTTTTTCCGGTCTCGCGCTCGCGCATGATTACGGGCAGTTCTAAGATTCGCTTGCGTCTCATAACGGCATCAAGGATGGCTTCGGGTTCGGGGTAGTCTATCGGGTAGTTCTCCGAGAAGACATCGATGAAAAATTTGTTTACTGCGCGGAAGCCGCTGGTGACGTCCTTAACTCTTCTAAGGCACAGAACTGTTATCAGTCCACTAAGGAATTTGATTCCGATTCGCCTTGTGGCTGAGCTCTGGAAGCCTTCCTTGTTGACGAATCTGGAGCCGATGACATAATCCGCTTCGCCTTCTCTGATAGGGGTGATTATGTCCTTAATGTAGGCGGGATCGTGCTGGCCGTCGCCGTCGATCTGAACTGCTATCTCGTAGTCCTTCTCTCTGGCGTAGCGATAGCCGGTCTGGATTGCGCCGCCTATTCCAAGGTTAATCGGGCAATTTATATGGTTGTACCCCCGCTTTTTAAGAATTCGCGAAGTGGCGTCCGAAGATCCGTCGTTCACCACCACGTAGTCGTACTGCGGGTATCCGGTGGTGATCTCGTCCACGATATTCTCTATGTTTTCCGCTTCGTTATATGCCGGAATTATGATCAGCACATCGGATTTTTTGTTTACAGTTGCCATTTTTCTATATCGTTCCTTCTGTTAAAAAGTATTCGGAGTAGTTTTTCCGAATAACATCTACTATATCATAAGTCATTTGCCTTATACACTAAATAGAATTCTCCCGAAAGCTCCGGAATCTGTTCCATGTCCTCCGGGATAGCCTGCGTCAGTTCGTCTTCGTTGGAAACAATAAAATACTGTATCTTTTCAGGCGTATATGTATAACTGACTATCGGCTCTACCAAAGCAGCTGAATTGATATCATTATTTTCCAGGTCTTCTTTTGGTATCATATATTCTTTGTCCGCTGAATCAAAGTACAAGTCATACACTTTTGCAGCTTCCGAAAACTGGCTCTCATCCACAAATGCAACGTTTGCATCTTCGAGCCCATTTTCCTCAAAATATCTGTCTATCTGCACCATCTCGTCGATCATCTCAGGGTCATCTTCATAGGTGTCATGTACTATATAAGCACCATAGGCCATATTTACTACCGATAAAAGCATTGCGGAGCAGAAAAAGATGTAAACTGCAAGGTCTTTGCTCTTTTTTGCCGCTCCAAAAATGATAAAGATGAGTATGGCAAAACCAACAGTAGTCGCAATTCCCACGATGCTATGGAGTATCCCGGCTTCTGCAGGATGAATTATGCCGGTTATGATTTTTCTCGCAGGATATATGTATAACAGGCCTATTGTACCGGTTGTGCAGGTGTTGATTATCCCTTTGAAAATGCAGCCGACAAAGACCAGCACAGGCACAATGGTCAAAAGATTCTTTTTTTCAAGTGTATCATCCAAAGACAGGTATGCAAAGAAAATACTGATAAGGGGCACCATTATTCCAGCAAGATAGCGAAGGTGTATGCCGGGGATGGCTTTTCCGAGGTCCTCTCTGGCTGTTATGGTGACCGTGATCACAAGAATCTCTCCTATAAGAAGGAGGATTGTATATAGCAGGTACTTGCGAGTGACATCGTCCAGCTTTTTGTAATTGATTACGGGAAGCAGCACCGGGAGCACATAGAATGCCAGTATTATCGCCGCAATATTGTAGAACAGTCCGTAAATCAGGTACATCGCCGATTTGTAATTGAAAAACTGCGACGGATTTAAGGCTCCGCTATTTATGTAGGAATTTGAAAAGCCTCCGAAGAAAAGCATTCGGACCGCGATGTAAACAGCTGCAAGTGCAAGTATATAGAGTCCTATTTTTTTCAAAGAGCCTTTGTTTAGCACCGCGCTTATGACTTCCGCTGCAATGTAGGCAAGAAGTACGCATATCCCGATCTCCTTCGTAAAGTAGGAAAGGAGGCCGAGGGCAAGCAGGATTATTGTATATTTTCTATTTTTATATTTGTATGAAAGCAGTATGAAATAGAAGGCAAATGCTGTCACCGGAAAGAACAGGTTCTCCGACATGAAGGTCCCGGAGATGATGATGTCCGGCCAGATGAAGATCAGAAAAGCAGCAAGCCTTGAGTAGTACTTGTTCACACCCAGTTCCTTGCAGATCATGTAGCAGGGAATGAAGGAAAGTGACATAAGCACTGAATTTATCAGCATTATGGCACGAACTCTTACAACTACATTTTTTATCAGAAATGTGGGGAGCAGTACGAAGGAGTATGCGAGCTTTGAAAACTGCAGATTTACTCCGTGGAGCTCAAAGCTTTTTCCCTCGAAAATGCTCTTTGCGATGTCGTAGTAGATGATCTCATCGGGGTAGGTTTCCATCGCTTTGCTGTAGTTTGAGATGAGGTACAAAAGGGCTACATGTACGATAAATATGATGAAGAGTATGGTTTTCTCTTTTTTATCTAATTTAATTCTGCTTCCATTCATGTGCAATCCGTGATGTTCCTTCGTCCTCTATGTTGGATGTGACGTTGAATTTCGCCGCGCCTTTCCAGTAGTCCACGGGATATTCCTCGCCGGTTTCTATGGACAGATCGACGCTGTACTCACCCGATATCAGGGAAAGTCTTGGCATGATAAATTCCACGCTTCCGTCCTTTGTCAGCGTGATTCTGTCAAGGTGCTCGGCTCTGGTTGTAGTGCCGTAGCACAAAACGCCGTCGTTTCTGTATATTTTAATTCCGAATACCGTGTCTTTGACCTCTTCCTTGACGGTGTAATCCACTTTTATCGTGCAGGGGTCTTCCGCGTCAAATCTTATAGCAGGCTCCCCGCTTCTGAAGAGTTTTACTCCGCTGATCTGGGCTTCTCCGCTGCCGTATCTTGTTACTTCAAAGACTTTGGGTTCTTCTTTTTCGGGTTCCTTCTTTTTGTCCTCACCTCTTTTTGCTATGAAGTCGAGGTAAAGCGGGTTGATGTCACTGGGTTTTCCGTCGGCTCTTACTTTTCCGTCATGAATCCAGATGCATCTGTCGCAGAGCTGCTCAATCTGTCTGGTGGAGTGGGATACAAGGACAATGGTGGTTCCTTTTCCCAGTATCTCTCTGAGGCGGTTGAAGCATTTGACCTGAAAAGCGGCATCACCTACAACAAGTATCTCGTCGATAAGGAGAATGTCAGCATCAACATTTATCGCAACTGCGAAGGCAAGTCGCATGTACATTCCCGAGGAGTAGGTTCTTACGGGGTTGTCGATAAATTCCTCAAGTTCCGAGAAGGCGATGATATCATCAAGTCTCGCCTCTATTTCTTTGTGGGTCAGTCCGAAAATTGCTGCATTGATAAAGATGTTCTCGCGCCCGGTCATATCGGCATGGAATCCGGCTCCGAGCTCAAGGAGACTCGATACTCTTCCGCGCATGGTGATATTGCCTGAGTCGGGATAAAAGATACGGGTCAGCATCTTCAGCGTCGTACTTTTGCCACAGCCGTTGTGTCCCACGAGTGCCACGGCTTCGCCTTTTTTTACTTTAAAGCTAAGGCCGTCGATTACGTTTCGTATCTCGTAGCTTCGTCTGTTTTTGAAAAGTGATGCTTCCTTTAGGGTGAAGCCCTTGTCATGGTAGACGCGGAAGCTCTTTTTTATGTTGTCAACTTCTATGGAATATTCTTCTTGCATGTGTTTTCTCCGGGGCCCCTCATATTACAAGTACTCAGCGAACCTTCGCTTCAGTCTGTTGAATAGGTTCCAGCCAAGGACGAGGAAACCGATCCCCATAAAGGATGCTATCGCGAGGGTGTCGATCTCAGGCGTCTGCTGGTAATAAAGTATGTCTCTGTAGGCCACAATAACCGAGGTCATGGGATTTAAATAGAAAAGTTTTATCAGTTTTCCCGGAATTATGTCTACCGAGTACATTACGGGTGTCATGAACTGCCATGCCATTGTTATGATGGTCATCATGTATTTTACGTCGCGCAGGTAGACGCACCAGGCGCTGAAAATGAACACTAAGCCTATGGCAAGCGAAAGTTCTATCATCATAATAAGCGGCAGATATACGAAGACTGCCGGGTTGGTCAGTCGTCCGGCCACGAGAAGTACGATAAGCACGATAATGAAGCACAGGAGCATGTTGATGAACTGGCTTACTACGTACGATATCGGGATTACTTCTCTGGGAAAATAGATTTTCTTTATCATGTCCTCTGTATCCCTCAGGCACCCGCTTCCTTCACTCATGCAGGTTCCGAAGAAGATCCATGGGATCAGGGTTACGAACAGGAAGAGTGAATACTGTTCGGTACTTGTTTTCATGATGACGGAGAATACTATGGTGTAGACTATCAGCTGAAATAAGGGATTTAAGAAGGTCCATAAAAAGCCGAGCGCAGAGCCTTTGTATCTGCCTCGAAGGTTTCTGTGAACCTGGGTGAAGATCATTTCACGATAGTCATATATTTCCTGTATTCGTTCGGTTGTGGTTTCTAGTTTCATGTAGGTCCTCGTTGTGCCCCCTCATCCGTCGGCTTTGCCGACACCTTCCCCCCAAGGGGAAGGCTAATATCTTGAGGAAGGCATTGGGTTTATTTATACACAGTGACGCCTTCGAGCTGCTTGGTCTTGAAGATGGCGTATTGTTCGTCGACGAATCTCTTTAAGCGGTCGCGGAAGATGCTCTCATCGAATTCCATGGCGTGGGCACGCAGTTTTTCCTTATCAAAGGTGAGTTTCTCAAAGCGGTGGATTGCTTCCAGAAGGGATTCCGGAGTGGGTTCGTCGAAAAATACTCCGGTCTCGTTCTCTATAACGGTCTCGAGGATGCCGCCTTTTCCAAGGGCAATGACAGGTCTGCCGCTTGCCTGTGCCTCCAGCGGTGTGATTCCGAAATCCTCAACTCCGGGGAATATCAGCGCTTTGCATTTTGCATAGTACTCCCTTAGTTCTTCGTCCTGAACGAAGCCTAGGAATTTAACGGTAGGTCCGGCCATCTGTTCAAGCTTTTCACGCATGGGGCCTGTTCCTATGACGTAGAGGGGCAGATTTTCCTTGGTGCAAGCCTTGACTGCAAGCTCGATGCCCTTGTATTCCTGAAGTCTGGAGACGCAAAGGTAGTATCCGCCGTCCTCCTCAGATGTATGGAACATGCGCATGCGAACCGGGCAGTGAAGGACATAGGCATCTCTTCTGTAGTGCTTGTGAATTCGTCTTGCGACATTTACCGAATTACCCACAAAGACATCCACACGTGCTGCCGTTGCATAATCCCACACACGCATGAATGTCATGAAGTAAGATATCATCTTGTTTTTAAATGCGCCCTTGCCGATAAGCGGGCCGATGTAGTTATATCTCTGTTCCCAGGCGTATCGCATGGGCGTATTGCAATAACAGATATGCAGGGTGTCGGGTCCTGTGATTACGCTTTTTCCCACACTTGTGCTGCTGCTGATTACAACGTCGTACCCGTTGAGATTGATGCTCTCCATTGCGGTGGGCATGAACGGGAAAAGTCGTCTGTGATTGAGCATTTTTTTCTCAGTCTTCTGAAGGTGTGTGGTGCGGATATCCGCGGTGCGAAGGGCTCCCGCCATGTTCATCCTGTTGCACATGGATGTGTAGATCGGTGCATCCGGGAACACTTCGTGCATGTTTATTATTACGTTTTCTGCGCCTCCCATGAAGGGAAGCCAGTCATGTACTATTGCTACTCTCATTAAGCCCTCATCTTTCAATTACGCGTGATTCATATAATAATCGTATACCTCTTTGGCCGTATCGAATATGTTGTACTCAGGCTCCCAGCCGAGGTCTTTTGTAATCTTGCTGTGATCGCAGCAAATTACCGGGTTTTCGCCTTTTCTAAGAAGTTTAGGCTCAGTTTCCACGGTGATGGGCTGGCTGGAAAGACCTATGATGTAATCGAGAAGGTCTTTGAGGGAGACGGATTGTCCGCTTCCAACGTTGTATACCTCATTGTATTTTTCACTCTCAATGATGAGTCTGTACGCACGAACGATGTCCTTGACGTTGCTGAAGTCGCGGCTCACGTTGAGGTTGCCGACTCTCATCACGCCGGGCTTGCCGCTTTTCGAGATGTCCGCTACCTGTTTGCACCAGGAGGGTATTACGAAGCTGTCCGTCTGTCCGAGTCCTGTGTGGTTGAAGGCTCTTACGTGAAAAACTTTCATATCGTAGTGTTCGCGGTAAAGAGTCGCGAACTGTTCGAGCATTATCTTGGAAATTCCATAGGGATTCCTTGCCTGGAGCCTTGTTTCTTCATTAATTGCTCCGTAGGTGATGTCGTATTCTTCACTGGATCCGACAAGAAGCACTTTGATATCAAGGTCGAGGTCCTTTACAGCTTCGAGTATATTCAGTGATCCGCAGACATTGACGTCTACTGTTGTGCGGGGTATTTTCCAGGAAATACCTACGTTGCTGACTGCAGCGAGGTTCACTATATGGGTGGGTCTTACCAGAGCGATTATAGATTTCACACTGTCGGTGTCGTTGAGGTCACAGACAAAAGTGCCGTCAACATCAGGGATAGCATGGACGCTCATTCTATCACTACCATAGACATCATATCCATGGTTTTTAAATTCTGTCGCAAGATGGCTCCCAACAAAGCCACCCACGCCAAAGATCAGAACTTTTTTCATACCATTTATTCCTCATTCCAATAATTTATATCTAAATATTAAATCTGGCCTTATATTGTCAGATAATTGTATATAATAGCGCATTTTAGGCTGTTTGAAAAGGTCACGGCAAGCGGAAGGCTGATTCTGTCTCTAAATATGCGGCTCTATCTAATGAAATCCATGATGTTTCTTGCAGATTTTTCCCAGGTGTAGTTCTCTTTATAGAAGTTTTGGATTTCGGGCGTAATGATGGGTTCCTTCGTTCCATCCAGTTTTTCAATATCGAATGTGTCTGCGTTTCGGGGATCAAAGAAGTAGCAGCCCACAGGATATATCTCCCTGAGTACAGGTATGTCCGCCAGCGCTATGTGCTTCACGCCTGAGAGTATCGCTTCCATTGGCGGTATACCAAAGCCTTCATATAATGATGGGAATATAAAGGCGTAAGCGTTGTTGTAGAGGGTGCGGAGTTCTTCGTTCAGGACATAGCCTGTAAGAACGAGGTTTGAAGGATTGTCTGCAGGGTCTTTGTTAGTGCTGTCCGATAAGTCTCCCATTTTGTTATGTGCGTTTTCGGGGCTCTCAGTCCTGGAAATATCTCCTGCCGCGCTGAAAGAGCGGGTGGCACTGCCCCCGGCAACGATGAACTTTCTGTCTGGATATTTTTGTGCAAGCTTTTTGATGTATATTTGGTTCTTATGAAGATTCTTACTTCCGACGCTTAGGTAATAGCGCTCTCCCGGAGCGATGTTCCATCTCGAAAGTATGTCTTCGTCTTTGTTTTGGTCTGGTTTGAGGGTTCCTTTTTGCGAATCCTGTGATGTTTCCTGTTTTTCCAGGATCTGTTCTGCTGAGTTTCCTACAATCGCAAATTTGTCCTCATCAAGCTCATAGTACTTTATCAGTTCGTCCCTGCTGAATTCAGAGATGGTTATGATTCCTTTGCATCTGTAGAGCGTTATGAGGTAACCGCAGCGATACATGAAGCGGAAAGCTTTGCCGTAGGACTCAGGGTATCTTATAAATGAGATGTCGTGCGCCACGACGTAATCCGGCTTTACAGCCGGCGCTATTGCTGCAAGGGTAAGGATTGTGCCCCTCTTTTTGAAGGCGAAAATGGGCAGGTGGAACTGCGTCCACTTATTTCCATTTCCTTTTCCTATGCGTACCATCTCGATGTTTTTAAGTTCAGGCTGTGTTTGGAGTTCTCCGTAGGGGAGGGCAAGTATGGCCTCTCCGGGTTCTAGCATTTCATCAAGCTTTTTGATTATTTCTATGCCATAGCGCTGAACACCGGTCACATGCTGGGCAAATATTCTTCCGTTAATGATGAGCGGGTGCTCTTTGCTAAATCCGGGGTGGGGGCTTTTCCTTATTGCGTTTTTGTGTTTTTTTGCAAGATTTTTTCCTAAAAAGAAGCAGGCGTAGATGGCGAAGTATATTGCGAGCACTCTGATAAAGCCTGCTGCCGGAATCAGCATACCAATCAAAGCTGCCAACGTTACAGGCCAGAATCTTATGACAAACTCGCGAAGATGCAGACTGATGCGGGGTGAGCGCGAGTTGGTTTGTGTGGAGTTGGATTTTGAGGTTGGTATTTCCGGTTTTTTAGTCATAATCATTCTCTTTAGGTTTATTTTTTCTATATCATATAATAACTGAAAATTGGCGCTTTAGCATACTTTTCAGCTAGTCTTATCATTTTTACAGTTGTACTGGCATTGTGCACTAATAGCGGTTCTATTGCCCTTGTATTTGTCATCATAACAAGCGACATTGATCGCATTATTGACACAGAATATGATTTTGTGTTATTGTATCTTTCGTTCGTTGGAACAAATCATTTTGTAAGTCAGTTCGGCTTACATTTATCCAATTTGAAACAACAATTTAACTGAAGTTTCAATCAATATATCCATTCCTGCAATAACTATATAACACTACATGCTGCTGTTTTGCGCTGTTTTTGCGCCTTACTTGCGCTTTTTATACCCTTTTTGCACTTAAGCGGCGTACAACAGGACGTACGGCCGTATGTGAAAAAGGTAACGAGTCCGGCAGTTACAAGACAGATCTGCTATCAGAGATATCTGTCGCAGATTTTGAGGAAAGGAAGGAACAAACATGTCTGAAATTAGTATTAGTAAAGAATTAGTTAAGAGGGAGAATGAGTTAAATAAGGTTCTTAAAGATTGCGAGAACAAGCTTAAGAAAGCACCTTCGGGGAAGTTAAAGATAATAAACCACAAAGGCAAAACATCATATTATTTAAGGAAAGATGGCTACGATAAAGCCGGAAAATATGTTAAGAAAAATGAATTTGATAAGGCCAGGCGAATAGCTCAGAGAGATTATGAGATTGATGTAAAAAATGCAGTGAACAAGGAGTTATCTGCCATAAGCAGCTTCAAAAAGAAGATGCCACCTAAAACATACGAGCATGCCTATGAAGATCTGATTTCAGCAAGAAAAGTTCTGATTACACCACACTTTCTTCCTGATGAAGAATTTGTGAAATCCTGGCTCGAAGAGCCTTATGAAGTTTATGCAAGAAAAGATGAAAAAGCTCAGCATTTTACTGATTCCGGAGAACAAGTGCGCTCAAAATCGGAGGTTATGATTGCCAACGCTCTCAGAAAAACCGGCATCGCATATAAGTATGAATGTCCATTATTTCTTGGGAATACCAAGGTTCATCCTGACTTTACTATTCTCAAGATGCCTTCTCGAAAGGTTGTGTATTGGGAACATCTGGGAAGATTGGATGATCCTGAATATTTGGATAAAAATCTTATGCACAAGCTGGATGAGTATGAAGAGAATGGAATCTTTCTTGGTGATGGGCTGATTATTACCCGCGAGACTTCTGAGATACCATTAAATATTAAGAAGGTTATGGCAGTTATAGAGCATTATCTTATGTAAGTTGGTTACGTGCTGCAATTATGTGTTGTTGCTCTTTAATGTTGTATGATAACTCTTTTTAAGATGTATAGTTGGTCTCTGAGTGCAAGTCTACTTTGGGATTCTATGTCTTGTAGACTTATCGTTTTGCCAAATTAGTTTTAGCGACCAAGTCTAAAGCGGGATTCATGCTCTATTTGACTTATCGTTTTTAGCCTACTTCGTCCAAAACGAAAGTCTATTAATAATTTCTTCGCGAGTTGACTTAAGACTAGCCGTGTAGTAGCTCCCGCGTGCAAGTCAAAAATGAAAATATTACCCTGATTGACTTACTCCTACCCGCATAGCTCCTCCCACTCGACAAAAATTAATCAGAGAGGAGGTTGTTATTAACGATTTCACGCTTATTTTATTCTTATTTAATGATTTGAATCCTCATAACGCGCTATAATAAATGTATATAGCAACCACTATGCGCAAGAGGCAAACCCTCTTGTGTGAGTTAGATTATTCAGGTAATCACTTTACCTTATGGGGAGGCGAAGAAATGGCAAACGAAAGAAATGTGAGCAATGAAACAGAAACCATGAAGACCGCACAGAAAGGTGCCTTTTTCCAGACGATTGCATTTCAGAATCTTGCAGTAAACCTGGTGATTCTGTTAGCAGTTGTGATTGTTACCATCATTCTGGTTAACAGTATGAAAGGCATGATGAATACTGCGGTTGTGGCCAGCACAAATGAAGTTGACACTCTTATTGCAGAAGGAAAACTCAAACAAGCTACTCTTCAGATAGACGGTAGTCTTAGTGCACTTATAGGTGCAGCTTCTATGGAGAGTGTAGATGATGAAACTTTGCAGGGATACGCAGATACTCTTAAGGCTGCAGAAGCACAGATACCTGAGCTCACCGAGTATCTCAGTACCAGCCTTTGGGTTACTCAGGTTGCTGATGGCGCTGAGCAATATGCAGCTCTTGAAAACTCCCTTAACGCATTTCTTGCTGATGCAAACTCTATAATGGAAAGCTGCATGGCAAGGGACATGGAGCCTGCTTTCGCTGTTCTTTCTTCAACTTATTATCCAAATATGACCAGCATGAACGCTGCTTTCGATACTGCCGAGGCATCAATACAGGGTCTGTCAGTTGGTTTAGGTGCCTACCTTCAGCTGACTCTCAACGATGGTACCAAAAAGGCTGTTATCGGAATTATAATTATCATTCTCTGCATAGTTGCAGGTCTTGTACTTAGCATTGTCAGAATCAGTAACAAGATCAGTGCCATCTCTAATGAAGTTGTTGGTATCATCGACAACATCAATGCCGGAAAGGGGGATCTTACCACTCGTGTAAGAACACAGACCAAGACAGAGCTTTGGTCAATTGTGGATGGAATCAACCAGTTTATAGGCACTCTTCAGGGTATTATTAAGGATGTAAAAGACGGTACTGTTGTACTTCGTACTTCTGCCGATGAGATGACTGACCAGATTCAGAAGGCAAGTGATAACATCACAAATACTTCAGCTGCTCTCGAGGAGTTGTCGGCAAGTATGGATACTGTTTCTTCCACAGCCGATCAGATAGGCGGGCGCCTTGAGGAAGTAAAAGACGCCGCTGACGAGATCAGACGGGAAGCTGCAGAGGGTGCTCAGACCGCAATCTCCATTAAGAACGAAGCAGATGAGATCAAAATCGCAGCAACTCAGAAAAAAGAGAATACCGGCGCCAAAATTACAGAGCTTAACGAAGTGCTTCAGATTTCTGTTAAGGATAGTGAAAAAGTTTCCCAGATCAATGAACTTACCAATGTCATTTTGGACATCGCTTCTCAGACAAACCTCCTTGCTCTCAATGCTTCTATCGAGGCTGCAAGAGCAGGTGAAGCAGGAAAAGGTTTCGCCGTTGTTGCTGAGGAAATCAGCGCCCTCGCTGAAAACAGCCGCCAGACAGCCGGCAACATTCAGGTTATCAGTAATGAGGTTACAACCGCTGTTAAGAGCCTTTCAAACAACGCTCTTGAGGTAATCGATTTCATCAACAATACCGTTATCGCAGACTATGATTCTTTCGTGGAAACCGGAGACAAATACGAACAGGCTGCAATTATGATGGATGACATGCTTGAGAAATTCACAAGTAAGGCTGACAACCTCAACACCATTATGGATCGCATGGCTGATTCCGTTGAATCCATCACCGAGTCGGTTAAGCAAAGCTCAGAGGCCATCGGTCTTTCCGCTACTAACTCCACCGAGATTGTTGGTGAGATCCAGGGTATCGATAATGCGATGAGCGAGAATAATAAGGTTACAGAGAGACTGAACCAGAGTACAAGTATTTTTGAGAATCTGTAATAAAAAAGATAACATACAAGAAATGCTTCGCAGCATTTAAGGTGAATTTAAAAATATCGTTTGCTTCTTCATAAAGAAACATAGGTAAATAACTTATAAACCGGTAATCGCCTAATAAAATTAGGTGGTTACCGGTTTTCTACGCCATTCTTTTAGAATTTGTATGACTTGATTTTAATTCATCAGGCCGCTAGGTCGCATGCTATTCCTGATCATGCCCTGCCGTAAGCTGAGCGAAGTCTCAGGTGTGTATTCGGATTGTCGGCGCTTCTAAGGTGTGAGTCGATGCTTCTGTCAGAAGTTCTGGTCTCCTGGCTTGCAACCGAGGTGCTCATGAGATCACTTGAGAGGCTGTTTAGCATCTCGCGAAGAAGTGATCCCTGTCCGGTGTAGGAAGAGATGATGCTGTCTTCATCAGAAGTATCAAGAGATGCTACATCTGAGCCAAGCGATGAACTTATCGCATTTGCTGAGCTTCTATTGTTCGAGCCGGATGCCACTGATGACACTATGCTCTGCAGGTCTTCTGACGAGTTATCAAGTAAACTCTTGTAGCCTGAGTAATTGCCGATTGCGGAAAGTGCTGTATCCGTGAGCGCACTGAGTGCTGAATTGCCCTCACCATCCTCGGATCCGACAGCTAGATTAGAAAAGAGTCCCGATGTGAAATCCGCCTTATCTGTAAGGGAGTTGTCGATAGAATCCTTCATCATCGCAGTGTAGAGGTAATTCTGGAGAATCAGGTTGCTTCTGGCTTCGCCCTCTGCTGTGCCGTCAGATGCGGCACCGGCGATACCTATCAGCCTATCCTCTGCCTCCTTCGAAAGGTCACTAACAATGGCCTCTGCAGAATCTTCGGAAGAAGCTGTCTGCCCGAGAAGATCCGACTTCATAACCATCCCAAGTATGCTTGAAAAAGAGTTGGCACTTGCAAGAGCACTTGTGGCATCAGCTGTATCAAGTGAGCTTCCGATGCTCGCCAATGCGGATGCGCTTCCAAGAGCCGAACTGCCTCCGAGCAGTCCTCCGGACATGGAATTAAGCGATGTCAGATTACTGTAATTTGAAACAATTGAAGATAGATAATCGTAGTCCATGACTCCCCCAAAAAACTTTTTTCAGTAGAAAAGTGACTTTTTACCAACAAGATTGCAGATTATCTGGCTTTCCCCAAAACACAATATATTGTGTTTGCCATGAATGTATTATACCACAAATATGGTTTTTGTGGTTGATGAAATTTTGGATTATTTAAAAAAATCGGAGACCAAATTAGTAAGCAGCCTCAACTGCCGCCTTGTCCACAACCACGATCGGTTCGGTCACTTCTTCACCCATGCTGTTGAAATAAGTTATCTCGGGGACGATGTCCTCGGCGGCGTACCAGGTCTCTGACATGAAGGTTTCCTTCTGAATTTTGGCCTGTTTTTCCAGGTCATAAATGAGTTTAAGGCAAGCAGGGCCCTGGAGTGGATTGCACTCAAAGTCTGCATTGATATTACCATCGAGTACATTTTTAAGTCCGTTCTTGCAGGCGTCGAAAGAAATTATTATCATGTCGCCGCCAACTCCGTAGCTGATACCGTGCTCGTCGAGGCTCTTCATGATCCCAAAGGCCATGTTGTCATTCTGGGCCACGATCACGTTGAACTCGCCCTTATATTCCTCGCAGAATTCATCCATGACGCGTTTTCCGCCCTCCTCGGTGAATTCGCCGTCCCAGGAGTCAATGATGTTCCAGGCCTCGTACTCGATATACTTGTGAAAACCGGCTGAGCGCCCGTTTTCCGCTGAAGAGCCCTCATTTCCCGTAACCTCTATAATATTTATCTCCTTGAGGCCTTTTTTTGCTGCATAGTTTTTAAGCCACTCGCCGGCGGCCAGGCCCTCATCTGTGAATTCAGACCCGAGCCAGGTGACGTATTTCTCGGAATCATCAATGGTTCTGTCGATTACAATCACCGGGATCCCGGCCTCTTCCGCTTTTGTAAGGACTTCTTCCCAGCCTGTGGAAACTATGGGATCAATGACGATGTAGTCAACTTTTTTGTCAACGAAGCCGGAAACGGCTTTTATCTGAACATCGATGTCGTTGTCGCAGTCAATGAAGTCGAGCTTTATGCCATTTTCCTCAGAAAGTGCCTGTTTCACCGAATTTGTGGACGCTATTCGCCAATCGGATTCGTGACCAACTTGCGCGAAGCCCACTGTGATCTCGCGGCCAAGGAGCTTGTCTCCCCTTCCTTTAGGCGCTTTACAGCCTGAAATAAGGCACGCCATCGCAACAAAAAATATCAGAAACGCGATGCTTCTGCCTGTGAATGCGCCTGACTTTTTCAGTTTTTTGAAATAGCTCAGAAGTCTTCTGATCGGCGTACTTTTTCTCTTTTTTACATAGTCGCTGAATTGGACAACTTTTGCATCCATTTGTGATTCCCCTCATGGCGTCTTTTCACAAACTCATATATATCGCAAAAAAATAAAGACGCTACCAATATTATGATAGCGCCTTGTATATGTTAATACTATTTAATTTCTATTAAAAATTCCTCAAAATACTGCAAAGTCTGAGGATTTTTCAGGCCTCGAATTTTTATTACTTAACAGTAACCTTGGTGATGTGGGGGTTAACGCCCTGGTACCAGTAGAGGAAGCCCTCCATGTCAACCTTGTCGCCAACGTTAAGTGCCTCAGCAGCCTTGTAAACGTCGGAGTCCTTGTCGCAAAGGTAGGACTCAACTGTGAAGGTGTAGGTATTTCCATCAGCAGATACGTTGAAGTAAAGGTCGTCGCCCTGAGAGCCTGATCCGTCATAGTTGTAAAGGAAAGCAACTTCGTTGCCGTCAGCGTCTTTGCTTGCTTCTACAGTCATGTCTGTGAAAGATACGAACTCGTTCTGGTGGTCGATGATAGAATCGCTTGCAAGGTCAGCTGTTACATCTTCTGCCTCAGCAACAAAGCTTCCGTCCTCGATCTCGTAAGTTGCATCGATGATCTCAACTTCGCCTTCCCACTCTGTCTTGTAACCGGTAACCTTGATCTTGGTTCCCTGCTCAAGCTTAGCGTAGTCTTCCTCAGAGCAAGGCATGTTGTAAAGGAAGTATGCACCATCTTCAGCCTGTGTGTAGAAAGTAGCAACGCCTACGCCGTCTTTCTCCCACCAGCCCTGCTTAGCCTGTACATAGGTCTCAACTGTAACCTCCGCATCAAGATCAGCAGCAGCAAAATCATCATGGCTCATAACATCGCCTGTTGCAGCTTCTGTGTCTTCTGCTGCGTCTGTTGCTTCTTCTGTTGTCTCTTCTGCTGTTTCTTCTGTTGTCTCTTCTACTGTTTCTTCTGTTGCTTCTGTTGTCTCTTCTACACTCTCTTCTGTCTCAGCTGCATCAGCTGCTTCTGTGCTCTCAGCCTCTGTAGCTGTCTCTGCGGGAGCTTCTGTCTTAGCCTGTCCGCATCCGATCATGCTTACAGCAAATGCAAGTGTCAATAATGTTGCGATAGTCTTCTTTTTCATAATTTTTTCCTCCTGTAATGGTCAGCTGCCGGGTTTGTGCTGTTGTATGCGCACTTGGCTCACTGCCGTTATCTGTTATCGCCGACTATTATATCACTCTATTGGTGAAAAAACTATTCTTTCGAAATCTTGCCACTTTTCCTCGAATAGAAGAAGTACGCGCCGATCAGTACCCAGGCGCCAATCAATATCCTGATGAGCCACTTGGATTCCTCGGGAAGTTCGCCGAGGTCTGCTTTGCCGGCGTTTACTGCGCTGCCGGAATCAAGGTGGTAGAGGCTTCTGGTGTCATCGTAGAGCTTGACGATGAAGTCGTCGTCCACTTCTTTCTTTCTGCGAACCGACTTGGTGACATTCTCGATTAGCGCACCCGCTGCATCTCGAAGCGAGGTGGAGCCGTTGAATACACTGGTAACAAAGGTATAGCGCTGGTTATCAAGAAGAAGCTTTGTAGCAGCAATTTTCACATCATAATATGTGCTGTTATCCTCACCTGCTCTATTCAGGTAGTCCTTATATTCAGCAGATTCCTGAGCTTTTGTGGTGACAGGAACATAGCCTTCTGTCTCGGCATAAGCCATTTGGACATCATTCGTCAGCATGTACTGCGCAAAAAGCCAGGATGCAAGCACAACCTGCGGATCCTCTTTATTGAAGATGCAGATAGAGGGGCCCTGGGAAATCATTGCGTAGCGGCCACCAGCTGCCTTAATACTGTCATCCAGAAGCTCTCCATCTTTCGAGTAGTACTGCGGGATGGGATATACTACGGTTTCAAAGTCCACCACTTTGTCTTCCGCGATGTCGCGGAGCGGTGCCTTGGAGCCCATCCAGGTGGAGCCTGCGGTTGAGTCGACTGCAAATATGCACTGGCCGGCATTCAAGAAGTTTGCGGGATATCCGGAGATCTTGAAGGTTGAGAATGCACCGGTTTTCGCATGCTCTGCTATTGTCATGAGGGAAGCCTTGGTATCATCACTGAAAAGTTCGATGTCCCCCTTATCATTCGAGTAGCCTGCCCCCTGCTGTTTCAGCATCTGTATCATCATGTTATCGGTGGATTTATATATAAAAGGTATCATGACCTTCTGGCCGTTTAGCTTGTAGGTGCCATCCTCGTTTTTCGCAAGGGCTGCCTCGGAAACTTCCCAGACAAAATCCCAGGTGAGGACCTCCGGCATCTCAAAGCCAAGCTGTTCTACAAAGTCTTTATTGACATAGCAGGCCTCGGTTGAGCGCATATACGGGATCGCGTAGTGGCTGCCTCCAATCTTGCACTCTGATAAAAACTCAGGAACAATCTCGTCAATGGTCGGAGCGTCGTATTTCAGCTCGCTGCCGCCAAGTCCGTATTTTTCATCTGCGAAAAGATCGTCCAATGGCTCAACTGTGTCCGCGCCGGTCATGTAAGTCGCGATATGATCGGGGTAGGTTATGCAGACATTGGGCGTGGTATCTGTCGCGATATTTGTAATTACGTCATTATATATTTTGCCATAATCCGTGTATAGTCGGATTGTTACATCCACATTCGGATAAAGCTCCTCAAAATTCTTGATCGCTTTTTCGTATATTCTTGTCTGGGTTTTGTTGGTATCATTCTTTGCCCAGAAAGTGATTTCTATTTTCTTGTTCTCATCAAAAGATTCCGGTATCTCGAATCCGCGGGCTTCTTTACTTCCGTGGCAGGCTGTCAAAGCAAGTCCGTTTATGGCAACTGTAAGTACCATAGCGGCTGCAAGCGCAATTTTCTTTATGGATTTTTTGTTGCAAAAATTCGGCATCATCCCTTCGTACCTCCTCTTGCAACTCCGGCCATGATTTTCCTTCGAAATACAAGGAACAAAATCATCAGCGGTACGGAAATTGCCACCACTGCTGCCATCATGGCGGGGATATTTTCACGGCCAAAGCCGTTTTCACGTATCTCCTGAATTCCGTTGGAGACGAGAAAATAGTTGGAGTCGTCAGTGATGAGTCTCGGCCAGATGTAAGAATTCCAGCACTCGATGACCTTCAGGATTGTGATGGTGATGAGTGTGGGCTTTGCAATCGGAATCATGACGCGCCATAGATAGCGCATGTCGCTGGTCCCGTCTACCTTTGCTGCTTTGTAGAGTTCATCCGGAATCTGCTCGAAGTTTTCCTTAAGAAGATATATGTAAAAAACCGAGATGACCGACGGCAGCACCAGGCCGGGGAAGGAGTTGCGCATATTCAGGTCGGTGATTGTGACATAGTTTGTGATGATGACGAGTTCATTTGGAATCATCATCAGTGATAAAAACAGCGCAAATACCAGGTTTTTTCCGGGGAATTCGAGTCTTGAAAACGCGAATGCGGAAAGAACCACGATTACAAGCATTATGCCCGTGGTAACCACCGTGAAAATGAAGGTGTTTATCAGGTATCTTCCCAGAGAAACTTCCGTGAACGCGCTCACATAGTTTTGGAAAGTGGGCGATGTAACGATGAGTCTCGGCACGTACTCGCTGTTGTAGGAACTGTAGCTTTTAAAGGATGTGAGAATCATCCAGTAAAAAGGGAACAGTACAATTAGGGCCCAGAAGGTCAGGAAAAGGTATTTCACAATTCCCTGGGCTATTGTGGCGGCCCGGTCGCGGGCTTCGATTTTTTCGTAATTAAGGTCATTCATTGGGTGTACCCCTCATCCGGCACTTCGTGCCACCTTGTCTTCGCTCCGCTTCGGTCGGCGCTAAGCCAACGTCCCCCGGACGTTGAGCGCCCCCAAGGGGAAGGCTCTTTCTATTTTATTGGTAATATACCGTCTTCTCGCTGACGAGCAGGTTGATGACGGTGATGGTGAATACTATGGCGAACAGGATGATCGCTGCAGCCGAGGCATAGGACGGGTAGCCGCCGCTGTTGCCGTAGAGCATGTCGTAGATGTAGCCTACGATTGTGTTCATGCCTGCCGCGTTGAGGTCGGTCCCAAAAAGCGCAACCTCGTCGCTGTATGCTTTGAAAGCCCCGATAAATCCGGTGATGACCAGGTAAAAGATCATGGGCGAGATCATCGGGAGCGTGATTTTCGTGAAAATTCTCCACTTGGGAGTTGCATCTATCTTAGCCGCTTTGTAGTAGATGGGATCGACGGAAGCGAGATTGCTCGTCAGAATCAGGATCTTAAAGGGCAGCACGCACCAGATGGTGTAGAAGCACATGACGAACATTTTTGCCCAGTAGGGACCGTCGATGAAATCGATGCTTTCGCCGCCGAACGCGTTTATGAGCACGTTCACCATGCCATCGGTGTAAGCGGTTTTCTGGAAAAGGATCATGAAAACAAGTCCCACCGCCAGAGTGTTAGTGACGTAGGGAAGAAAATAGATTGTCTGGAAAAGCTCCCTCAGTTTGTCAATTGAGCTGAGGGCTATCGAAATAATCAGCGCAATACCTGTGGAAAGCGGCACTGTTATAATCACAATGATGAAGGTGTTTTTCAGAGCCTGTATGAAATACGGGTCGTGCAGAACGTAGGAATAGTTGTAGGTTCCGAGCCCGAAATAGCTTTGCGATGCAAAGTTGTAGCCCTCCTCAAAGGAGTACACAAATACGTCTATCATCGGATAGACGAGGAAGGCTCCCAGGAATATGATCGCCGGCAGAAGGCACAGCCAGGCGGTTAAGGTCTGTTTCTTATTGCTCACCGGATTACTTCCTCCGTTTCAGCGTCAAAAATGTGGACCTTCGTGGGCTTTAGTCTGAAGCAGACTTCGCCTCCGATGAACTGAGGACGTGTCTCCGAAGGGATTATCGCTCTTATCACGGTTCCTTCAAAAGCCTCGTGTGTACAGATGATGCTGGTATCACGCCCCATTACTTCCATTTTTCTGAATTCGCAGCGAAGGGTTCCAAAAAAATTATCTGTATCATTCTCGGACAGGGCTTCGAAACCCTCAGGTCTTATAGCAACGTAGCACGGTCTGATTTCCGAGCTTCCGGCACCATTGGCATTTTGGGATATTTCTCCCTTCTCACAATTTCTTCCGGCATGCCCGCAGAGGTCCTTCACATCCATCACATAGTCTTTTCCTATGAAAAGTGAACTGCCTCTGATCTCGCCCTTGAAGACGTTGATCTGGGGAGACCCCAGGAATTTCGCAACAAAGAGGTTGTCCGGATAGTCGTAGACATCCTGAGGCGCGCCGTACTGCATGATGCAGCCGTCCTTCATAACTACGATGGAGTCACAGATGCTCATCGCCTCTTCCTGATCATGGGTTACGAAAATTGTGGTAATTCCGGTCTCTATCTGAATTCTCTTGAGCTCCTCTCTTGTCTGAAGGCGGAGTCTTGCGTCAAGATTTGACAAGGGCTCATCCAGAAGGAGGACTCTTGGCTGCTTAACAAGTGCTCTCGCAATCGCAACTCTCTGCTGCTGTCCGCCCGACATCTCGGAGGGTTTGCGGTCAAGAAGGCTCTCAATCTGCACAAGCTTTGCGGTCTTAAGGACTTTGCTGTTCATCTCGTCCTTGGTGAGTTTGTCCTTTCCGCGCAGGTTCTCAAGTGGGAACCGAATGTTTTCACGCACGTTAAGATGTGGGTACAGCGCATAATTCTGGAAAACAAGCCCCACTCCGCGATTTTCAGCCGGAAGCTCTGTCACGTCATCATCTCCGAAGAAAATCTTGCCGGAAGTCGGTTTTTCAAGGCCGCTTATAAGGTTAAGGACCGTACTTTTTCCGCAGCCCGAAGGACCGAGGAGCCCAATGAGCTTCCCGTCCGGGATTTCGTGGTCGAAGTTATTTACGGCGATGACGTCGCCCTTTATTTTTTTGTTTCTGTTTGGGAATTTTTTTGTTAGATTTTCTAAAACTATTTTCATACTTGCCCTTATCCGTCTGCTTTGCAGACAACTTGTGGTCCCCTCATCCGTCTGCTTCGCAGACACCTTCCCCCCAGGGGAAGGCAATTAATTATTCCTCCCCCAAGGGGAAGGCTAAATCATTCTTCGTCGAATTTGATTTCCGGGAACCCGGCCGCGTAGTACTGCGAAAGGAAGCTTTCGCTGTCGCGGTTCATGATGAGTTCCTGCGGGAAATGGATTTCCTCAAGCATTGATATCGCTGTGGGAAATCTTCCGACATCTGTCGCGATATGAGCGTCAGTGTTGACACAGATGCTTACCCCAAGCTCTGCGCATCTTATGGCGATTTCCTTGCATCTGTCCATAACGTCGCCGCTCCAGATAACACTGTGCTCATTTATCTCGATCGGTTTGTGTAGTTCTTTTGCCCGGTTTAGGACTTCGTCGGTTTCAAAAGGTATTCCGGCGCGGCCTATGTGTCCGAGCATCAGTATTTGCGGATCTTCCAGAACGGTGATGTACATCTGAGTCGCCTGGTTTTTAGTGATGCCCTGAAGTCCCCATTTTCCGTGCACACTTGCTATGATAAAGTCCAGGTTCTCTGTCGCTCTGTGAAAGAGGTCTTTGTCTTCCTTGTAGGGATCGCCTACAATTGATCTTTTTATAGGAAGTCCCATTCCAAAGAGGTAGCCCTCGGGATTGACTATGTCCACCTCGCATCCGCGAAGGAGTTTAACGCCATGCCAAAAGCGTTTCCAGCACCCCTGATTGGTGAAAAACTGGTAGGAGCGCAGATCCTCGTCCTCTGCAACGACCATGGAACTGAAATGATCGGTGCTGGCAAGAAGCTCCAGTCCTATGGACTCGGCCTCCCGCACGTTCTCCTCGATGGTTGAGTAGGCGTGCGCCGAGTATAATGTGTGGGTGTGCAGGTCACATTTTATGGTTAGCATTTTCTCCTCATCCGGCACTTCGTGCCGCCTGTCTTCGCTCCGCTTCGGTCCGCGCTGAACCGACGTCCCCCGGACGTCGAGCGCCCCCCAAGGGGAAGGCATAGAAGGCATATTATTGTTTTATTCTATCGTCGTTAGTTCTCCGCTGTTGAAGCCGACGGCGTATTTGCCGATTCCGACTCTGTCACGGACAGGAATTTCAAATTCTATTTCTCCGTTTGCCCTGGTGTATACTTTTTCGAAGCCGACAAGCTCAAGGTAGTCATGCGCTTCGTCTGGCAGTCTGTAGACCTGGATTATCTCCGCGCCATCCTCATCGGATTTGTTGGTAAGCTTGCCGCAGGCCATGCGCCGTCCGGTGTTGAAGGACAGCTTCGATATCTCAAAATCGGAGTAGGTCAGTCCGTATCCGAAAGGAAACTGCACGGGAATATTTTCCTTGTAAATGTGGCGATATCCGATGTGGAAACGCTCTTTGTAATGAACCATCTCAGTGTCCCCAAAGTCACCTATACTGTGGGCTGAGCAGTCTTTTTCCGATTTATAAAAAGTCTCCGGCAGGTGTCCGCAGGGATTGATGTCCCCAAGGATAACCTCTGCGAGCGCGTTTCCGCCCTCCATGCCATTATAATACATCCACACAAGTGCTTTACACTTATCAAGCCATCTTGTCATATCAACGGCGCCGCCGCCTATCATGCAAACGATGGTGTCGGGGCGTTTTTCCAGGAGTTCTTCCAAAAGTTCATCCTGCTCGTAAGGGAGCTTTATATTCTCTTTGTCCTTACCCTCGAGGTCGATATCGTGATTTAATCCGCCTACGAAAATTACATAATCATAGTCATCGCAGGCAGCAAGAGCTTCGTCTCTTAGGTTTTTACGAAGCTTTGAAAGCTCTTCTTTTTCTTTTGCATCTTCCGCAGAGTCCTTGGTTTCCTCAATGTCATCAAGGCTTGTAGCCTGCCAGTTTGTGCCCTCATAGCTGAAAATCGCTTCCTGAGAGCTGGCGTAACCCCGCAGGTAGTCGACCTTTGCCGCTCCGCCGATTCTTCCCTTAATTCCAAGAAGCGGAGTGATTTCGTAAAGGGCCTTGATTTCTGCGCTTCCGCCGCCGTTTGAATGGGTGCGATTTGCATTTTCGCCAATTATAAGAATTCTCTTATTCTTTATTTCGTATCGTGAGAGAGGAAGGTGCTTGTCTTCATTTTTCAAAAGTACGATGCTTCCCCTTGCGATGTCAAGGCAATCCTGTCTTGCTGCAAATGAGTTGTAGGGCGCATCTTTCCTGATCATCACGTCCTCATCAAGCATGTTGAGGCGAAGCATCAGGATCAGAATGCGAATTACCTTGCGATCGATTATTTCCTCGTCGATTTCGCCGCTTAGAACCATGTCCTTTAGCGGCTTCGCGAATTTGTAATTATCAAAATCGCTTGTGACGGACATATCCAGGTCAATTTCCGCTTCGGCAGCTTCTTTGGTATTGTGAATGCCGCCCCAATCGGAGATCACGAGTCCCTGGAAGCCCCATTTTTCCCTGAGAATCTCATTCAGAAGGAGCTTGCTCTCGCAGCAGTATTCGCCGCGCAGCTTGTTGTAGGCAGCCATGATGCTGTAGGGATTTGCGGCGTCTATGACATCCTTGAACACCTGGAGATACAACTCATCAAGAACATCGTCGTCGATTTCTTCATCGACTTCAAGCCTTGCAGTTTCCTGGTGATTCAGGGCGAAGTGCTTCGGGCATGCGGAGACATCCCAGCTCTGGACGCCTTTTATATACTCCGATGCCATCTCGGAGGTCAAGAAAGGATCCTCGCTGAAATATTCAAAGTTTCTTCCGCAAAGCGGCGACCTTTTGAGGTTCATGCCTGGCGCAAGGATTATATCTTTACCGCGGCCTCTGGTCTCCTCGCCGAGAACGCTTCCGGTTCTGCTTGCAAGGTTTTTGTTCCAGGTCGCTGCAACCGCGCTGTTGCAGGGAAGATAGGTAACATAATCGTCAGTGTTTCCTACCGGAATCCAGTCGTCTTTTTCAAACTCCGCGCGAACTCCCATGGGGCCGTCGGACATTACAAGCGGCGGTATCCCAAGTCTCGGTATTCCCTTCGTTTTGAAGAGTTCGTTTCCGTGGATCATCCCGATTTTTTCATCCAGGGTCATCGCCTCTAAAATTTCTTCCGCGCGATATTTTAAAGTTTGAATGCTTCCTTCCATAATATGCCCTTCCGATTATAATAATCACAAATTACGGTTTTATCCATAATAATCTTAGCACACCGGCGCTGAAGTATTCGTTAAATAACTATAAAAAAGTAGCGTTTTTCCGTTTATGAAAAGATTATATTCCTCAGTTTTCTCGTGGCAACTCCGGTGCCGTAATCAACTCTCTGAGTCAGCATAAGGAAGGTTGTTCCGCTCTCGGGATCATTGCAGAAATAGGGGCCAAGCCAGCCATCCCAGCCGTACTCGCCTTCGCCTGCGATTATTCCGGCTCTTCCGGGATTCTTCATTATGCGCATAAGATTGCCGTAAGAAAATCCGCCGAGGGCGCTCCAGGTTTTCATGTCGTTTTGCTGCTCATCTGTAAGCTGAGCTCCTGTCATGAAGCGCACGGTATTCTTTGTGAGGATTTCTTTTCCTTCAAAAGTTCCGCCGTTCATGAGCATTCTTGCAAAGTTCGCATAGTCGTCAATTGTTGAGAAAATGCCCGCGCCGCCTGATTCGAAGGCATTCTTTTTTCCATCGTCGCGGATACCAAGGTTGTTGCCGCTGTATCTGACAGGTGCTTCGCCGTAGCAATCATAGGCAGTTGCGAACCGGTCCATTTTTTCCTCCGGCACATAGAATCCGGTGTCCTTCATGTTAAGCGGCTCAAAGATGCGCTCCTTCAGGAAGTCTCCGAACTTCATTCCGGAAGCCGTCTCTATTACAGCGCCAAGTACGTCGGCGCTTGTGCCGTAGCGGAAGTGGTCCCCGGGTTGGAATTCAAGCGGAAGTCTGCCCAGGCGCTCAGCGAATTCCATAGTGCTCATCATGTTATCGGTGGGAAGTCTGTCAATCAGCTCGTTATAAAGCTGACCTGTTGTGATCTCCGCCGCCGTGTTGTCGAAGGGATAGACAAGCCCTGAGGTCATGTCGAGAAGGTCCTTTATGAACATCGGCCGATCCCATCTCACGGGCCTTCTTACTCCGCCTTCAACTATTTCCTGATTTTTGAAGCTCTCGATGTAGTTTCCGACAGGCTCGTAGGGCTCAATTATTCCGTCCTGAATGAGGAGCATCGCTGCCGCCGCAGTTATTGGCTTACTCTGGGAGTAAAGCCTTACGATGGTGTCACGCTTAAACGGCTTTTTTGCTTCAAGATCCGCAAAACCGGCCTCTGCGTACATTTCTTCCTTACCATCCTTCAGGACAAGAGCATTTAAACCCACCAGCTCTCCTGAATCTATGATTCTGTCAATACATTCTGTGAATAGTTTTTTCTTGTCTCGCATTGTGTCTCTCCTTACTTTTTCCTAAATACCGGAATTGATTCAATCGGAGCTTTTACAGTAATTGTCTGCGCGCCGTCGTAAATCTTGCCATCTCTTATGTCTTCCCACTTTCCTTGAGGAAGATATACCTGTCTCTCAAACTGATTCAGTTCAAGGATCGGAGCAACCAGGTAGTCGCTTCCGAACATGTACTCATCGTAGGTTTCCCAGCACTTTTCGTCATTCGGGAACTCATAGAAAAGTGTCCTGATTATAGGTGAGCCGTTTTTGCTTGTTTCTTCAAAAAGTGACTTTATATAGGGCTTCAGCTCATGTCTTAAATTCAGCTGATCCTTCATTATCTTGAAGTTGTCTTCGCCGTAGCTCCAGAGCTCATTGTCCTGGCCGGTGTGAAGATATCCGCCGCCGAAATCTCTGTTATCAAGCGGAGGAATGTCATAGGGACCTCTGTCTCCGTGGATTCGGAGGATTGGTGAAAATACCGCAAATTCAAACCATCTGATAAGGAGCTGTCTGAAATCGGGATCATTCACATCGTCGGTCATGAAGCCGCCGATGTCGGTTGTCCACCATGAAATTCCGGCAAGTCCCATATTGAGGCCTGCAGCGATCTGGTCCCTTAATGCTTCAAAAGTACTCGGTACATCTCCGGACCAGACAACATTTCCGTACTTCTGGCTTCCGGCCCAGGCTGAGCGGAGGAGGTTGACTACCGGTGTATTCTGCTCTTTTTTCATGTTGTCGTAGAAGGTGCGGCTATAGCACTGCGGATAGATGTTGCTGACTTCCAGTGCCGATCCCATGTAGTACCTTAGGGCGTCGAAGTCATACTTGATAAGGTCGGGCTCAGAGTTATCGAGCCAGAACATGTCTATTCCGAAATCATAGTAGTTCTTCTTGCAGACCTGCCATACATAGTCTCTGGCCTCAGGATTGGTCGCATCGAAAACTGTGCAATCACCCTGATAATCATAGTTCTGAAGTCCGCCTCTTTCGTTTTTCACAAGGAGTCCTTTTTCCAACATGTCGTAAAAGTGCTCGCTGCGCTTGTCGACTGAAGGCCATACGGAAACCATGACCTTGATGCCCATGCTGTGGAGCTCGTCCACCATCGCCTTGGGATCAGGCCAATAGGTCTCGTCAAATTTCCAGTCGCCCTGGACGGTCCAGTGGAAGAAGTCGATAACGATGCAGTCGATCGGCACGCCCTTCTCCTTGCAGGTGCGGGCTACGGTGAGGACTTCCTCCTGTGTGCGGTATCTGAGTTTGCACTGCCAGAGTCCCAGCAGCTCGTCAGGCATTTGCGGCGCACGGCCGGTCACTTCGGTGTAATTTTCAATAATCTGTCTTGGTGTGTCCTCAGCTGTAATCCAGTAGTC
This sequence comes from Butyrivibrio sp. INlla16, assembly GCF_900104155.1. Lineage (GTDB taxonomy): Bacteria > Bacillota > Clostridia > Lachnospirales > Lachnospiraceae > Butyrivibrio. Next base: position 44,573 of record NZ_FMYB01000006.1, read on the forward strand.
AAGCTCCTTTGAGGCCTCAGTCACCCACTCGGTGTAGTTGTTTCCGAAGGTTACACGGCCTACGGCCGGATTGTTCCATAAAAATCCGTAGCCAAGGCTGGATACTGCGAAAGGTACAGACACCTGTGAATTTCTCTGCTCGAGGTCGAGGATGCATCCCTTCAGGTCCGTGTAGGGCTGCTGGTACTGTCCCATTCCAAAGATTTTCTCGCCGTCGTTACTCTCGAATTTGAGTGTGATGCGGTAGTCGCCGCCCACATGCGGCTTGTAATCGCGGTTAATGTATTTAAGGCATCTTGATTCCTTTGACTCGGTTCCACCGTAGCAGCGAAAATACTCGCGAAGGAACATCTTTTCATCTTTATAAAAAGTTATTACTCCCGCAAAGTTCACGGTTGCCTTGATCTTGCCGTTTTCAATGCTTGCAAAAGGGCCGTCCTCGCGCTCTGTTATGGAGATTTCAGCGGTTTTATCGCTTTTGCAATTGTCATCAACTGTCAGCGCCCAGTTTCTTCCGGTGAACTCCGGATACATCGTGCTTCGAACTCTCAGTGAATTCTTGCCCCAGGGCTCTATTCTCAGTGTTTCCCCCTGTCTTTTTGCTATAAGTGCTCCTTCTTTTTCAAGAAATATCATGTCTTTCCTCCCTCGTACTGAAAACTCTTTCTAATTTTTGCCATTCAATTTTTATTGAACAGTTCTTTATTCATTAAATATCTTAATAACAAACAGCCTGCCTTCTCGCACGCTGATTTCGGCGATATTGCCATCAGGAATTTCATTGGAAACTCCAAGCGGAAAATCCGAGATAATGTCCGCATCTTCAATGTTATATTTTGCATTTTTTATTGTTACGCCGTGGGCGTCACCGCCTGCCGCCAGCACTGAGAAATACTTGCACTTTTCGGATATTGTGAATTTTCCCGACACTACTCCAATCTCCGAGTAGTCATCTAAGATGATTCCCGATAATCCCTTTGAATTCAGCATTAGCAAAATTGCGAGGTTTCCAAGTGTATGGTCAAATCTTTTTCCAAGCGCGCCAACTAGTACAAACTCAGTAAAACCGCGGTTTATTGCTTCCTTTACGGCGTAAACGGTGTCTGTGTCATCCTTTTCTGTGGGCAGCACTATGGTTTCTACATCTAATTCGGGATTTTCATGGGAATCGAAGTCCCCCACAATTAAAGAAGGCTTGAAACCAAGCCTTTCCATGTGAGAAAGTCCGCAGTCGCAGTAGATGAAAAAATCATCATCACTGAGGCGCCCGCGGACAAACTCATAGTTTTCAATTGGTGATCCCCCAACTACAACACATCTTTTCATAAATCCCCCACAACTTCTCACTCCACGTTTCCATCGAGTTTCAGCGAATCCGTGACATAACATTTGTAACCATTCTGCGTACAGAATTCACTGATTTTATCCACAAGCCTCATGTCGTTCGTGTACTCAATCATGAATACCACAAGGCCTTCTTTTTTCGCACGGGCCAGATACTCCGTGTAATATTTTCTGTCAAATGCGGTCTGCTCGCCAAACTCGCCCTTTTCATAATCCAGGATCGTACTGAAAACCGACTCCTGGTTGATTCCGGCGATGATGTCCTGTTTGTCCTCATCCATTAGCTGCGACACAAACGTATCTCCGCCGTTTACAATGATTGGAAGATGGTACTTGTCGTCAAGCCTCTGAAGTATTTTCACAATTCCTTTGTAGATCCAGGAATGCGGATACTTGTAATATACGTCCAGATTATCTATGAAAAATCCATCAACTCCCTTTGCCACATACTGAGCAGCAAGAGTATCACAAATAAAATCCTGCCAGGACTCTTCGGATACATCGACCCAGTATTCTCCGGGCCAGTTTTCATACTCAGCAAGTGTTATATCTGAAAAAGTCTTGTAGTAATCCCTGAAATCCTCAAGGGAACCTACATTCAGGTAGGTGTATATCCGCCTGCCGGCTTTTTTCAAAGAGCCTATATCCTCTGCCGTAAGATACTGCGCGTCAACCACCGCAAGGCCAATGTTGGTGTCGCCGTCGAGCTTCTTGTGGAGCTGCTCCGCGCTCGCGCCAATGTAGACGCCGTAGCCCCTTGGCCCATCGGGAGAATCAATGTCCACCACGTAGCCGGCATGGGCAATCTGCGGGATTGCGATGAAAACGGCTATGAGCACACCTGCTGCCATACGTATCGGCCTGTTTACCGAGGCACTTTTTATATGTTTAATTAAACTTATCAAATCTTTCATAAAAACTCTTCTCAATTATTGCCTCTCTCATGCATTTTTTGATAGTAAAATATGTACTGCTGTATGATGCCGGCGTTTTCACCATATTCCGGAAACGGATTGACTCCGCCAAACTCTTCATTGATAGCACGTTCAATCCAGACATCCACCGGGGCTCTGCCCATTCTGGCATATGCAAAAAGGCAGATGCAATTGGACACCTTTTTTCCTACTCCGTGAACTTCCATGAGTTTCTCAAAAAGAGTTTCATCATCGAGGGAATCTATTGCTTCTAGGTCGATATCACCATTGCAGACTTTTCTGATTGCATCGAGCACGTAGGGAGCCCTGTAACCAAGCCCGCACTCCTTCAGATCTTCAAGGGTCGCCGTTGCCATCTGATAAGCGGTGGGGAAGGCGTAGATTTCGGTATCGTCTTGCTGGGTCTGACCTGCTGTAGTTACTCTTGTTCCAAATTTTCTGGAAACGGCCTCTACCGCGCTAGATATTGCCGGGATGCTCTTTCTCTGCGAAATTATGAAGGATATCAGCATCTCCCACTTATCTTGTTTTAGGATTCTGAGGCCTCTACCAAAATCGATGGCTTTATCTGAAAATGCGTATTTTCCGCGCTCTTTTTTGGATATGTCCGCATAATTTCTTTCGAAATCAAAGTATGGTTCCCAAATGGATTTCCACTCCTCTTCAGAGCAGGAAACTTCGTAGGTGTTTGCCTTATCATATAGTTTTTTAATGTGTACTACATTCTCGCCGGTAATAAATCTGAATATCCCGGGAGCCGTTTCTTTTACGCGGAAACACTGTCCGCTCAGCTGTATTTTCTTAAGGTCGAAATCATCTGTAATTGTTATGTTCATATTATGCTTGTATTACTCCATTAATTTATAATCTGAAAGGGCTGGATTTTCCAGCCCTTTCAATAATATTCATATCACTAATCATCCAAGTCCAATCACTTCACTGCATCCAATATCTTCTGTGCATTATCACTTGTGATCTTTACGTAGTCGCAGCCGATATAGTTCTCGTTGCTCTGGCCTTTGATGTAGTTGATAGCTGCGTCGGCGGCACTGTGAGCCTGTGAGAAATGATCATTAAAGACTGTTCCTGTCATCTTGCCGTCGATAACATCTTCAAGGGCTTCCACAAGGGCATCCACACCTACAAGATAGATGTCGGTTCCGACTGTTCTGCCGGCATCTTCGATGGATTCAAGGGCGCCGAGGGCCATTGCATCGTTGTTGCAGAATACAACTTCAGTCTCGGGATGAGCCTCAAGTGCATCAGCAACAAGATTCTTTGCCTGCTGCTTATCCCAGTTGCCGACTCCGCTTGTAAGGCAGTTAACATCCATTCCTGCGTCCTGAAGTGCCTTTATTGAAAAGTCTGTGCGATACTGTGCGTCGATATTCTCAGGATCGCCCTGTATCATGATATAGTCGACTTTACCATTCTTGTTCATGTCAATTGTATCCATACCAAGATCTGAGATGATCTCGCCCTGATAGGTTCCGGATTGGCGGGCATCACAACCTACATAGCATACCTTCCAGTTGTTATCTCTCCATCTCTGTTCTTCTTTGTTATCGGGCTCACGGTTAATGTATACAAGCGGAATATTGGCACCGACTACGAGATCAGTTATATCGGAAGCTGATGAAGTACTTACCGGATTCACAATGAGTACGTCCACTCCGTTCTTTATGAAATCCTGAATCTGTGCTGTCTGCACTGCCTGATTACCCTCGCTATCAACTATGCTTACGTTGTCAGCGGAAAATCCCTGTGCAACCATGTAGCTTTTAAGCTCATTTCTGAAAAGAGACATAAAATCATCGTCGAACTGATAGATGCAAATTCCAACCTTCTTATCAATAAGGCTGGCTGCTTTGGCATCATTTCCGCCTGCAGCTGTAGTAGTATTGTTCTCTGAAGAAGTCTGCTGTGTTCCTGCTGTCTCATTGTTTGTATTACCTGATGAACAGCCTGATATCATCGATACCATAAGTGCTGTCACGATCATAATACTTACCAGTTTATTTTTCATAATATTGTTGTCCTCCTGTTTTACCCCTCATCCGGCACTTCGTGCCACCTGTCTTCGCTCCGCTTCGGTCCGCGCTGAACCGACGTCCCCCGGACGTCGAGCGCCCCAAGGGGAAGGCTTCATATTGTTCAATACTTCTTCTCCGGATACTTCTCGTAGAATGCTTCCTTCTCGCGAAGCATCTGTTTATTCGCATGGCGGAGAGAGCGTCTGATGTCTCCCTCAGTGTCGTCATACTCATACCCTATAGCAAAATAGACTCCGTCAGGATCGCTGCACCTCTCGCGCAGCTTCTCAATCTTATCTGTAAATTCAGTCTTATCTATGTTCTCGCAGACAATAGAAAACTCCTCGCCGCTGGATCTGAAGACCTCTGTTTCATCGAAGATTTCTCTGAGGATCTGACCCGCTTTTTCAAGAGCCTTATTTCCGGCGTCATGTCCGTTTTTCTCATTCAGATACTGAAGGCCGTTCATCATGCAAAACGCAACGCCAAAGGGCTCTTTTTTCCACTTAAGGAGCTCGGCAAATTCGTCCACTGTGCGATTCATAGCCGCTCTGTTTCTAACACCCGTGAGCAAATCAACGCTTGTCAGCCACTCAAGGCGCTTTAAGAACTGGCTGTTAGCCATCTCCGATGACAGGAAAACCGAGAGAATCTCCAGTGTATCCTTTATCATGTTTGCATTATCAACGTTAAAGTTTGTAAGAAGAATATATCCCACGGTCTCAAGCCTTTGCTTTAAAGGCACCAGGCAGAGACTTTCAGCGTTTTCGCTCTTTAAAACCTTCGCCCACCTGGGAGCAATCTCTTCGATTCTTTCTATCTCCGCTTTATTTCTCATGATAAAGCAGTCACTCTCACCGACGATCTCACCCCAGGATTCCGCTATGTCATAATGAACCTTCATATAAATCTGCTCAGCCCAGAGAATTCCTTCCTTATGGTCCTGACTGATTATCTCAGCCTTTTTCTTTTCTTTATTCAGGGAAATTACGCATACGGAAGAAGCATCCGTAAACTCGCGAATGTCCTTAATTACCTGTCCCAGATTGGTCTTAAAATCGTGATCCGTACGAAGCTCAAGGCAGCTCTTTATCACAAATCCCGCAATTATCGGCGACAGAGATGAAAACTTGCCGGCATCCATTTCCTTTGTAAGCTCATAGATATACTGGCAATATCCAACGCTTTCGTCCTCCTCCTGTTTTAGCGGCAGAATTATGTTGTCTGTCCAAACTCCCAGGGACTTTGTGGTATCTACATAGTTGTGGAATTTTTCTCCCTCAAAAGCAGCCTTAATGCACATATTTTCAAATTCCGGCTCCTTTGGAAGATATTTGGTATAGGAATCTCCCTCCACATTTTCTCCGGTCATGCTGAACTTATCATTAGCAGCAAAAATCTGGACATCCTTTGCAGTTCCATCCTCATTTCTTGTAACTGCCAAAATTGCACACGGATTCTCAACAGATTCAGCTATAATCTTGTACTTATCATACGTGCTGCATGCCGGATTCATCAGGATACCTCCTATCCTCGTAGTTATGATTATTTTACCATACTTTTTAACGAGAAATAGTTAAATAATCATAAACAAGCCTCTCCCCGTTTAAAGGGAGAGGCCTTGAAATTCATTTCATTTATTTGAAAAATCGGGCATTTTCCAATATCAAAATCAGTTCTTAACGATCATCTTACCGCCACGCTTTGATACAACGTCGAAGATAACGGCTGCAAGAAGAACGACACCCTTAACCACCTTCTGCATGTTGGCATCAACACCCATAAGTGACATACCAAGGTTGATAACACCCATAAGAACCGCACCGACGATAACTCCGGGAACAGTACCAATTCCGCCGTATGCAGATGCACCACCGATGAAGCAGGATCCGATAGCGTCCATCTCGTAGTTCTGACCATATGTAGGCTGAGCTGATGTAAGACGAGCGATTGTGATCATTCCTGCAAGTGCTGCAAGGAATCCCATGTTTGTGTATGCAAGGAAGTAAACTCTGTTTGTATTGATACCTGAAAGCTTTGTAGCCTTCTCGTTACCACCTACTGCGTAGAAGTAACGTCCAACAGTTGTGTTGTTTGTGATGTAACCGTAAACAAGTACTACGATGAGAACCCAGATGAGAACTGTAGGAATACCCTTGTGCTGTGCAAGCTTGTAAGCGAAGAGAACGATTACAGCTGAGATAACAACAAGCTTTCCAACAAATGCTCCGAAGTGTTCTACGTCATAATTCTTCTTGGATCTCTGAATACGTGATGAAACCTGAAGAACGATGAATACTGCTGTTGCAACAAGTCCACCAAAGAGACATGTAAGGTTAAGTGTTCCGTTTCCGAAGATGTCGTGGATATAGCAGTCAGCACCGCCACCGAAAAGGTTAACGAATGTTGTCTTATCCTTGATGGAAACTGTAAGTCCGTTAAGTACTACGTTTGAAAGTCCTCTGAAAACAAGCATTCCTGCAAGTGTTACGATGAAAGGAGGAATTCTAACAAATGCGATCCAGAATCCCTGGAAAGCACCGATTGCTGTACCAAGAGCAATCATGATAAGAATTGCAAGCGGAATCGGGATGTTCATGTTAACCATGAGAGTCGCACCAACCGCACCTACGAAGCAGACAACCGATCCAACTGAAAGATCGATGTTACCACCGGTTAAGATACACAGGAGCATACCTGTTGCAAGTACGAACACATAAGCGTTCTGTGAAATCAAGTTACTAACGTTCATGGGAAGCAGAATTGCTCCGCCTGTTCTCCATGAGAAGAATGCAACTACTATGATGAGTACGATGATCATAGTATTTTTCTTTAAAAAGCCAAGAACCTGGTCCTTATTCATTATTTAACCTCCTTATTTCCGGATGACTGTAAAATCTTAGCCATAATCTTTTCCTGAGTAGCTTCTTTTCCATCGAGCTCTCCTACCATTCTGCCTTCGTTCATGATATAAATTCTGTCACACATACCAAGGATTTCGGGAAGCTCTGAAGAAATCATAATTACTGATTTGCCCTCAGCTACCAGCTGGTTGATGATGCAGTAGATTTCGTATTTAGCACCTACGTCGATACCTCTTGTAGGCTCATCAAGTATAAGAATATCAGGGTCTGCGAACATCCACTTTGCAAGAAGTACCTTCTGCTGGTTACCACCGGAGAGGTTTCCTACGTTCTGTTCTACTGAAGGAGCCTTAGTCTTAAGCTTCTCCTTGTAGTCTACTGCTACACTGTATTCCTTATCTTTATCAATTACTGTCTTCTTACTTACCGCATCAAGATTAGCAAGTGTTGTGTTAATCTTGATCGGGTTTGTCAGGATAAGTCCGTTACCCTTTCTGTCCTCAGTAACATATGCAAGCTTGTGCTTGATTGCATCCTGTACAGTATTGAGGTGAACTTCCTGTCCTTTTATGAAAAGCTGTCCGGAGATGTTGTCTCCATAACTCTTTCCGAATACGCTCATTGCAAGCTCGGTACGGCCTGCACCCATGAGTCCTGATATGCCGAGTACTTCACCCTTCTTAACGTGAATGCTGACATCTTTAACAACTTTTCTATCGCTATATAAAGGATGGTAAACATTCCAATTCTTTACTTCCATCATGACTTCGTCGCCGACATGGTGTTCTCTCTTCGGGAAACGGTCTGCTATTTCACGACCAACCATGCCCTTGATGATTCTGTCTTCTGAGAAATCATCAACGCCCTTCGTCAGTGTCTCGATTGTAGAACCGTCACGGATAACCGTAATCTTATCTGCAACGTAAGAGACCTCGTTGAGCTTATGAGAGATGATGATTGATGTAAGTCCCTGCTCCTTCTTGAGCTTAAGCATAAGATCAAGCAGAGCCTTGGAATCTGTCTCATTAAGTGATGATGTAGGCTCATCGAGAATAAGAAGTCTTGCATTCTTTGACAGTGCTTTTGCAATCTCAACAAGCTGCTGTTTACCAACACCTATATCCTTAATCTGTGTCTGTGCGCTATCCGGTAATCCAACGATATCAAGATATTTGCGAGCAAGATCGCTGGTCTCATTCCAGTTAATCTTAAACTTAGCTCCTCTCTCGTTTCCGAGGAACATGTTCTCCGCAATTGTCATGTAAGGAATAAGTGCAAGCTCCTGATGGATAATAACTATTCCTTTTCCTTCACTGTCCTTAATGTCGTTAAACTGGCACACATTTCCGTCATATATAATATCGCCCTCGTAGGTTCCGTACGGATATATGCCACTAAGAACATTCATCAGTGTAGATTTTCCTGCTCCATTTTCACCTACCAGTGCGTGAATTTCGCCTTCTTCAACCTGGAGATTTACGTTGTCCAGGGCTTTCACACCGGGGAAGGTTTTGGTGATATTTTTCATTTCCAGTAATATCTTCGCCAAGTTAACCCCTCCTTTTCCAAATTATATTCTTCATTGTTTAAAACACCCTAATTCCATTCTTCTATTGTTTGTTGCCTTGCTTATTACATAAGTAGTTCACCGGACTAAAACTGCTCGCCAGTGAATTTCTCAATATTTGGGCGGGTCCTGTTCGAACCCGCCCGAAAGATAATTCAGTTCAAATTACTTGAGGTCGTCCTCTGTGTAGTAACCAGAGTCGATAAGAAGCTCTTTGTAGTTGTTAACGTCTGCAAATACAGGCTCGCAAAGGTATGAAGGAATAACTCCTGTGCCGTTGTCGTATGTCTTTGTATCGTTAACAGGTGCTTCTGTGCCCTTCATGATAGCGTCAACCATCTCAACTGTCTTAGCTGCGAGGTCACGAGTATCCTTGAAGATAGACATTGACTGCTTACCAGCGATCATGTTCTTAACGTTTGCTACGTCACAGTCCTGACCAGTGATGATCGGCCAATCGCCTGTGTAGTTAGCCTCGAGTGAGTTTGTAACACCGAGTGCTGTGGAGTCGTTAGAGCAAAGAACTGCGTCAAGCTTTGTGCCATCTGCATAGTTAGCAGAGATGATAGCATCCATTCTGGACTGTGCTGTCTCTGTTGCCCAGTTAGCTGTTGCAACGTTATCGAAGTCAACCTGACCAGACTTAACAACGAGCTTACCCTCGTCGATATAAGGCTTAAGAACGTCTACAGCACCGTTGTAGAAGAACTTAGCGTTGTTGTCACCGGGATCTCCTGTGAAGATCTCAAGGTTGAAAGGACCATCAGCGTTGTCAAGATCAAGCTGATCTCTGATGTACTCACCCTGCTTTGTACCTACCATGTAGTTATCGAATGTTGCATAGTAGCTAACAGCGTCTGAGTTCATGATAAGACGGTCATAAGCGATAACAGGAATGTTTGCTTCCTTAGCCTGTGCAAGAACTGTTCCAAGTGAATCACCATCGATTGATGCGATAACCAGAACCTGTGCACCTGAGCTGATCATGTTCTCGATCTGAGAAACCTGAGTTGCGATATCGTTTGATGCATACTGAAGGTCTACTTCATAGCCAGCGTCCTTGAGCTGAGCTTCCATGTTTGCGCCGTCCTGGTTCCATCTCTGGAGATCCTTAGTAGGCATTGCAACGCCAACCTTGCCGCCGCCTGCTGCAGTTGTATCAGCAGCTGCTTCCTCAGTTGCCTCTTCTGCAGGAGCCTCAGCAGCTTCCTCAGTTGCCTCTTCTGCAGGAGCCTCAGCAGCTTCTTCTGTAGCTGTCTCAGCTGTGTCAGTAGTAGCAGGAGCAGATGTGTTTCCGCCGCCGCATCCAACAAGCAGTGATGCAGCCATTGCTACTGAAAGAAAAGTACTAACAAGTTTTCTCTTCATTTTTGTTTCCCTCCCTATTGAGAAATTATCTTGCGGGGATTTGTTCCCCGTCGTTTACGAGTATTACTCTAACATAAAAGGAATAGCAATGATTTACGATGTTCTTCAAATTTTTATAATTAAAAAGGCGCACAAAAAGACCCGTCTAGCATTTTTTTGCTATACGGGTCTCACATTTTTAATTTGTGCTATTCGTGAACGTTTAAGTACACGTCTTCCTTGAGGTGGAAGCCACTCTTAATTATGACTTCATCCATGTTCTCAGCCGTGACGCTCACAGGGTCTATTTTCACACACGGAATCTCATAGGTTCCATCCGAAATTGTGCTAATCTGTCCGCTCTGGGTGGTAACTTCCTCGCCCTTAGCCATCTTTACCGCTATCTCGGCTGCTGCCTGAGCGAGCTTCTCAATGGGCTTGTACACTGTCATGAGCTGGGTTCCTTCAACGATTCTCTGGCATGCTTCGAGGTCCGCATCCTGTCCCACAACCAGCTTCTTACCGGCGAGTCTCTTCTCAGAAAGTGCCGTAACCACTCTACTTGCCAGGTCATCATTGCCGCACATTATCGCGTCGCACTCTATGACACCCGACATGTTTTTCTCCATGTAATCGGTTGCAAGCTCTGCTTTCCAGCCGTCTGCATAGAAGGTGTCGATGATTTCGTTTCCGTTCTCCTGCATGATTTCCTTGAAGCCCTTGCCAACCATCGGAACGTTGTTGTCGCTGTGAGGGCCGCACACCATGAGGACCTTTCCATCGGTAAGGCCGTTGTCGACAAGCGCTTGTCCCATCATCTGCCCGACCTTTTCATTATCGAAGGATATATAAAAATCGACATTGGAATCGCTGATCAGTCTGTCGTAGGCAATTACCTTGATTCCGGACTCTTTGGCCTTCTGGATGTTAGCCTTTACAGCCATGGAATCTATGCATACGATAACGATTACGTCCATTCCCTTCTTTATAAAATATTCTATCTGCTTTTTCTGCTCCGAGATGTCGCCGTTCGCATTCTGAATGTTAACCTCGGCGCCGAGCTCCTTCGCCATCGAAACGAATACGTCTCGGTCTCTTTGCCATCTCTCGATTACAAAGGAATCGAAGGTCATTCCGATCTGTATTTTATTGTTGTCCTTTTTCTTTGTAATGTTTCCGCCGGACTCTTCTCCGGTACACCCACAGAGTGTGCAGGCAAGAAGGCATATGGTTAGAAGCATCGCACAGCTTCTTCTTAATATAGTAGTCAGTCTTTTAGTCTTCATCATCAGTCTTCCCCGGTCGTCAGTTTTTCACCGGAGTCTTACCGTCCTTATATTCCGTAGGAGTTACTCCCACATTTTTCTTAAAGCTTCTGCTAAAGTAGTTGGGGTCTGTGTACCCGCACATCGCGCAGATCTCCTTCATGGACATATCGGAATTGTCCAGAAGCTCCTTGGCCCTCTCCATCCTGACGTTTGTCAGGTATTCAATAAAGTTATAACCGCTCTCGTCCTTGAAAATCTTACTGAAGTAATAGGGCGAAATGTTAACTATTCTCGAGACATCGTCAAGGGATATATCCTTTGCGTAGTTGTCCTCGATATAGCGCTTTGCAGTCTGTATTGCGTCGTTGGACTTCTCCTCTTTCTTAATGAAAACATTCTTGCAGGCGGAGGAGATCTTATCGATAAACCATTCCCGCAGCTGCTGCGGCGTCTCCAGCGCCATGATCTCCGGAAGATAGTTGTTTCTTCCCTGGTAGTGGTAGGTCTGTCCGCCGTTTAAGTACATGAGGCGTTCAGCATATAATGAAAATTCCAGAACCTTCAGTCTCATAGCCATTATGTCACCATTTTCAGCTGTCTGGCTCATCCAGTCCGAATATTTATTGGCTATAACAACCGCCTCGTCAACAGCCCCTTTGGAAACAGCTTCAAACAGCGTTTTTTCCAGATCGATCGGATATCCCTCATCATAGTCGCAGCTGATGGGAAGGTCATCCGCATGAGCGACAGTTCCGGTGGTAGCGATAAGAGCATTAAGAGCTTCATGGTAGGAATCGCCGAGTTCCCTTAATGGCTTAACTTTTCCTATTCCAACACGGAACTTGATGTCAGTTTTTTTCCTAAGATATCTTGCAAGGTCCCTCGCCTTGTCCACTGCCTCGGTCCTCTCCGCGTACTCCAGCTTATTATCCGGATGCGGCACCAGCACTGCTATTTTATTGGCCATTACGTTTCCGATCTTGCAGTCAAAAAATTCCTTTACGCAATCTCTTATTTCCTGATATTTACCGGAGAGCTTTACGGAACTTCCGATGGCGTTTGTCATGTGGTTGCCTTCCTGAGAGTCACCGCAGACTATCGCGAGCATATATCCGTAATTCTCATCAATTCCAAGTATCGTCTTATAACTGTCGATATCCTCGTCAAAGTGCTCCTGGAGCAGAATGTCGTAGATAAGTCCGTTTTCGATAATGGGCTCGACTGTCTCAAGCTTTTCTTTAATAAGAAGGTCGTTACTTCTCTTTTCCCGCTCACGATCGATCTGAGCCATCGCTTTTTTCAGCACTTCAATGACCTTCATCCTGTCAACAGGTTTGTTGATGTAGTCCAGAACGCCGAGTTTTATGGCCTCTTTTGCATAATCAAACTTATCGTATGCAGTCATGATTATGAAAATTGTATTTGCGGAAAATTTCTTAATCTCTTTCATGGCTTCGATACCGTTGATTCCGGGCATATGAATGTCCATCACGGCGATGTCGGGTCTGAAGCGCTCCGCAAGCTCTATGACGCTGCGTCCGGTCTTGGCAAACTCAATGTCACAGTTTGAGCCGAATTCCTTTTCGATTATGAATTTCATTGAATCAATGACGATACCCTCATCGTCAGCAAGCATGATTCTGTACATTTTTTATACCTTCTCTAATGGTAGTCTTATGATTACCTCGCAGCCTTTGTCCTTCCCCTCACTTTTAATGGAAAAAGCATCTTCGTTTTCAGCGAATATACGAAGTCTTGATATTACGTTATCCATGCCGATTCCGTTGTTGTCGTACTGATGCTCTTTTCTGTGCCAGCTTCCGCTGAGTATTTTGTCGATGTCCTCAGGTTCGATTCCCTTTCCGTTATCGGCTATGCTTATGCAGGCATTGTCGTCCTCGCGGTAGACGCGAAGGCTTATCACGCCCTTGTCCCCCATTTCCCGGATGCCGTGATTTACCGCATTTTCGACGATTGGCTGTAGTATCATGTTAGGCATATGAATTCCAAGAAGTCTCTCATCGATCTGCTTGTTGTATTTTATGTCTCCCGAAAATCGAACATTCAGGATTTGTATGTAGTTATCAACCAGGGTTACCTCTTCTTTTACGGTAACCTCCGTGCCGTGGTTTTTAACATTATATCTGAAAAAGTCGGCAACTGTCTGGACATATTCGTAGGTTCTGTCAGCGCCTTCCATCATTGCGAGCTGGGCACCGGCATTTAAGGTGTTAAACAAAAAGTGCGGATTGATCTGAGCCTGCAGGTATTTTAGCTGTGCATCCTTAAGATGTGCTTCCATGGTGAGCTCTTTTTCCTGCATCTTTCGCTCATTTTCCATACTGTCGCGGAGCCTTATGATGTACTCCTTGATACTGATGACCATCTGTCCGAAGGCATCTGTAACTATACCGATTTCGTCGTGATATGGAGTCTCGGGAAGCTTGGTGTCAAAATTTCCGGCCGCCACTTCGTTTGCGGAAGCGGCAAGCTTCTTGAGAGGTCTTATCATCATTCCGACGATGATGGTGATACTTATGATATTTCCCATCATCACCAGCGACAGTACCAGGACGCTAAGTCTCTCGAAGGTTCTGAACGCCGCGGTCAGCTCGGTGTAGTTTTCTGAGTTACTGATGAACTGTTCGTTGTTCAGGCTTTCAATATACGCACTTATATAATCGTAAAGCTCGGTGGATTTTTCATAGAAGTTTCTGTATTTTTCTACGTTTCGTCCGCGCTTTGCTTCAATAGTCTGAGACACCTGATCGAGATAGTTCTCGGTCATGTTTTTGATGTTGCGCCTCATTCTGCTAAAGGAAAGGTCTGTCACTTTTCCGCCAAGCTCTTCCGAAAGTGTCTGCAGAGTCTGTGCATTTCGGTAGTAATTTTCCAGAGAGTCCGTGGTCTTAGAACTCAGATATCCGGTCATGCTGTCCTGAACTCCGGTCAGCGCCTCATTCAGCTCATTCAGCTGTCTGTTGTCCTGGTAGACCATCTCCATCTCCTTGGACATGCTGTTGATGCCGAAGATCAGGAAGATGTTTACTATAAAAATCAGGAAGTTTGCAAGCATGTAAATGCTGACGATTTTTTTCTGCAGAGGGAGGTTATAGAATTTATTCATCGCCGTCCTCCCTCTTCATAAATGCATCAACATTCTGATTGTTGATGAGGGTTACGTCAGCGGTGAAATACTGGCTGGTATTGCCGAAATGGTAGTAATCCGACAGCGCATCGATGCAGTATCTTCCCATCTGCTCTGTATCTATGGAAATTGTGGCGTAGACGATATTCTTGGAAATCGCGGTCATGATTTCTTCCGAGTTGTAATATCCCAGAATATTTACGTCTCCAACCTTGTTAAAGTCTACAACTGCCTGGTACGCGCAGACTGTATTCAGCTCATTCAGGCACACGATAACATCCGGGATGTCATCATTCATGAAAATATCACGAATAGACTCCTCGACCGAGAATATGTTTTTGTTGTCCACCGGTACGAGCGATATTGAAAACTCGGAGTCTGTGGCATTTTCCTGCTCAAGTGTCTCCTGAAGCGCAGAAATGATGATGTTCTGACCCGAATCCCTGGTATCCGTATTAACAAGCACCGCTACGTCCGTGGTGGTGCGTCTTATGGCTGCCTGAGAATTGGCAAAATCATCACTTCTTTTTTCCTTAATAAGGTTGAAAATCTGTCTGCCGTACTCTCGTCCAATGTTGTAACTGCCGACACCCACGAAACTGAGTCTGTCCGAGTGCGTGCTGTCACTATAGAGTGTGACTACCGGAATCTTCTTTTCATTTGCTTCGTTAATGAGCTGTGTCATCTCCTCATTTTCACTGGCAAAGACTATGATTCCGTCAACTCGTGAAGCGATGGCAATTTTCATAAGCTGCTCGCAGGTGTACTGTCCCTGGATGTTCTGACCAAGCAAATCCACATAGATATTCTGTCTCTTTGCCGCGTCAAAAGCGCCTTTATAAATAGCCTGCCAGAAGTCACTCTTGTAGTTGTCGGTGATCATGACATAGTATTTATCATACTCTTTTGCGTCCGAAGATTTCCTGTAATCTTCCAGATAAAAGCGAAAAACAAGTGCTCCTACCACAAGAGTCATTATGGTAAAGAGCACAGTTGTTATAAGTAAATACTTTTGATTATTAAGTTGGTCTGATGTTTTATCAGTTTTTTCCTGTGTCCCCATACGAAGAATTGTAGCAGATTAGTTAAGCGCTGCCAAGGTATGCTGCGCGTACCTTTTCATCTTCAAGGAGCTCGGTGCCGGTGCCTTCCATGGAAATTTTGCCGTTTTCTATGACGTAGGCTCTGTCTGCAACGTGGAGAGCCATGTTAGCGTTCTGCTCGATGAGCAGGACTGTTGTTCCGGCTTCATGTATCTGACGGATGATCTCGAAAATCTCCTGCACTACGATGGGTGCAAGTCCCAGGGATGGCTCATCCATCATAAGGAGCTTGGGCTTACCCATAAGGGCTCTTCCTACAGCAAGCATCTGCTGCTCCCCTCCTGAAAGCGTACCGCCTTCCTGCCAGGAGCGCTCCTTAAGTCTCGGGAAAAATCCGTAAACTCTCTCGATATCCTCCTCGAGGTCATCTTTTCTAAGATAAGCCCCGATTTTTAAATTCTCTAAAACAGTAAGGTTGGGGAAAATCCTTCGTCCCTCAGGTACCATCATGATGCCCTTTGATACGATGCTTGTCGGATCCTTGCCGGTGATGTCATCACCTTCAAAAACTATATTTCCACCTTTTGGCTTAACAAGTCCCGATATGGTTCGAAGTGTCGAGCTCTTACCTGCGCCATTCGCGCCGATGAGTGTAACTATCTCACCTTCATTTACATCAAAGCTGATACCTCGAACAGCCTCGATGCCCCCATAGCTTACCTGCAAATTATCTATCTGTAAAACTTTTTCACTCATTTCTCGTCCTCGTCTGCAACTCCCAGATATGCCTCTATTACACGCTGATTCTTCTGAACCTCCTCGGGTACACCCTGCGCGATCTCGCTGCCGAAATCGATAACATAGATGTAGTCCGAAATATTCATGACGAGGTCCATATGATGCTCGATAAGAAATACTGTCAGGTCGTATTTATCACGGATCTGACGCACAAAATCAGCAAGTTCGTTAGTCTCCTGCGGATTCATGCCAGCTGCGGGCTCATCCAGAAGAAGGAGCTTCGGCTTTGTGGCAAGCGCTCTTGCTATCTCAAGACGTCTCTGAAGTCCGTAAGGAAGGCTCACTGCGAGTTCGTCCTTGTAGGCATCGAGTCCCTGCTCCACCAGCAGTTCCATGGTTTCTTCTCTCATGCGCTTTTCTTCTGCGAGATTTCCTCTGAAAATTGCGGAGAATACGTTCTGCTTTGCATGCTGGTGCTTCGCTATGAGCACGTTGTCGAAAACTGTCATGCTCTTCCAGAGACGGATGTTCTGGAAAGTTCTTGCGATTCCGAGTCCGGTTATCTGGTCGGGTGTGGGTGCAAGCACTGCTTCCTTTGCATATTTGTCGGCATTTTCACCCTTGTAGGTCTTAGCCGCTTTTCCTGTCGGATGATTTCTGACCATGGGCTTTCCCATGAATTCTATAAGGCCGTTCGTAGGCTGATATACTCCGGTAATACAGTTAAATGCTGTGGTTTTTCCCGCACCGTTAGGTCCGATGAGAGCGATTATCTTGTGCTCCGGCACTTCCAGCGTCAGGTTATTTACCGAAACAACGCCTCCGAACTGCATTGTTACATTTTCAAGTCGTAAAGCATTTCCCATAACCTAGTGTTTCCTTTCTCTTTTTCCGGACAATACTTTCATGAGTCCGCTGAGGCTCAGCTCGTTGTTTCCCATTATGCCCTGTGAGAAGAACAGCACTATTACCATGATTACTATGGAAAATACCACCATTCTGAAGCCGTTTCTAAGAAGCGGCACTTTGAAGCCGCCAATGTACTGTTCACTGTCGAGGAATCTCAGCCACCACTCGGAGCATGCAACATAAAGGAATGTTGCGAGAATGCTTCCGCTTACTGAACCGATTCCGCCGATAACTACTATAAGAAGGATCTCGTAAGTCATTACTGAGGTAAACGCTTTTGCCTGTGCATTTGCAACGTACATTGCAAACAGTGCGCCGCCCACTCCCGCAAAGAAGCTGGAGATGACGAACGAGAGCATCTTGTGTTTGAAAAGATTGATACCCATAGCTTCTGCAGCAACTTCGTCGTCGCGGATTGATTTAAAGGCGCGTCCGTAGGAGCTGTGAATCAGAAGAACTATGATTGCGATGCATACGGATGAAATAAGGAACGGAATAAAGGTTGAAAGTCTGACCAGTACGTTCCCCGAAGCATCGGTGATATTGAAGCTTGAGAAGGTCGGGAAGCCCTTGATCATGTTGGCTCCGTTTGTGATTCTTCCAAGCTTTTGCCACTGGAATATTGCACGAAGTATCTCGGCAAAGCCAAGTGTAGCTATTGCGAGGTAGTCGCTCTTAAGTCTGAGAACCGGGATTCCTATAAGATATGCGAAGAATGCAGCAACGCATCCAGCAAGGATAAGTGCTATGAAGCATCCGAGTATCATGCTGACAGCACCACCGGCTCCGGTCGTTCCGAAGATGGCACCAAGTCCGTCAATTATTGAGGATTTTAATGCGCAGCCTCCGAAAAGGTAGTAAACCTGTTCTTTCTGGTCTGCAGGAACTGTAAGTATTGCGTAGGTATACGCACCAAGAAGCATGAAGCCTGCCTGTCCAAGTGAGAACAGTCCTGTAAATCCGTTAAGAAGGTTCATTGATACTGCCACCAGTGAGTAGACAGCCGCTTTTTTCAAAACCGTAAACAGCGGGCTGGTGGGCTGGAATACCTGCGGGAGTCCCGGAATCATAGCGCTTATGTTCTCCAGCAGTATTACAAGCAGCAGAAGTACTGCTATGAATATGTATGCTTTAAGATTAGATTGTTTTTGTTTCATAATTTATACCTTGTCTGTGGCAGCTTCTCCAAAGAGTCCCTGCGGTTTGAATACTAGAATGATGATAAGGAGTGCAAAGGTGAATGCATCGGAGAATACTGAAACGTCCCATGCTGAGGGAAGTCCCTTAATGATGGTCTCACAGATTCCGATAAGGAATGCTCCGATGACAGCTCCGGGAATTGAACCAATGCCTCCGAAAACTGCCGCCACAAACGCCTTGAGGCCGGGCATTGCACCGGCCGTAGGCGTAATTGCAGGATAGTTTGTGAAAAACAGTATGGAACCGATTGCCGCAAGAGCGGAACCGATTATGAAAGTTGCGGAAATAACGTTATTTATCTTGATTCCCATGAGTCTTGAGGTCTCAAAATCCTTTGAAACAGCTCTCATGGCCATTCCGACCTTTGTGCGGTTTATGAGCTGTGTGAGTGCATAAACCAGGATAAGTACCAGGAATGGTGTTATTATAACTACCCATTTTGTCTGGGTTCCCGCAACGTTAACCGTGTCAGATAAAAACGGTATTGTGGGATAAGTCATCGGCTGTCCACCGGTAACATAGGTTGCGGTATTTTGCAGAAGATAGCTCACACCTATCGCAGAGATCATAACCGACATTCTCGGCGCATCTCTAAGAGGCTTGTACGCAGCCCTCTCAATCGTAAATCCTAAGAATACCGTAAGCAGTATAACCAGGGGCAGTGACTCTCCTATCGGCAAAGTTGCCGTGAAGTATATTCCCATAAGTCCTGCCACCATGAATACATCGCCGTGAGCAAAGTTGATGAGGCGAAGTATTCCGTATACAAGTGTATAGCCGATTGCGATAAGAGCATATTGCCCGCCAACCGATATTCCCGAGAGCAATACTGAAATGACGTATTCCATAAAACTATTTTCCTTTTACTTATTGTGTTTTATTTTGATGCTGAACCTGTCTGTACTTTCTCGAATGCCCATGTTCCTGTAGCTGTATCAGCAGTCTTGATGTAAGCTGTGTCACGAACTGCATCTCCGATATCATCAAAAGCGATGGAGCCTGATACGCCGTCCCACTTAACACCGGGGATTGCTGATTTGATGGCTGCCTTGTCGCCTGAGCCTGCTGCCTTGATAGCTTCAAGAGCTACATAGTATGCATCATAGCCCATTGCTGTAACTGCTGAAATTGTGTCGTTTCCGCCGTTTGCTGTAAGTGCACTTGAGTTGTTGTTAATGTAATCCTTGATACCTTTATCGAAGGTCTCGGAACCACCCTCCTGATAGAAGGTTGATACGAAGAGCTGAAGGTTTGTGCCCTTGGTTGCTTCAAGAACCATGTTGTCATCAAGTGTGTCGGATCCAAGGAAAGGAATTCCGATATCAAGTGAAGCTGCCTGCTCCATGATCTGCTTTGCATAAGCGATTGATACAGGTGTGAAGATTACATCTGCACCTTCGCTCTTTGCCTTGTTCAGATATGAAGTAAAGTCAGAGTTGTTTGTAGGGAAAGAATCGGCAATTACCTCACCGCCTGCTCCCTCAAATACCTGCTTGAAGAATGCGATAAGTCCCTGATCATACTCGTTTCCGTTCTCACCGAGGCAGTATGCCTTCTTAGCTGAGAACTTATCCATAGCAAAGTTTGCAAGAACGTCTGCCTGGAAGTTATCAAGGAAACAAATTCTGAAGTAGTAATCATTTCCTGCTGTTACGTTAGGGTTTGTACAGGTTACGCCGATTGCGGCAAGTCCTGCCTCCTCGAATTTAGGTCCGCCCGCCATTGAAACGCCGGAACCATAGGATCCAAGAACAAGAGATACATCCTTACCAACCAGTTCGGATGCTGCTGAAGGAGCCTTGTCTGCCGATGATCCATTATCAGCGATTACAAGCTCGATGTTGTAGGTCTTTCCACCTACTTCAACTGTGGGAGTCTCGGAGTTTGCATACTGCATTCCAAGAATCTCTTTCTTTCCGCCGGAAGCAGAGTCACCTGTTGAAGGCTCGAAGATACCGATCTTGATGGTATCGCCTGAGGATGATCCTCCGCCGCTTGCTGCTCCACCGCCAGATGAACCGCAGGCAACAAGACCAAGTGCCATTACTCCCGCCATTGCCATTGCAAGAAACTTTTTCATTACCATTTTTAATTCCTCCTCACTAATTAAATTTTTAATTACATAAGCGGAACTACTATTGGATACAATAGTACAAAATTAAAGAACTCTTTACCATTTTAAACCATTAAAGTGTCATTTACAATTAAATCCATACTATTTTCTGACATCCACAGAAATCTGCCTATGAAAAAAGGCGCTTTGAAACACTATGTGATTCAAAACGCCTTCGTTTGTATACAAGTATACTCATTAAAAATATTTTTTCAATCGGATTTTTAACAGCTTAGTCAATCCACCATTCCGGTGTCAGCTCACCAAGCTTCATCACTCTGTCCGCAGAGTAATCAATCATGATATCGATGTCCTTATATTTCCCGGGCATTAGCTGGGTCATCAGCTCCCTACATGCTCCGCAGGGTGCTCCCTTCCCTTCATTCGGTGGGATACAAAGGACTCTATCGATTTCATAATCTCCATTGGTGATCATATTGAAAATTGCATTCCTCTCGGCACATATGCCAAGAGTTGAACATGTGTCAATGCACACCCCAGTATATATTTTTCCGGATTTTGAGCGAACCGCCGCAGAAACTCCTCCAGCGGTTACATAATCGGAGATTGTTACTTCTCCAAGTACTGACTTGGCTGCGTTATACATTTCTTCCCATATTTTATCCATGAAATCATCCTCCTAATACTTTTCAATCGTGGACAGCTATCGCATGGACAGCGTTAGCCTTTCGACGTCGTCCCTGCGGTCCTAGTCAAAAGGACTACTGTCTCAACATGCACTGTGTTCGGGAACATGTCGCAAGGGCGGACATGTTTTAGTTCATAACCACCGTCCACAAGGATTCGGAGGTCTCTGGCGAGAGTGGCGGAGTCACAGCTGACATAGACGATGCGGTCTGGTCTCATCTTGAGCATGGTATCAAGGCAGTCTTTGTCGCAGCCCTTGCGGGGCGGATCAACAACGATAACATCGGGGTGAAGTGCCTTCTCCCTATCAGCCGGTATTTTCCCTTCATAGAAAGCAGGAAGGACTTCCTCTGCTTTTCCAACATAAAATGTAGCATTTTCTATATTATTGGAGCGTGCATTCTCCTTTGCATTTTCTATAGCCTGCGGGATGACTTCCACACCATAGACATGGCCCGCTTTCTTCGCCATGGACAGGCTGATTGTTCCGATTCCGCAGTAAAGATCCCAAACTGTCTCGTTTCCTGTAAGACCGGCATAAGAGACCGCCGTGTTATATAGTTTCTCTGTCTGAATCGGATTCACCTGATAAAAAGAAAGCGGTGAAATCCGAAATTCAATTCCGCAGAGTGTGTCTTTTATGGAATCCTCGCCCCAGAGGGTATGGATTTCACGGCCAAGAATTACGTTTGTCTTTTCATTATTGATGTTTACAGTTATGCTCTTAACGCCATTTACCGAGCGAAGTTTCTCAATCAGTTTTTCCTGATTTCTGATGTACTCGATTTTTTCTTCATTTGAAAAATGATTGTCCGACTTAATCTTTGCGATTGTGCCAATCTTCCCGCCATACTTAATAACAAGGCACACCATGATTTCTTTACTGGTGAAGCCCTTCCTTATAAGCACATGGCGCACTACTCCCTTACCGGTAGTTTCGTCATAGGCAGGGATACGGTTTTTCTCCATGTGATCAAGAACTATATTCAAGATTTCGCGGTTTTCCTCCACTCCAAGAAGGCAGTCCTCCACAGGGATTATCGCGTGTGTTCTTCCCGCATAAAAGCCGGCAATGGTTTTTCCATTCTTGTCCGTTCCTATGGGGAACTGAGCTTTGTTTCTGTATCTGAAATAAGCCGGAAGGCCTCCCTTATCTTCCTCCATCCCGATGATCGGTTCCATGATTGAGTCTATAAATTCAGGCTCAAAACCTCCAAGTCTTATGATATTGTTTCTTACCTTTTCGGTTTTGAATTCGAGCTGCTTTTTGTAATGAAGATTCTGAATCTGGCAGCCACCGCAGGCCTTTGATACAGGACACTGGGGCTTAATCCTAAACTCTGACGGCTCAAGAATCTCATCAAGATGAGCATAGGCGTAGTTCTTCTTACTTTTCATTATGGAAACTTTTACAAGATCGCCGATAACTGCGTCCTTTACAAAAAGGGTATAGCCGTCAACCTTGCCTATACCCTCTCCGTCGTTTCCTATATCTTCTATCCTCACCGTGAGGATATCTCCCTTGTTGTAGGGGGAATTGATTTTCTTTGTCATGCGGGCTCCTTTCCCCTCATCCGTCAGCTTCGCTGACACCTTCCCCCCAAGGGGAAGGCATATTAGATTTCACTTTCCCCAATGGGAAGGCGTTACTGATTCCACTGTAGTCTGTGGAGTTCGCCCTCCTCTTCCATTCCGGGGAAGCCGTTCTGTCTTAAGGCTTCGTACAAAACGATCGCAACGGAATTGGAGAGGTTGAGGGACCTGATGTCGTGTCCCATGGGGATTCTGATGCAGTCCTCTTCATTATCCACGAGAATTTCCTCGGGAATTCCGGCGCTCTCCTTGCCGAACATGATGAAATCATCCATGCCGTAGCTGACCTCTGTATAGGAGCGCTTTGCTTTTGTGGTCGCAAGCCAGACCTTGGCACCCGGGTGCTTTTCCTTGAATTCTTCGTAATTAATGTAGCGGGTGTAATCGAGCTTATCCCAGTAGTCCATGCCCGCGCGCTTTATATCTTTTCCGTGAAGCGCAAAACCCAGGGGCTCTATAAGATGCAGGGAGCTGCCTGTCGCAACGCAGGTTCTCCCGATATTGCCGGTATTCTGTGGAATCTCCGGCTGATGAAGTACTATGTGCATTACAGTCCCTCCTCGTCGCTGTCCATTGAAGCGGCCTTCGGTACTGAGAATATGAACTCTGTCCCGACTCCGACGGTTGAAATGCAATTTATATTCTCTCCATGGGCCTTGATGATTTCTTTTACGATTGAAAGGCCGAGTCCGGTTCCCTTTTTGTCCTTACCGCGGGAAGCATCGGATTTATAGAATCTTTCGAAGACCATCTTCTGGTCTTCCTTGGGAATTCCGATTCCGCTGTCCTTAACCGAGACGAAAACCTTGCTTCTTTTCTCGGTGGTCTCAATCTTGATAACCGAATCGTGGTGACTGAACTTTATGGCGTTGTCCAGAAGGTTATAGAGAACCTGCTGAATTTTACTCATGTCGGCGTTAACTATCATCTTATCATCAGTTAGCACCAGCTCTATCGCGATTTTCTTCTCGAGGCAGGTCATCTCAAAACTGGCCGCGGTGTTGCGTATTACCTGATTTATGTCAAAATCGGCCTTTTCAAGGAGCATTCCTCTCGCGTTCAGATTATTGAGCGTAAGGAGGCCGTTGGTAAGCTTTG
This sequence comes from Butyrivibrio sp. INlla16, assembly GCF_900104155.1. Classification (GTDB taxonomy): domain Bacteria; phylum Bacillota; class Clostridia; order Lachnospirales; family Lachnospiraceae; genus Butyrivibrio. Next base: position 68,421 of record NZ_FMYB01000006.1, read on the forward strand.
TAAGTCTCTCGGTTTCATTCAAAACTATGCCAAGGTATTTTTCATGCATCTCCTGCGGTATAGTTCCATCCAGCATTGCTTCGATATATCCGCGAATTGAGGTAAGAGGTGAGCGGAAATCGTGTGAGACGTTCGCCACGAATTTTTTCTGATCCTCTTCCTGCCTTGCAATCTCGCCCGCCATATATGACAGGGATGCCGCAAGATAGCCCATCTCGTCCTCGGACTCCACCGAGAATTCATAGTTCATGTTGCCGGCAGCATACTCCTCTGTCGCCTGGGTAATTCTTCGAAGCGGGATGTATACAAGCTCCGTGAAAAAGATGAGTATTATCAGTGACAGCAAAAACATGACGATGAGCATCAGATAGGAAATATTCAGAAATTCATCCGCAGTTTTCCTGAGCTGGCTCATGGGCGTATGGATGATAACATAGGCCTGAACCTTGTAATTGGCTGTGATCGGGGCAAAAACGGAAAGTACGCTCTCCTGGAAATTCCCCCAGAAATCGCCTATGGTGTAGTAGGTTCCGCCTGTCGCGGTGGGATCAAAGCCTTCAATCTTGATTTCCTCGCCCTGCTCGATGACGTTGGAAGAATCCAGAACCAGACGTCCCGAGGGATTGACTATCCAAATCCTCGCTCCGTCCATATATTTTGAGAGGGCAACGAGCTGCTGCTGAACCGTTTCAAGCGAGGTCTCGCTGTTATAAAGGTCCGCAGCGTAGGTGTTCGCAATCTGCGTTGCCTCAGCATAGAGACTCTCTGCCTTTTTCCGGCGGCAGTGCTCCAGCGTCATGTTTGACACGAAGGTCGCCACCATTATGAAACCGAAAATGGCAAAGAGAAGATATGCAATTAAGAATTTTAGATATAGTGTTCGTTTCATTTAAGTTTATGAAACCTCAAACTTGTAACCGATTCCCCAGATTGTAGCGATTCTCCAGGTCTCATGATCTTTGATCTTTTCTCTGAGTCTCTTGATATGAACGTCTACTGTTCTGGTGTCTCCGACATATTCGTATCCCCAGATCTGATCAAGAAGCTGCTCTCTTGTGAAAACTCTGTTCGGAGAGGATGCCAGGAAGTATAAAAGCTCCAGCTCCTTAGGAGGCATATCCAGTCTTGCACCCTGATAGTTTACAGAGTAGTTTGTCATGTTAATTTCAAGATCCTGATATTTTACAACCTTGTCGTCGGAAGGCTCTGTCTCTGTCACTATAGGCTTGTATCTTCTGAGAACAGCCTTGACTCTGGCAACCAGCTCCTTGGAGTCAAACGGTTTTTCCATATAGTCATCGGCGCCCATCTCGAGTCCGAGCACCTTATCAAAAACTTCTCCCTTAGCGGAGAGCATGATTATCGGTGTCTGAGATCTGGTCCTAAGCTCTCTGCAGACCTGATATCCGTCAATTCCGGGAAGCATGAGATCCAGGAGCACGAGATTCGGCTCAAATGTATCAAATGCAGCAAGAGCTGACTCACCATCCCCTACGATAAGGGTGTCGAAACACTCCTTAACGAGGTAAAGTGAGATAAGCTCTGCGATATTGCTGTCGTCGTCGACAATTAAAATTTTCTGTTTCGTTACCATGTTTGCCCTCATCCGGCGCTTCGCGCCACCTTCCCCCCTAGGGGGAAGGCTTTTATTTTATGAATGTCACGATTGTCACACCTGAGTCTCCCTCACCGAACTCTCCAAGTTTAAAGGACTTGACGTAAGGTGCGGCCTTAAGGTGATCGTGTACGGCCTGTCTGAGGACTCCGGAGCCCTTGCCGTGTACGATTCTAACTGAAGGAAGGTGCGATACATAGGCGCTGTCGAGATATTTATCGAGCTCGGCGATAGCATCCGCGCTGTTTAATCCAATGAGATTGAGCTCGGTTCTGATGTTCTTTGCCCCGGACAGGTCCATTTTATGCTGTCCGTAGAACTTCTTCATCTGCTCCTTGCCGCCCTCTTCCTTGATAAGCTCAAGGTCGTCAATGTGCGCTCTTGATTTCATAATACCACATTGAACCATGACATTCCCATCTTTATCGGGCTTGGAGCTGATTGTTCCCTTGAGCCCCATGGAAATAATTCGCACCGAATCACCAAGCTTAATCTGTGTGGGTTTAAGCTTCTTGTGACCGGGAATCTGCGGCTTATTCTTTATAGAAAGCTTCTGGTTCTTATCGGAGATCTTCTTATTGACGCTCTGACGCGCTCTCTCAAGCTCCTGCATGGGAACTCCCGCCTCAGCCTTGCGCATTGTTCTGATGGTCTCATCAGCTGCGTCCTTGGCTTCCTGCAGAATCTCCCTGGCTTCCTCATGGGCCTGTCTTAATATCTTGTCCCTTGATTCATCGAGCTTAGTCTGCTTGCCCTGGAGCTCTTCCTTAAGCTGTTCAACTTCCTTCTTATAGCGCTCGATCTCGATGCGCTCGTTCTCAATTGTAACTCTGCTGTTTTCAAGGTCAGTCAATAGATCCTCGAATTTGCGGTTATCCTGACTAATCTGTGCACCTGCTGCCTCTATGATTTCATCGGAAAGCCCGAGTCTTTTCGATATTGCAAAGGCATTACTTTTTCCCGGAACTCCGATCAAAAGTCTGTAGGTCGGTCTCAGCGACTCCACATCAAACTCGCAGCTGGCATTCTGTATGCCCTCAGTCGTGAGCGCATAAACCTTGAGCTCACTGTAGTGAGTCGTTGCCATGGTTCTGATGCCGCGCTTATGAAGGTGATCCAGAATAGATATGGCAAGGGCCGCACCCTCAGTGGGGTCGGTTCCCGCTCCGAGCTCATCGAAGAGGCACAGCGAGTTTTCATCGGCATTCTCAAGAATGCGCACTGTGTTCGTCATGTGCGAGGAAAAAGTGGACAAGCTCTGCTCTATACTCTGCTCATCACCGATGTCGGCATAAATCTCATTAAATACGGAAAGCTCCGATCTGTCGGCCGCCGGAATAGCTAGTCCGGCCTGTCCCATTAATGTTAGAAGACCCACGGTTTTCAGCGTAACCGTCTTACCTCCGGTATTGGGACCGGTGATTATGATCATGTCAAAATCCTTGCCCGCATAGACATCTATCGGCACGGCTTTTTTCTTATCAAGAAGCGGATGCCGCCCCTTTATGATATTGAAATAGTGTCTCTCATTGAAAATCGGAGTGATGGCATTCTGAGAAAGAGCAAGTGAAGCCTTCGCAAACACAAAGTCAAGCTCCGTCATGATAGCCGCGTTATCGGAAAGCGCAGTAAGATAACCGCCTACTTCAGCGGAAAGTCTTGCAAGTATAACCTCAATTTCAGCCTTCTCCATTGCAGCCAGCTCGCGAAGCTTGTTGTTAAGCTCAACGATAACCGCAGGTTCTATGAAAAGTGTGGAACCTGTAGAGGACTGGTCATGGACGATACCGTTTACCTGGCTTTTGTACTCGGCCTTGATCGGGATGCAGTAGCGGTCGCCTCTCATGGTGACAACAGCCTCCTGCAGGTAGGATCTTAAAGATCCGTTAACCATTTTTCCAAGCTGGTCGTGAATTCTGTCGCCTGTGATCTGGATGTCGCGCCTTATATGGCGAAGTGCAGGGCTTGCATCCGAAGATATCTCATCCTCTGAAATAATACAGCGTCTGATCTCACCTGCAACCGGAGTCAGCGGTTCAAGTCCGTCAAAAAGATCAGAAAGGACATCTCTGTTATCCTCTTCCTTATCTGATCTTCCGTAGCTCTTAACTCTGTTTACATTATCCAAAAAGCTCGCAATATTAAGGAGCTGCGGTGCATCAAGGCTGCTCCCTATTTTCAGAGCCTTCAGATACCCGCTTATGTCTTTGTTGCTTCCGAAGGAAACGGATCCCTTCTTGAAAATTCTGGAGATACCGGCGTCGGTTTTCTTCAGATTCCTCTGAATCTCACGAAGATCAGAGGATGGTAACAGCTCCCTGCAGGCCCTTTTTCCGGGCTCAGAGGTCGCATGGTTACTCAATTCTTCAATTATTTTGTCGTATTCTAATACGTGTAAAACTTTTTCATTCATTATGATTCAACCCTGGTGTCAAACAGGTTGCTCTCGAGAAGCTTGTTGTACCCGAGCCAACCCACTTCATTCGTGTTATTAAGTATCTCTGTAAATGTCTCGAGTTTGGCATCCGTGTTGTCCGCAAGATGAAGCGCCATGGCCTCAATAATAGCGGGCATTTTGGGTGAGCCGTACTCATATTTCCCGTGGTGCGATAAAATGCAGTGCTGAAGCTCCTGCTTTAAGAGCACAGGAAAATCATTAATGTCTTTAATCTTCTCTGCAACCATCTCACTGCCCATGACGATGTGGCCGAGGAACTGACCTTCGTTTGTGTAATCATTCTCAGGGAAAAGTGAGAGTTCTCTCGTTTTTCCTATATCATGGCAGATTGCGGCTGTTATAAGAAGATCTCTGTTTATGGCAGGATATGCCTTGGAAAAATAGTCACACATTCTGGTAACGCTCAGGGTGTGCTCCAAAAGTCCGCCCACAAAGCCGTGGTGAACCGATTTTGCCGCAGAAGACTTGCGAAATGCCTTCACAAATTCCTCATCCTTAATGAAAAGGGCCTCAAGAAGCGCCTTCAGATACTGGTTGCCAACAGTATTAATGATGGCCAGAAGGTCCTTGTACATCTCGTCGTTGTTCTTCGAAGATACCGGCAGATAGAGCGACTCATCGTACTCGCCCTCATGACAAAGGCGCGCTCTCTTGATGTTGATCTGAAGCGCGTTGTTGAAGGTTGTCACCTCACCGAAAACGTCTATATAATCCAGGGAATCGAAGTCGTCAATTCCCTCGCTGTTGGGCTCCCAGACCTTTGCGTCGACAGTTCCTGTCTTATCCTGCAAGGTAACGGAATAGTAGGTCTTTCCGTTTTTTGTTGTTGCTGCCTGCATATGTTTGCAAAAGTAGATGTCGGCAACCCTGTCGCCGTTGTTTAAATCTTTGATGAATTTCATTTATGTCTCCTGTTGTTTCTATTCCCCTCATCCGGCGCTTCGCGCCACCTTCCCCCTCTGGGGGAAGGCTAAAATTTTACTCTGCATTATCGGTTGAGTTGTCCGATGATATATCAATTGTGAGTTCGGCGTAGCCCTCGGCTGCCTGTCTCATTAATGTAAGTGTCACCTGGGTTCCGGGCTTGACATCTCTGATTCTTGATACGAAGGTGTCAAATCCTGCCACTTCCTCTCCGTTCACTGCGGTTATTATATCTCCGCTCTGAACTCCTGAAAGCATCGCCGGTGAGTCCATTTCCGTGCGTATTACATAGGCACCTGCAGGTATGTTCTCTCCCTCCTGAATGTCCTTAGGGACAGTCTGTCCATGGATGCCCACAAAGGTTCTCCCTTTTCCGTTGGACAGATCCTCGATAAGTGCCCGAAGCTCTGTAATTCCCACAGCCGAAAGGACGTTAGGCATAGCCTGCGTGTTGTACTTCATGTCGATGAATCCCACAACGGAGCCGGAAAGATTAATGATGGCACCGCTTGCGTTGGTGCTTCCGTTCATGTCCGTAGTAAGGAGCTTGTAATTTGAATCAGCAAGATCAAGATCCGAGTTAGCAGATGTGACAAAGCCGTAGCACATGGATCCTCTGGTGCCCATGGGTCTTCCCACTGCAATTACAGGGGTTCCGATCACTCCGCCAGTCTTGGAGCTTCCAAGAGGCGCTACGCCTATTGCAGCCCTGGTGTTTTCCGAAATATCCTTGTATTTTACCGCAACAATACCAAGCCCCGTAACCGCATCGCTCTGCTTCAAATATGCGCTGCCCACGGTTTCATCGCAGAAAGTAACCTGAATCGATTCAGCATCGCTGATTGCCGAAGTCTGAACCAGGATCAGGTACTCAGCCCCGTTGTCCGCCACTATCACACCGCAGGTCTGTCCTTCACTCTCGTAGGGATCGTTGATCCAGTTGGTGTCCGAGGTTTTTGACGTCACTGTCACAAGGCTCTTCTCAGCACTTGTAGCAACGCTTTTCAGAGAAGCGTACATATCCATGTAGTCGGTCTGGTCTGCCTGGTGCGAAGTCATCTCGCTCTTCATCTTGGAAAGCTCGGATGATGCCATGTCTATGGCAACGCTGGCAGCCTCGGCCGCAATGGCATTGTCATCAGCATACATATCCTCAGGCTGCATCTCATCTGCAACCGTCTCCTCTGTAAGTGCCACGGGTGTGGGGGTCTCCTCCGGATATAGCCTGTTGTTTATAACGGGCGCCAGAAAAACGAAGGTCAGGCACGCCACCGCGCCAAATACCACCGCCAATGTCATAGTTATAAGAGTTCTTCTAAGAAGCTTTTTCTTGTTTATGGGGCGCTGCTTGATTTTTTCTCTTAGGAAATCCGCCCTGGCTATCGGGCTTTTCTCAGGATCAAGCTTTACGTCGTCCACGTTTTCCCTGTTATCTTCCATAACTGCCTCTTGATTATCTGTGGTTATCTATGAACCGCTTTAATCTCTCCATTGCCTTTTTAAGGTCATCAAGTGAATATGCGTAGGATATTCTGATGAAGCCCTCGCCGCAGTTTCCGAATGCATTACCCGGTACCACCGCCAGTTTTTCCTCCTGGAGAAGCTTAGTTGCAAACTCATCGCTGCTCATTCCGAATTCCTTGATGCACGGGAATATGTAAAAAGCTCCGAAGGGCTCAAAACACGGAAGTCCAAGGTCTCTGAGCTCCTTTACAAGATATCTTCTCCTCTGGTTATACTGCTCACGCATCATGGCAACGTCTTCGTCGCCGTTTTTCAGTGCCTCCACAGCGGCATACTGACTGGTCGTGGGTGCGCACATGATCGCGAACTGGTGGATTTTGGTCATCTGAGCTATGATGTCCTTCGGTCCGCAAGCGTATCCCAGTCTCCATCCGGTCATCGCATAGGACTTTGAAAAACCGTTGATAAGCACGGTTCTCTCGTACATTCCGGGAATCTCTACAATTGACACATGTTTATCTGTATAGGTCAATTCTGAGTAAATCTCATCGGATATTACAAAGAGGTCTTTCTCCTCTATAACCTTTGCAATGGCCTCGAGGTCCTTCTTTTCCATAATTGCCCCTGTCGGGTTGTTGGGGAAAGGCAGAACAAGTATCTTGGTCTTGTCCGTTACATGCTCTAGTATCTCTTCAGCTGTAAGTCTGAATTCATTTTCTTCCTTAAGCTCGATGATAACCGGCTTTGCTCCCGCAAGGATTGCGCAGGGCTCATAGGAAACGTAGCTGGGTTGTGGTATTAAGACCTCATCCCCCGGATCAACCATTGCCCTGAGCGCAAGGTCAATCGCTTCGGAACCTCCGACGGTGACAAGCACCTGGTCGTCGGGCTCATATTGTATGTTCTGTCTGCGTTTTAAGTAATTGCAGACTTCTACCTTAAGTTCTCTCAAACCGGAATTGGACGTGTAGAAAGTGCGTCCTTTTTCCAATGAATAAATGCCCTCATCCCTGATATGCCAGGGTGTATCAAAATCGGGTTCACCCACACCAAGTGATATTGCGCCGTCAATAGACTTCACAACATCAAAGAATTTGCGGATTCCCGAGGGCTTGATTTCAACGATTTTCTCAGAAAGCGGATTCCTCATGGTGTGACTATCTCCCTTGTATCTTCATATTTTTTTGTCAAAATTGTTCCGTGCTCTTTGTACTTCTGAAGTATGAAGTGCGTAGAGCAGCTAAGGACAGTATCAAGCGGTGACAATTTGTTTGTAACAAAGGTTGCCACTTCTTTAAGGCTCTTGCCCTCAAGCATTACCATGAGGTCAAAGCCGCCTGACATCAGATATACACTTGTAACTTCCGGATATTTATAGATTCTCTCAGCGATGGAATCAAAGCCAATGCCTCTCTGAGGTGTAACCTTAACCTCGATGAGAGCCATTACCTTCTCTATGTTGGTTTTGGACCAGTCAATCATTGTATGATAACCACAGATGATTCCCTCATCCTCAAGAGCTCTGAGTTCATTCGCGACTTCGATCTCCGGCGCGGCCAGAATCACCGCCAGTTCCTCAACGCCTATACGGCTGTTCTTATCAATTGCGCGAAGTAATTCATCTCTGTTTACCATGGTATTCTCCTCCAAACATTTAAATAGACGGGCAAAATGACATGCTTTGCCCTGCACATATTCTCATTATTGTACCATAAAATCAGCACTTGTTATACCTGCAAGCTTAAGGATCTCATCCGGCTGGGGTTTATCGAGGTAGCGGACTTCATCGTCGTTGATGATCTTCTTATCATTACTATCAGTTGTAACACCAATAATTGCCGCGTTTATGCCGGTTTCTTCATAGGCTCTGACAAGACCCTCACCGTCATCAGTGAGAATCAGGAGCGAACCGCCTGAGATCATCTGGTAGGGATTGAGGCCAAGATGATTTGTAATCTCAATACTTTCCTGGCGGATTGGAATCTTCTTCAAATCTACTTCCAGGCCACAATGTGCTCTGGCGGCGACATCCCAGAGAGCAGCGAAGACTCCTCCTGATGATATATCATGTTTAAATGTGACACCGGAGTTTGCCAGCGCTATCTCGGCATCCCTTCTGACAGAAACAAACTTCTTAAAATCCTGTGCCTCGCGAATCATGTAATCAGGAAGGCGTTCAGACAGCTTCTCTGAGCATTCACTGGCAAGGATAGCTGTTCCTTCTACAGCAGCCCACTTGGTCATGACAATATCGAGTCCGGCGTAGGATTTCTTTTCGGAAAACTGTCCAATCTTCTCCCCGCTAACAACCGCAGTTATCATAGGCCTTGAAACTGCATCCGTCACCTCAGTATGTCCGCCTTCTACGGCAATTCCAAGCTCATTCGTGGCAGCGATGGCGCTTCTCATAATAGCCTTAAGCTCTGCTTCCTCTGTATCCACAGGAAGCATTACGTTAAGTACTGCCATCAGAGGTTTTCCGCCGTCGCAGAATATGTTGTTTGCCGCGTTGTGGACAGCATAATAAGCCGCAGCCTCCGAAATAGCTGTAAATGTGGACACAGCTGTCATAATTGTGCTTCCTTTTTCATCTAAAGAATAAGCGCAGTCTGACCTTCCAGCTGCGCTTTTCTTATTGGAATCACTTTTAATAAGTTTAAGTACCGAGCGATTTAAAACGCTCTCAGTTACTTTTCCGATTCTCATTTATTCATTTTCTCCGTGAATACTCTGCCAATATCGGCGATATCTCGGGTTCCGATTCACCGCATCTATCAGTCAGCCGGCGGTGGTACTTCCTCCTGCACGGGATCTATAGGTGCAGGTGTATCATCTGCTGCCGGTGCAGGTGTCTCCGTAGGAGCTGCCTGTTCTGCGGGAGCTGTCTGCTCTGCCGGTGCTGCTTGTTCCGCCGGTGATGCTTGTTCCGCGGGTGCTGCTTCCGTCGCCGGAGCTGCTTCAGGATTCTGTGCCGCCTGCTGAGCTGCAAGCTGTGCTTCTGCCGATGCAGCCTGAGCCGCAGCTGCTGCCTGTGCGGCCTCCACATCACCGCCCTGTGCGGCAACCTGCTGAACAGCGGCGATTGCGCCTGCCACTGCCTTTATCTGGTTGATGTCGCCGGTGGCAATTGCTGTTGCTATCTGCGCTGCAGCAATAGGATCTGATGTTGCGGTTCCTACTGTGATAATTCTGGGAACCATCTTATAAGTACTGGTGTTGATTACCTCACGATTTGTCTCGGAGCCGTTTTCATAAGTAATCTTCCAGAGCTGTGCCTTGTAACCGATGTGTGCAGACTGGGTACTTACTGTACCTATGGGTGATCCGCCATCTGCAACTATCTGGTCAGCACCTACCGGTGTTTCCTCTAAAACTTCACTCTGATATTCAACCTTATGTGTGGAAGGTCTTGTCTCCACACCGTAGATAGTGAAGGTAATGTGCTTATCTGTTGTGGTTACACCCTCTATATAAATAGGGTGCTCTGTGCTATTTACAAACTTAAAGTTCTTACCGCCGGTCTCTGCGATCGCAGCATCCATAGACGGTTTAACATAATTGATGATCATTGAGTGGTTGTGGCGCTCGGTAACCTGAAGCTCTGCTTTCAAAACAGCATTGTAAAGTGTACTTGAAACCTGGCAGATACCACCGCCGACACTTTCAACAACTATTCCGTTAAGGTAAGAACCTGCGGGGAAGTAGCCATTAGCCTCTGTAAAAGGAGTTATAGTCTCAAGAACCGAGAACTCCTCTCCGGGATATACGGTGGTTCCGTTGATAAGGCTACAGCCGTTTGCTACGTTGGCACTTCTGGCAGCACCTGATGAAGAATAGCTTGTAGTATAGGTTCCGAGAACATCCTTGACCTGACTGAGCTCCTCGTAACTACCCTCAGGCAAATCCTCCTCAATCACAACATCAATTGCACAATCATTGTGATCCCAGCTTCCCTGGATATAATCCTTGATAGCGGTAAGAGAAGCCTGTTCGTCAAGAATATAGCCTGTCTGTCCCTCTGAAATGGTGAATCCATCACCGGTTTTCTTCAGAGTGTAATTAGCCTTGGAAGCATTAAAGGGTGCGCAATTTACTTCCAGAATCTGGTAGATCGCATCGTCATTAAAGGAATACTCAATGTTATAACGCTGTGTACTGTGCTCAAGGTCCTTAATCGCCTTGTATCGCTGAATAATGTTGCCCTTTCTGCAAAGAGCAAAAGCTTCATCAACTACTTCGGGATTCGCCCAGCCGAGACCGAAATCGGCCATCGTTACTGCTACGCTCTGTCCCTCACCTTTACCTCTAAGTGTTACATTCTTGGCACGAAGCTGCTCGATGTACTGGCCTACAGCCTCTGTAGCCTGCTCAGTTGTCATGCCCGAAACATCAACATCACCAATGAAAACTCCCTGGTGAATAGTATCTGAAGCGGCGTTAGCGCTACCTGCCGGAATTACAAGTGCAAGCGTAAGCGCCATCAGACAAAGGAACATAAATTTTTTCATAATCTCTCCATTTCGCCACTTTCCTGGCAAATACCGGTGTTATATAATCAGAAGGAAAGACTGCTTGCGAGCGGAATAACCAATGCAAGAATCAATACGATAATGATTATTGCAGAAATGACTTTTCTGTTTTTGCCGGAATTAAAAAACTTCAACATAGTATTATACTCCTAAATTTTCTGAAAGGAAATTATAAATGAAATTACCTTTTTTGACAACCTTTATTCTCTTCGTCCTGATGACCAACATAGCGATACACAGGAACAATGAGAAAATACGCAAAAAGGAAGAAGACTTCTGGGATAAAGAGCTTCGGGCCAACAGCACGAGACGAAAAAGTCTCGAGCATCTGGACTATGTCACAATCCCTATGGACAAGCTCCCCTTTGGCGCTGTAACCGGGAACGATGAGATCGATTTTTGTGAAAAAAGCATCCGTCGCCTCGCCGAGCAGAGAATTGTCAATCTGACCGGAATTACCAACACCGATCTCAAGCTTGAATACGGTGCTCCCAACATTACGGAGCTCACAGCCTACGATCAGAACTACACTACACTGGTCACAAACCTTCAGAAGTGGGCAAAAGAGTTGTATGACGCTTCTTTATATAAGGAAGCTGTCTCCGTCCTTGAATTTGCAGTATCTACCAAAACCGACGTGACCGCAACTTATAAGCTCCTGTGTGATCTGTATAAAAACAAGCTGTCTCTGACGCAGACCGAGGCTGATTCTAAGATAGAAAAGCTTCTTCCCATCGCCGAAAGCCTGAATTCATTAAGCAAGAGTAATATAATCAGTATTCTGAATTCGCAGCTTGGTGATAATTCAAAAAATAGCCTTCCTCCAACGAAGGAAGATGTCAGTGAAATAGTCGGGTGAAGGATCCCCTCATCCGTCGGCTTCGCCGACACCTTCCCCCCAGGGGGAAGGCTTTATTTATTTCATATTACTGCAGGGCCGCCGCCGATGGATACTGTGTAGAAGGTTGCGTCATAACCTATCTTTTCGCGATAAGCCTTTCCTACCTTCTTCTTGAATTCCTCAACTGCCTCGTCCTTAACTATTGAGACAGTGCAGCCTCCGAAGCCGCCGCCTGTCATTCTGGAGCCGATAACTCCCGGAATCTTCCAGGCTTCCTCGGCGAGAGTATCAAGCTCTATGCCTGTTACATCGTAGTCATCTCTAAGTGAAATATGAGACTGCTTCATGAGTTCTCCGAACTTCGTAAGATCTCCTGCCTTTAAAGCAGCAACAGCTTCGATCGTTCTCTGGTTCTCATATACAGCATGCTTAGCTTTGATGCGTCTGTCATCATCCTTGATGGCGTCCTTATGTGCCTCAAATTCCTCTTCAGTAAGATCACCCAGTGTCTTAATATCAACAACTGTCTGAAGCTCGGAAAGAGCCTTTTCACAAGCGCTTCTTCTGGCATTGTAAGCAGAATCTGTAAGCTTGTGCTTTTTATTTGTATTACTGATGATGATCTTCGCACCGTCAAGCTTTATGGGTGCATATTCAAAGGACAGATCCGCAGTATCGAGGAAAATTGCATTCTCCTCTTTTCCCATTGCAGATGCAAACTGATCCATAATTCCACAGTTGCATCCGTTGAAATTGTTCTCGGAGTACTGTCCGATAAGTGCAAGATCCTGATTGGTAACATCAAATCCGTAGAGGTCTCTTAAGATGAATCCTGTCAGAACCTCAAGGGATGCAGAAGATGAAAGGCCTGAACCGTTCGGAATATTGCCGTAGATTATCATGTCAAAGCCCGTATCGAGCTTAAGGCCTCTTTTCTCAAATGCCCATACTACGCCAACCGGATATGCTGTCCATCCTGCTGTTCTCGACTTTTCAAGATCATCAAGTGAAGCCTCAATAATTTTTCCGTTGTCAAAATTCATTGAAAAGAAGCGCATTTTTCTGTCGTTTCTCTTCGCTGCAGCTCCGTAGGTTCCTATTGTCAGTGCGCAGGGAAATACATGTCCGCCGTTGTAATCTGTGTGTTCACCAATAAGATTAACACGGCCGGGAGCAAAGTATGCTTTAACGCTGTCGTTTTTGCCATACTGCTCTTCGAATCCCCTAAGTACTGCGTCTTTCATTTTCTGTTCCATATTGTGCCCTTCCTTGCTCCTCATCCGGCGCTTCGCGCCACCTGTCTTCGCTCCGCTTCGGTCCGCGCTAAACCAACGTCCCCCGGACATTGAGCGCCCCCACGGGGAAAGCTTTAGTTCTTCGCTGCCTGAAGGAGCTTCTCGCGGAGCTGGCCTTCGATCTGTGCAAGCTCTGCTTCTGCGTTCTTACGCTTTTCCTTACCTTCAGTCTGTATTCTCATAACTTCGTCAAGAGTTGTGATAAGTGTCTCGTTGGTGTGCTTAAGTGTCTCCATGTCAACTATGCCTCGCTCTGATTCCTTAGCAGCCTCAACGGTAGCAACCTTCAGCATGTCTGCGTTCTTCTTAAGAAGTGCGTTGGTCATGTCGTTAACCTCGCGCTCAGCCTTAGCTGCCTGTGCGGAGTGCTCGATTCCGATTGCGATAACCATCTGGTTCTTCCAAAGCGGAATAGTGTTAACGATTGTGGACTGGATCTTCTCAGCCATTGCTGTGTCAGCACTCTGAACCATACGGATCTGAGGGCCTGTCTGCATAGCGATTGTACGTGTAAGCTCAAGATCGTAGATCTTCTTCTCGAATCTGTCGCAGAGAGCTGCCATATCCTTAGCTGCCTGTGCATCCTCAGGAAGTCCTGACTGCTCTGCCTTCTTCTGAGCTGCAACAAGCTCGTTTGCTCTAACCTGCTCAAGCTTCTTCTTACCTGCAATGATGTACATTGAAAGCTCTTTGTAGTAATTGAGGTTGAGCTTGTACATGTTGTCGAGTGTGGCAACATCCTTCATAAGAGTCATCTGATGTCTCTCAAGCTCATTGCTGATAGCCTCAACGTTTTTCTCAACGCTTGTATATCTTGCCTTTAATGCAGTAACCTTATTGGCACTCTTTTTGAAAAGTGCTTTAAGTCCCTTCTCGTCCTCTTCAACCTCAAAGTTCTTAAGCTCTGTAACAAGACCTGTGATCATGTCGCCGACCTGTCCCATATCCTTTGTGCGCACGTTATCAATGGCCTTTTCCGAAAAATCTGCCATCTTCTTCTGTGTGCCTGCACCGTAGTTCATGATTCCCTGAGAGTTGGTAATATCAATCTGCTGAACGAAAGCATCAACCTGCTTCATCTCCTCCTCAGTCAGCTGTGCCTCTGCTGCAGCTGCCTCAGGTGTCTGCGGTGCTGTAGCTGCCGGCGCAGGTGCAACTGCCTCGGCTACCGGTGCGTCAAATGACAATGTCGGTGCTGAATTCTCAAACTCTTTAAACTCGTCTCCCATTTTACTTCCTCCAACTAAATTTTTCTTTTCATAATGTTTCAAAAAACAAACATTTACGACTAAAAATGATTACTGTTATTCTTCGGGTTAAAACTTAAGCTGTACCTTTTCATCCTCAGCGGCCTGTGCCTGCGCACCTGCGGCCTGCTGCAATTCGGGGGCTACCTGATATGCAGATCCCTCAAAGGAAAGCGGTGCCGGCTGCGGAGCAGTTCTTACCGGAACCGGAACAGGCTCAGGCATAGGCTGTCCGGACATAAGTCCGTCAGGTGTAAGTCCGTCCTGCGCCATCATGGTTTTCATAACCGATATATCTGAAGAAATATCCCATGCCATATCCTGGAACAAGCTGTCCAGAAGATTTTCAAAGGCATCGTTTATTACATCGATAGCATCCTCAATATCTTTCTTGGTTCTGGTGATGTTCTCACCAACCTCAGGCTGCTTATCGAGATCTACATAAGCATTCAAAAGCTTGGTTGTTGTGGGCAGATAGTAATTCATGAACTTCTTGAGTTCGTCCGCACATTCGGGCTCATTCTCCACCTGGGTGAAAATCTTCCTCATGATATTTTCAAGCTGATAGAGCTTCTCCGACATCTCATCACCGGGAATCTCATCATTAATTCTGCGGATAGTTGCAAGATAAGCATTACCCTCATCAATGATAGACTTAACGCCCTGGTTTGTTACACCCTCTGTGCTCTCGGCACTGAAGCGATCCTGACTTATCTGCTGTGCCTGCGCCAGTTCTCTGTCCTGTCTTGCCTTCTCAGCTCTCATATACTGTGCGAAAGCTCTTTCGGAAAGCATTACCGTAGTCTCATTCCTGTCAAATCTTGCAGTAGGAAGGAAGTCCTTATTTATCATCTTCTTGATGTTTTTCAGAACCGTATCCGAACGCTCCCCTGCTGCCATCGCAAGATCACCGACTGCGAAAAATTCGGAATTCCCCAAGATTCTTCCGTATTTATTGAAGGCTTTTGCCAGCTTTTTATCATCGGATCCACCTTTAATAAGGAATCCGAATAATGCGGTAATCGCAAGATAAGTAACGGCCTGAGCCCACACACCTGTTGTCAGTGCTCCGAGAGCCGCAAGTCCGAAAATAGAAGCACCTACAATGCCTCCGACCACTTTGCCCATTCCGTGATTCATACTGACTTTTCTTGTGAAAAAGGGTATTCTTTTGGCACCGCTAGCATAATTAACGGTTCTGCCTGTTGAAGCCTTGCCTCTGAAATTCTGTGAGGGATTAGCTTTTGCTGCCCTGACCGCATCCTCTATAGAAACTTTCAGCGAAACACTTAGATTATCGTAATTACCTGTTTCGACCGCCTTGGTAACTTCTTTTAATATCTTGTTACCGGCGTTATAGATGTTATCGTAATCTCCCATAACTCTTCCATCCTCAATAAAACAACTGATTGAAATCTTTTCCATTTTATAATATTATCCATCAAAAAACAATCTCAGACCGCGTAAATTCAAGGGCTTTAATTGGTTTACTTTGGTACCTTAAAGTGGAAAATTGTGTTATTATTTTACCGTGGAGTTACTTTTTTCCAAAAAACTTTATATTAAGAAGGTAAAATTGTATGGACAGACAAAATCTGACACTGCTGACAGACCTGTATGAACTTACGATGATGCAGGGCTACTTCAAGAACAAGTCCCAGAACGAGACCGTTATTTTTGATGCATTTTTCAGAAATAATCCGTTTGGCGGCGGTTACTCAATTATGGCCGGACTTGAGCAGCTTATCAACTATATTAAAGAGCTGCATTTTGACGAGGAAGATATCGATTACCTCAGAGGCGTGGGTATCTTCGATGAGGATTTCCTTGATTATCTTCGCGATTTCAAATTCAGCGGGGACATTTATTCCATTCCCGAGGGAACACTCATTTTCCCCAGAGAGCCCCTTGTTAAGGTCATCGCACCCATCATGGAAGCTCAGCTTATTGAAACCGCGATTTTAAATATCATCAACCATCAGTCACTTATCGCAACCAAGGCAGCAAGAATCTGCTATGCAGCTGAAGGCGACGGAATTATGGAGTTTGGTCTTCGCCGTGCGCAGGGTCCTGACGCCGGAACCTACGGTGCAAGAGCTGCAGTTATCGGCGGATGTGTCGGCACCAGCAATGTTCTGTGCGGACAGCTCTTCGATATCCCTGTAAAGGGCACACATGCTCACAGCTGGATCATGAGTTTCCCTGATGAGTACACAGCTTTTAAGACCTATGCAAAATTGTATCCTTCAGCATGTATACTTCTCGTCGACACCTACGATACCCTTAAGTCAGGTGTTCCGAATGCAATCCGTGTCTTCAAGGAGATGAAGGAAGAGGGCATCGACCTCAGCTTCTACGGAATCCGTCTTGACAGCGGTGACCTTGCTTATCTGTCAAAAGAGGCCCGCAAGATGCTCGATGAAGCCGGCTTCCCGGATGCAATCATATCTGCTTCCAACGATCTTGATGAGTACCTTATCTCATCCCTTAAGTCACAGGGCGCTGCCATCACTTCCTGGGGCGTTGGCACACACCTCATCACAGCTAAGGACAATCCGTCCTTCGGCGGTGTTTACAAGCTCGCAGCGGTTATGGGCGAAGACGGTGAGTTTATTCCCAAGATCAAGCTCTCCGAGAATTCCGAGAAGGTCACCAATCCCGGAAACAAGAAGATCTACAGAGTTTATGAAAAGGCAAGCGGTAAGGTTAAGGCCGACCTCATCTGTCTTGAAAACGAGACCTTCACCGAGGACAAGCAGCTTCTGCTCTTCGATCCCTTAGAGCCTTGGAAGAAAACTCTTCTTCCCGCAGGAAGCTTCACCTTGAGAGAGATCATGGTTCCTATATTCAAAAATGGCGAATGTGTTTACACTTCACCTAAGACAATGGAAATTCGTGACTACTGCCTCAAGGAGCAGGATACACTCTGGGAGGAGACAAGACGTCTCTTCAATCCTCACGAGGTACATGTGGATCTATCCCGTCGTTTGTATGACACCAAGATGAAATTACTTGACCAGATGTCCGGACTTGATATGACAAATGTAGAAAACTGATAAAATGACGCCCGGGGGGCGCTCAACGTCCGGGGGACGTTGAGCGCGGACCGAAGCGGAGCGAAGACAGGTTGCTGCGTAGCAGCCGGATGAGGGGTTCTCCCTCAGTTCTTATGATCATACGGATGGATTGTCTCTATAGTTCCATCCTCTGCGATGTTAAGCTTTGTATACTTAACACATCTTCTGTGGTTGATTCCGCCTGACAATTCACAGTCATGGTAGAACAGGTACCACTCACCCTCAATCTCAAGAATTGAATGATGGGTTGTCCAACCGATTACAGGCTCCATGATGCGTCCCTTGTAGGTGAAGGGGCCGTACGGGTTATCACTCTCAGCATAACAGAGATAGTGTGTAGTTCCGGTTGAATATGAGAAATAGTACTTTCCGTTGTACTTGTAGGTCCAGGGGTCCTCGAAATATCTGCGATCCTCATCACCTGCAAGAAGGGGCTTTCCGTTTTCATCCAGAATCTGAATATCTCTGGGTGCTTCTGCAAAGGACTTCATATCCTCGCTCATAAGTGCCATCTTCGGGAAAACCGCATTCTCGTTCTTCTCCGGCTCTGTGTCGTTAGGATCGAATTTTCCTGTTCTGTATTTCTCAAGCTGTCCGCCCCAGAGGCCGCCAAAGTAAACATATACTTTTCCGTCGTCGTCCTTGAAGGAGCAGGGATCTATACTGAAACTTCCCTCAATGCAATTGTCCTCAGGCTTGAAAGGGCCTTCGGGCTTATCGCTCTCTGCGATACCGAGTCTGAAATTTCCTTCCTTATCTCTTGCAGGAAATACAAGATAATATTTGCCGTTTGTATAAACCGCATCCGGTGCCCACATCTGGTCGCTAACC
The DNA here is from genome assembly GCF_900104155.1 of Butyrivibrio sp. INlla16. Taxonomy (GTDB): domain Bacteria; phylum Bacillota; class Clostridia; order Lachnospirales; family Lachnospiraceae; genus Butyrivibrio. Next base: position 86,702 of record NZ_FMYB01000006.1, read on the forward strand.
CAGGGTACATCGTGCATGCTGAGTGCTACGCCGTGATCTGTAACATCTCCGCCGAGCTTATCCATGGAAAGGATGTGGTAATCCTGCATCTGATACTCATCACCGTTATCGTTATCCTCGCCATCATGCGGAATATCATGTGACGGATATACATAGATTTTTCCGTCGAAAACATGTGCTGACGGATCTGCTGTGAAAATATGTGTAACTAAAGGCTCTCTTTCTTTGCTCATTATAAACTCCTCTCTATTACCAGTGGATTAAGATTATCACAGGCGCCTTGCTCATTTCTTTGCAATAGTTGTTAATTGGTGTCAAAAAATTGCCTTAATTAATTTCGCTTTTTTGCTCATATCATTAATTATCACCTATTTTCACATGGCAAAATTATGCAAAAGCCATAATCTTAGCGTTTTTGTCCGCAATAATTAATTGGTTAAAAGCAATTTTTGATAGTTAAAAGAGCACCTTTTTGTAATAAAATAAACTCTATAATTTACAGATATTGCTAATTGCATATTTGAGAACCTTAGAGGAAACGAATATGATTGAAACATTAAACGGACTTGTTGAAACAGTCAATTTTAAACAGAGCACTTCAATAAAATTATATGACAATGATAAATATGAAGATTATCCGCCGCACTGGCATGCTGCGATTGAGCTTATTATGCCCACTCGCAATTTGTACTTCCTTAACTGTGCGGGCGAGGACGTTGTCTTAAGAGAGGGCGATATCGCAATTATCTGCCCGGGATGCATCCACTCCATCAAGGCTCCCGAGGTTGGTCAGCGCATTATTTTCCAGCCCGATACCAATGAGCTCAGATTCATGCATGACGTTGAGTCACTTATCAACATCATGTCTCCTTATATTGTCGTAACTCCCGAGGATTATCCTCAAATTCACGACAGGGCAAAGACTCTCCTTTTGGAGATCAACCAGATTTATGAAAAGAATGCCTCTTTTTCAGAGGTTGATATCTATTGTAAGCTTCTGGAATTCATGTCTCTTATTGGTAAAAACTACGTTAGTAAGAAACGAACCGACGATTCGACTGAGTATGCCAAGGGCGACGAATACTTTGAGAAATTTATCGAGATCTGCGACTATCTTCAGGAGCACTGCTCTGAGGACCTTACTCTCGATGATGTTGCCGACAGAAGCGGCTTTAGCAAGTTTTATTTCTCAAGAAGATTCAAGCAGTTTACAAACGTTTCCTTCTATAAATATGTGAACCAGAAGAGAATTGCAAAAGCTGAAACATACCTTACAGATCCCAGGAACTCTGTCACGGATGTAGCCTTAAACTGCGGCTTCCCGTCACTGTCCTCTTTTATAAGAATGTTCAAGATAATAAAGGGATGCACACCAACAGAATTCAGAAATATGTACTGGTGTGGGAATAAGGCTTAACGGTCCTGTAATGGACACACGCAGGGCGAAACCAGGCTACCTTACAACACATGAGAGATTCCGCTTAGTGCTGCTTCGTTCCCGACCTGACACGGTTCGCAGGCTCTCATTGCATAAGACCCGATCCCGCACGAGCGTGCACCCGTTACAAGACCGTCATTTGTTAATAATAAGCAGATGATGATAAGTTGTCAACCATTATCCACCACGAGGCACATTATTGTGCCTTTTCTACTATATAATCAGAATAACTCATTCCAACATATTTCTTAAAACATCTCCCAAAGTAATTGGGATCCGGAATCCCGACCTCTGCTGCCGTCTGGTACATTTTGTACCCCTGCTCAGCATACTTTATGGCCTTCTTCATTCGAAGATCTGTTAAGTACTTCGCAAAGTTCTTGCCGGTATCCTGCTTGAACTTGCGGGAAAGATAGCTTGAGGAAAAGCCAAAATTCTGCGCAACAAACGCAAGGTTAAGGGTGGAATCCGTAATGTGGTCCTTAACATACTGCTTGATCAGTTCGGTGGAATTAGCCTCTGTAATTGCAGGTTCTTCCTCGCTATCCGCAAAGTCCGAGGTACTGGCCCCTCCCATCGCATCAAGCTTCTCCTTTGCGCGCTCAAGAACCTTTGTAACCTCCGCACGCACCATAGGTTTAAGCATATAGTCAAAAACCGGAAGGCTTACGCATTTTCTTGCATACTCAAATTTATCTATGGCCGTCATGATGATGATGATCAGGTTAGGATAGCGCTTAGTTGCGGTCTCCGTGAATTCTATTCCATCCATGAACGGCATGGATATATCAACAAAAGCGATGTCAGGCTTTATCTCATCAATAGTGTTTATTGCCTCTATGCCGCTGGCTGCTTCGCCCACAACTTCCATGTCGAGACTTTTATAATCTATTGCTGCACGCATCAGTTTGCGCGCGGATTCCTCATCGTCTATGATCATTACTCTGTACATAATACCTCCCCGTATCCCCTCATCCGTCAGCTTCGCTGACACCTTTCTTCGCTCCGCTTCGGTCCACGCTAAACCAACGTCCCCCGGACGTTGAGCGCCCCCCGAGGGGAAGGCTTTTACAATTTATACTCAAGCCCCTGGATGCATCATATCAGGAATAATAAACTCAACCTCCGTGAATTCCCCTATTTCACTGCTTATCCTGACTACATCTTCTCTGCCTGCGTAATACCTTATCCTCTCTATTGTACCCCATAATCCAAAACTACTCGAGTTTTGTTCGTAGGTATTGCTCCTTGAGGTCACGATTTTCTCTATAAGCTCTGCATCCATGCCGACTCCGGTGTCTCTAACTATCAGATGGAGTTCTCCGTCTTCGAGATGTGCAGATATTTTTATTGTACCCTTTTCACCCTTAAGTCGTATGCCATGATAGATACAGTTCTCCACCATCGGCTGCAGTATAAGCTTTGGCACCACAAAATTCAGCGTATCCTCATTAATGTCATATTCGTCTTCAAGAATATCGCCGTACCTGAGCTTCTGAAGCGATAGATAATCCTTAACAATGCAGATCTCGCGGGAAAGCGGAATCTCTCTGTCGCCCTTACTAAGGAAATTCCTGTAAAAGCTTCCGAGCGTCTCCAGAGCATCATGCACCTTGTCAGCTCCGGCATCCAGCGCCATGAATCCTATGGTCTCAATCGAGTTATATAAAAAGTGCGGCTTAATCTGTTCCTGTAAGACACGCATTTCCGCCTTTTGCAGAGTCTTTTCCTTCTCCACCAGCTCATCAAACAGCTCGTTAACATGGTCGATCATACTGTTATAATCTCCCTCAAGCATGTTTAATTCACTGTAAGGAACCTCAACGTCTATTTTTTTCAGCTCTCCGGAGCGCTTGTTCCTCTCCATCGCACCCGACAGCTCAAATATCGGATCTGTTATATTCTGTCTTATGAAAATTGCGACAAAGACTGCCATGAGAGTGAAAACAACCAGAAGGAACAACAGGATATACAGCATTCTGAAGGGTATTCCCGCTGTGCCGTAGGGCGAGACCCTAAGAATCACTATCGGAAGGTCATTCACTCTGCATCCTGAAAGAAGGACATCCTTTCCGCCCAATCTGATGTTTCTGTGTCTGATCTTTTCACTAAGAAATTCATCTCCGAAGTAGTTCTCATACTCGCGGTTCCCGGCGAGAAAGGTCCCGTCGGTTCCCATGATGCAAATATTGTTGTAACCAAGCCTCGTCAGCATATTTTCAAATACGCTTGTGGAGATGTTCATCATAAGGAGTCCCGTGCGCTTCTGGGTATCAATGTCATTGATAGCTCTTCCTATGGAAACCATGGGCCTTCCATCTGCCTTCTCGGCAATACCATAGCTGTTTAGAGACACCACTGCTCTACCGTTGCCCTCATATATTTCCCTGCGCCAGTCCTCGCTGTTCATCAGATCCGTGTTGTAATTATAGGTGAATCTGTTGGTTGCAACGATGATCAGATCTTCTCTGATGACCATTACGCTGTCCACACCCTCTGTGGAATTCAAAATGTCCATTATACCGTATCTGGCATCATTTATCATTCCCATGCTCACAGCTGATACTTCCGCGCGCAAAAAATCGATCACACGGCTCTCTATCATTATGAGCCTCGAGAGCGATGTGTATTTTTCAATATCTGATGAAATATTACTGGAAAGAGTTTTTAAGACGTTATCAGAATCTCTGACTCCATAGTCGCGGCGCTCTCTCTCGGTAATGATGGTCATTGAAATAATAAATGCTGCAATTGCAACCAAAACCACCTCAAAGATGAGCTTTTTAAGGCTCAGTGAAAGAGATACTCCGCTCCTATTCTTTTTAATTAATCCCCAATTGCCGAACTTCATGTAAACCCCTAAAAAACCAAAATGTGCTTACACTATTATAGTATATTCAGAATTGATTTCAAAACTTTAACAAGGTGCAAATTAGCAATTTTCTTACAGCCTTGAGATTTCATCAAGGATCTCTTCCCGATCTCTGAATCTATAGTAATCTTCTTCATCCTTAAAGCTGAACGCACCGATTGGAATTCTTGCAAGATCTTCAATTAACTGCATTGAGTCAGGCGCAAATCCTGCCTTCTTAATGACATTTCTAAAAGGAATCTCCAGCTCGGGTTCAAGATGCAAAGCCTTGATAAGTTCCTGAACATTTTTTGTATCCATCCCTTCATCTCCAACAAAGTGATATGCTGTCGATTTTCCTCCTTCAAGTACCTCTATTGCAAAGAGCATGTCATCAAAATAGCTTATGCTGATAACCGGAGTATCCAACCTCTCTGACAGTCTCACTGCTTCTTCTCTTACATCTTCAAATTCAGTTTCAAGATTATCCTCAAAAATCGTATCCCAATCAGGAGTCAAATGCTCTATGCAATAGTCTTCCTCAAGCTCATATTGATTCTTATGTCCGGGATTATAAACCTGTATATTCCGAAATGATGTCCCCATTTTTCCTCCTTGCCGATTCTGCTTTTATTCAGCAGTTTTAATTCTCTTTATTGTTGATCCCTTCAGGTAGAACGCATCACCCTTACTGGGTGACTTCTTTACCCTTGCAACCATCAGCGGGGGAATGCTGATGAAATTGATATCTCCGATTTCCTCAAACATCAGTACATTTCCGCTGTCACTGATACCATTAAGTATAGGATTAGAAAGAACTGTTAGTGTCTCATTTTCAAGATTTGAGAAGATTATAGCTACTTTGCTCTCTGTATAATCAGAGGTAAGCACCTTATATTTGTTATACACCTCCTCATTATCATGAATAATATCAGGAGCCTTGGGGCTGTTGATCATCAGAACCATAAGCGGAACATCATCCAGTGCCTCTCCAGAGACTGCTTTTTCATGATTTGCCTTTGCTGTCTCATAGGCCTTTTCTACAAAGTCAATTACTTCCATATTGTCACTTGTATATTCCGCGACACATGATAAGCTGCTAAACTGCGAAAGCTCTTTACTCCTGTCATCTGCGATATACAATTCTACAGGATCATACGAGCTGCTCTCCTGAAGTTTTCTGATAATATACTTGACGTAATCGCCTCTTCCAAGCTCCTCTGTTCCCAATATTCCAGTAATAATATTCTTCGACAAATCATTATATTCAGGCAGCGTTGTTGCATAATTAAGACCTGACAAAAGCTGATAGCCTTGCATATTGGAAGAACCGAAACGATCCTCCATATACTCGTCGTTCAGTACATCCGGAATATAAACAATCGTCTCTGCCTTCATTCCTTCATACTTCTTATTGATCTTCGCTATATAATCCCTGATACTGTAGATTCTGTCAGTTTCTTTCTCGCCTGAGAAAGCTAAATATGACTGGAATTCCATAATCTCATTATCAACAACTATGAGACCTCTTCCCGGATATTCGTCGGGCTTCATCCTACATCTGTCGATAAGTCCTGAGTACTCGGAACTGTCATTGCAGTTCATCGCAATTTTTATTGAAAAATTAGTAAGTAGCCTATATCCCATTCCGGAAAGCTGCTGATTAGTTACTACAACGGATATACCTGCTGCCACACCATCCCTGCAAATACTCAGGAAGTCATCCTCAAGATCCTCATAGGTTGTCCTGAATACAGAATAGTTCTCCAGGAAAATAACGATCTGGGGAAGGTCCTTTCCACCAGCTTCTCTGTACGCTCCATAAGAACTAAGTCCTGCATCTGACAGGATTTGTCTTCTTTCTTCAACTTTTTTTACCATCATATCGACAAAGTGGTTCATCTTGTCTTCTTCTACAATAGTAACTACTCCACCCACATGATTAATAGAAGAAAAAGTTTTAAGTATCATCGAAGCAAAGTCAACGATATAAATATTTACATCCTCCGGAGAATAATTCCCTGTAAGTCCGTAAATCATATTCTGAAGAAGATATGTCTTACCACTAAGTGATGATCCCAAAATAAATGTGTGATTTTGTGTAAAGTTAACAGACAGCTCTTTTTGCTGCTGTCTTGAAGGATCATCATAAATACCGATAGGAACCACTACATCTGTCCCGGTTACATCTATAGTCTCCGGGTATTCGATATGATCGGAAAGAGGCGGCAGACAAATCTCGGGAAGTTTTTCTATGTTGTTATCCTCGCAGTACTGTTCTACATAATCCACAATTGCTTCCAGCTGTGTCTGTGTACCCTCACCCTTCGGATTTTTCTGCTTGAAGATGACATTTCTTGCTCCCATAAGGTCAACTTCTGCAATCGAATACTCTCGCTTTATTTCTCCAACATTCTCTTCCGCAATTGCTCCACTGTATGCCGACTGGAAAAGCTGGAATATCTCGTTGTTACCAACCTGAAGGTATGCTCTTCCCGGTTCTCTTATTTCAGCAGCAAGAGGAGACTTCAGTACCTCATTACTATCCGATTTATCCTGAACTTTAAGACAAAGCTTGAACTTAGAGTTACTCCAAATCTGATCATTTACGACACCCGCAGGTTTCTGCGTCGCCAAAATAAGGTGTACTCCAAGGCTTCGTCCGATACGGGCTGCACTTATAAGCTCTTTCATGAAATCAGGCTGCTCACTTTTTAACTCCGCAAACTCATCTACAATAAGAATCAGATGCGGCAGCGGCGTATCTGCAATTCCACTCTTGAAAAGCTTTATATAATCATCAATTCTGTTTACTTCATATTTTGCAAACAGTTCCTGCCTCTTTATTAACTCAGCTTTAATAGACATAAGCGAACGATTAATCTGCTTACCGTCTATATTTGTTATCGTTCCGTTAAGGTGCGGTAAATTTTTAAACTGATTAGCCATACCACCACCTTTAAAGTCGATGATAATAAAGCCAACTTCATAAGGATGGAACAATGTTGCCATGGACAAAACATATGACTGTATGATCTCGGATTTACCCGAACCTGTAGTTCCTGCCACAAGTCCGTGCGGGCCATGATATTTTTCATGGATATCCAGATATACAGTTTCATCTCCGCTCTTTACACCAAGAGGCGCTGCCATGCTCTCATGAATCTTAGAACCGGCCCAGCGTCTGCCAAGGTCCAATTCTGTTACTTTTCTTATTCCAAACAACTCAAAGAGAGAAATATTCTTAGTCAGATTACTCTCAAGACTGGTCTCCCTGATATATACAGGTGCCAGTTTAACTGCGCATTTTTCAGCAAGTTCCTTATCCAGATGTGTGTAAGAAAAATACTGGAGTGACTGAGAGTCCTTAAGATTCTGAATATGTCCCTTGTATTCTTCGTCGTAAAGATATACAGCAGTATCACAGGCCTTGTGAAGAAGTTCTCTTGCCTCTTCAAAGAATATAAATGTAAATCCAAGATCTTTTGCACGTTCAATGTAGTTACTTACAGGGAATTCGCAGAGCCTCTCAGATCTGAACGCAAATACAATATAATTCGGAAGCTTTTTAATAACCTCTTCCTTCAAAGTCTCTCTGGTTGATAATTCGGCATACAAAAACTCGAGACCCTTTTTATTGCTCTCTTCGTCAAACATGATTGTGCGAGCCCCGGTCACTTCATTATTAAATCCCGGAAGCCATCTTACCCATTCCAAATACGGAACATACATCTCCTCCAGCATCAGAACCATTCTTATATCTGTAAATGCTTCCTGGCCTGCTAAGGTTATAATGAGGTTTTTAAGCATATGGTAGAGCATCGTTCTGTTTCCGATGAAGCCTACCGCATTAACCTCTGAAAGATGCAGCACCACCGGCATATCTTCAATAAACTCATACTTATCATGAAGAAGCTTGGGATAATCCATGAGCTTGTCGTAAACATTGACATAATCCCTATCATCAAACTGTATCTCTCGTAATGACTTAGTGATTCCAGTTCCGATTCTTACATCCAGATAATCTTCCTGTCCGTTTTTCTTTTCGAATAATTTGGGATCAAATACAAGAATACGCTTAACCGTTTCTTCGAGGGACGGATTGCGTTTGAGAAGAACTGCCTTTTCATCTTCACGACACTTTTGAATCTCTTCTTCCTTCTTTACTATGTACTCTTTATATACCTTTTCTCGCTCTGCTACGTTTTTTCTGTAGTCCTTTGTATTGTCAAAATATGTCCAGACAGAAGTTAACGCTCCGATAACCATAGTGGCTCCAAAATAAATAACATAGCTTGCTCCTCCGCCCATCATGCGGCTTCTAACCAAAATCATTACCATGAGTGTCAGAAACATTGGGGTTATCGTTATCAGCAGATTATTCTTTGGTTTAGTCGGCATAGCTTCCGGAGGTTTCACTTCAATCTTTTCATCAGGAAGCTGGTATTCATCTCTAGCTGTGAGATAAAAAGCCGGATATTCAATTCGGCTGCCGGAACGCAGCTTATTAGTTATAGGAAGACTTGTGATAATGTCAGATTTTGAAGCAGTTGCAATTTGATTGGCCTCCAAGTAGAATACAACTCCGCCAATCGCTATAAATGAAAAATCGCTGACCTGCTTAACGCGGTCAGATACATACACTCCGTTTAAATAATATCCATACCTGTTCTCGGAAGAATCTATTTCATATCCTTTAATAAGGCGTCTTACCGTAAGCGCATAATAAGATGCCTTATTATCCGGGACATAAATATCGTTCCTCTGATTATTACCAATTGTAAAAGTGACTTTGGAGGATATATCTATTGTCATATCGAAAGTAGCCTTTTGATACTTATAGTCCATCCTTATTTCTCTATCTAATGCAGCTTCACTAATTGACACTGATACATCCTCGTTTTCTATTATTTAACTCTTAAATGAAAATTCTTCATTTGCAAGCCTTACTATATCGCCATTCATAAGAAGGACCGGCTGACCTGCAGGTATTCTTCTTCCGTTCACAAAGGTTCCATTTGTGGAATTGCAATCCTCAACATAGACGCCTGATGCATCTGATCTGAAAATTGCATGAGTTCTGCTTATCGCCCCATTATCATTTATACAATAGCTGACATGAAGCGCATCCTTGCCCACTGAAAACTCTTCCTTATCTATAAGGATATTCTTCAAATCCTTTTTTCTAATGAGCGATCCTGAAACCAACCTGGGTCCCGAAGATTCATTATTATATGCAAGAACTGTTGTCCCCTTGATATCCGGAACGTTCATGCTCATAACTCCGGTATCATTATCGCCTATCTTTCCACTGTCACTTTTGGGTGCAGGTGCGGACGAAGGCTTGGAAACAGATGGCGATGCTGTCGGATTCAGTAATATCTGGGCCTCATCGTTTCCTGAATTATCATCTCCCCCGCTTGCTTTTTCTTTTCTCTTTCTGACAAGCAGAATTATCATAACCGTAATCACTGTAATCAAAAGTAAACCAAGAACGATTACAAGGATAATCATCCATTTGGGAGTCACCTGTTCTACGACTATCTCTTTTTCCACTTCAGGTGTTTCAATAATTTCTTCAGTTTCCTCTTCTACAGGCAGCTCTTCCTGTTTTTCTAATTTACTGTACTGTATCCCCTGCGCATCAAGAAGTTTCACCAAAACTGTTGAGTCTACGGCACAATAATATGATCCATCAAGTCCGAGCGTATTTATTCCGATTGCATTTCCGTTTTCATCTATAAGTGGCCCACCGCAGTTGTTATTCCCAACTTCGGCGCTGTGCTGAATAGTCTGTATATCATTAATAGTGGTAAGATTGACGATATCTCCTGAAGACATAACCACCCTGTCATTGGAATAGCATTTCTCATTTGTGCTGAACATGATCTCTTCAGGAAAACCAAGCGCATAAACTTTATCCGCCACTTCATAGGGCAGATCTATAGCATTTCCATCTTCAGAAGTAATTATTGCAAGAGGTGTTCTTGTCAGAATTGGCTTTGACAGCTGCAATACAGCCACATCAAGTTCATCACTTTTGCTTACAAGAGTCGCAGGTGTTGTAATATCATTTTCTACAACAACCTGTATATCCATTTTGGCACTATCATAACTGTCCTTAGGAACTTTAAAGTATTTAAAAGCCGCCTTTTTCACATCATCTGTAAGTTCAAGAATATGAGCACTTGTAAGGACATACTCATTTCCATCAGGAAAACCGATCAGGAAGCCGGTACCACCCATTACGATATGTGACTTTTCATTATCGTCCACATACACATAATTTACCTGTACTACACCATTCTTAGCTTCATTAATATTCGTCGCATAGGGAATTGGCGGCTCTTCCTCTACCTGCTCTTCGCCTTCGGCATCTTCTGATAATTCTTCATCGCCCAATGTCTCTGCATCTGTCTCCTCGGAATTATCTTCTATCTGTTCCTCCGAAGATTCTTCCTCGGCAGCTGCATCTACTACTTCTTCAGCTACCGAAGCTGTGTCTGCCGCACTATCCTCAGCAGCACAAACATTAATTGACATTGTCATCACTAAAACTGCAAAGACAATTGCAGATGTCTTTTTAAATACCTTAAACATATTTTTCCCCATTATTCCAAAACTTTTTTCTTACAGACTTTTTATAGTCCTGATATTTCATCTATTTTCTCTCGTAGGTCATCCATGAATACAAGCTTTGCATCAGGCTTGATCTCGAGTGCTTCCGAATAACATTTCAATGCTTCTGTATAATTCCCAAGATTATATGCTGCATTCCCGCAACCGTAGGTGAGCACTATTCTTGATATATTGTTATTAAAAGTTTTCATTGCCTCATTATATAATGAAGCTGCGCGCTCATAATCCTTTTTCGCATATGCAATCACGCCCTCAAGATCAATAATCCTGGCTCTGTCAGCCTTGGCAATTCTACTGTTGCCGGTTTTAGTTCCTACCATTTCTTTTAGTTTATCGAGACATTTTTGAGCTTTTTCCACTCTGCCTGTGTCTGCAAGTACGCATCCCTGATAAAACATACATATTTTCCGGAACATCTTAAGCTTGCTTTTGCTTCGCATTAGTTCTATATGCTCCATTGCCTTCTCATAATCCTTTTCGTACGCACTGGCAGCAATATAGTAAGTTCCAACCGCATTTACATAACACTTCCTAAAGTAGCGTTCCTTAACCAGTCTGTCTACCACATCAATAAACTTCCGCGGCTCACAATCATCAAGCAGTATTTTATATAGGTACAAATGCAGTTTAGTCATACGCACTAAAAGAATAGTTATCGGAATCAAAATAAATAAACACATAACGATTACACTTTTTGTAAAATACTCATCGGAAAAAGGATCCGTGTAATCATATCCCCAATCATTAGGCAATATCGGAATCAGTGCAGAGATAATTACAACCAACCAAACTAACACTATACAAAACACTGCAAAAAAATAACGCCAAGTGAAGGATTTTTTATAAGTGAGTATTCTATCGACTGCTTCATCTACGTCTGTGCCTGTTAAATTCAGTTTTTTCATTTATGCAAACTCCATTCGGCTTATATCCATGTTTATGCCATTTTATTTTTCACAAATAAGATAATGAATCCTCCCGCTATACAAACAGCCAGAAGAACCAGATAAATAGCATCCATTATTCCCGCAAAAAATAAACCCATTTCAGGACCAACACTTACATATGGATCATTCACATATCCGGACACATAAATTGCTGTGGATAATGCTATGCCTACCAGATTCGTCCATATGATAGTAATTACATACTTGTTGTAGGGAAAATATCCCTTAGATTTCACCAAATCATAGATAATGAATCCCAATGTTACAAAGAATGGTGTTATCAGCTGCGGAAAATCAAGAATTGAAAAATATGGTATAATCCACGCCACTAATATCAGCAAATGGAATTCCCGCACCCTTGCATAGTTCATGTAATCAATATACATTTCCCTTACCTTATTAATTCCTTCTATTTTTCTCTGTCTTTTTCGACAAAGTGTCAAAAATGATTTGCCATATCATTCAAAGCCTCATCCCGTTTCCATTGTTCAACTTTTATATTGTTTTTTTGAAGTTCTTCTATTGTAAGAAGTCTATTTAATTCATAGACATAATCAGAAATTATTTCTTTCACACTTCTATCAGAATAATATTTGCCAAGTGCACCATTAAGAGGAGCAGTGTTTATATATTTATTATCTATCCTTCTTATGTCTAATGATTTTCCTTTTACTTTTTGTATTTCCTCATCCATCCCTTCAGCTATCTGCTTTCTATACACTTCCAAGGAGGGAACTTTCAAAAGGTTATGCATATAAAAGGCCACCACTTTATAAAAATCCTGCTTGATATCTTCCCACTCTTTTCCTCTCATTCCTAAAAAAGCTTCTGCAATATATCCTAAAGCCTGATTTATATCCACATCATTGATACCATTATCATCACAAAACTGGCTAGACAATTCTTTCATATTCTCAAAAACATAATCGCGATCTTCTTTTTCGATGGCATGCTGTCTTCTTACTTCATCAAGCGCTCTATACCCCTCGTTTTCAAGAAATACTTCTACTTCTGAAATTGCTGCCCTATATGATTCCACTTCTTCAGATTCATATTTAAACAAAAGATTCTTTGGATAAAACCCATCAAGCCTTATCATACCAGGTTTGTCTACAATCTCGACTAGTACAAACTTTTGTCCAACTCCATTCCTTCTAAACGTAGCTACATCCCATATCCTACCAGATTTTGTTCCCCACTCTACTTGGAACTCTCTTTTACTAGCCTCTTCACATATTATTTCTTTAATTATCTCTTTTCTTCTGATTTTCATTTTCATTCACCTCCTATCATGCCGGACCATCACATGCATTTGAATTAAACAATCCATTAAACCATTTAACAACAAATAAGCACAACGCAGCAAATGATGCCATTGCCGCCCCTGCTGCAGCTGATATTATTCCTATAATCGCTAATACTACAATTGCAATCAACACCACTACTATAAAAACGTCAATTACTATAGCTGCAATATCAGGACTTTTCTTTTGTTCCGGTTTAAACTCAGTGATATTACTATTATTTCCTCCCTTTCCTTGTGAATTATCCTTATCATTATCCCTGCTAGCAGGGATATCCCTCCTTCTCCTTCTTAATTCATCCTCCGGCCCTTTATACTCATAATAAATCATTCCCGGAGAATCCGCGCGAGTAAAATATCTATATTTTCCTCCATCTGATGCTGGAAGTGTTACATTAAAATACGGCTTGTATCCTCCTGGAACTGCTTGAGTCGCCCCAAATTCACTTTTACCATTATTATTATATGCATCAACATGGCCTTGCATTTGATCTAATCCAAGTTGATGTCTGGTTTTATTTGCGCCTTCCGCCGGCAATTCACCATTCTTATAATATCTTGGATCAGTTTCTATTTCTGTTGTCTTCAAATATGATGCTGGTTTTATTTCATATACTTCTGCTATACCATCATGAAAAATTACTATATCTGCCTTCCCATATTCTCCATTAGTATGAAAAGCTCCTCCATCTATCCTATGATTAGTTCTAACTACACCCGGTATTATTCCTTCTACATTTAATAGTTCAGCATATGTTTCTAATTTAGTATGAGCATCATTTCCAATGTCTCTATCTACGGGATCATTTCCAGTCGGATCAAAAAACTCAATTGGACTATTCTGACAATACTCATAAAGATTCAGAGATTCCGGATCCTCAATGAACATAAAAGCATCCTTATCTCTTGAGATGAAACGACCACTTCCAGCATTGTAGTATCTTGCCTGGGCATAATAATTTCCCGTTATGTCATCGGTCTGATATCCTGTAAATGCAAGTGGTTGTAGTATATTCCCTTCCTTGTTATACGGATGTTCCTTCGCTTTTTTATTCTTACCGGTAAACGGATCAAAGGTTCTGCCAAACTCATCATAAGCATAGGCGGATACTGTATCCCCATCTGTTCCTGTAAGACGCATTGTACTTCCCAGTTCATCAAGGAGATAGAAATAATCCTCTCCGTCTCTATCCATGCTGATAATTCCAGAATCATAGACATAGCTCTCTTTTTGGCCATTCACCTCTCTGCCCAGCATGTCATTATAGAATTTAGTTATATCCAAAATATATTCTATGTCTTCTTCGGGCGTCTTTACCGCAACCCTCTTTCCAATACCATTGTATTTATAGTCTGCTTCTCCCTTGTCTCTATCGTACCCCCAAATCATTTTGTTTGTGGAATCGAACTTGAACCGCTTTGATATGGCTCCATCCACAAACATCTCTGTCATGTTTCCACGTCTGTCATAGTTATACGCTGTTATTTCATGTACGCCATTCCCGGCAAAAGTAGTCTCTGATGAAATAAGTCTATCCAGAGCATCATAAGTATAGCTTGTGGTATTTCCCTCTTCTTCAAAGCTTCGCCTATTTCCAAACCAGGATAGAAGATCCTGATGGAACATGCGCCAGCTGGGAATATAATGACATGGGGAAGGAGGCAGCTTTTACTGACCCAGCAGGAAGAAAGACCGTTTACACATATAATACCATGTGGAAGAGGGATAGTATTGTTCTTCCCAATGGAGGGATTATGGCTATGATACAGAATATGGCTATGAGATGGATGGAAGTCTTAAAAAGGTACTTTACGCAGATGGGAAAAGCGTAGAGTTTACTTATGATGCTCTTGGACTTATAAGCAGGATTGTTGATTGGACTGGTACAACAAATGTAGAAAGAGATAGCCTTGGGCAGATTGAGAAGATAACGGACCCTAAGAATCGTACTGTTGGTTACACTTATGGATCCTCCGGTGAGAGAACATCGATAACTTATCCGGATGGAAAAAGAGTTGACTATCTTTATGATAATATGACAAGGCTTTCTGCAATCGTTGATGGAGCAAATAAGACTCTTTATGATTATGATGAGAATGGAAGGCTTTCAAGGAAGGTACTGCCAAATAGCGTAGAGCTGCAGTTGTCATATTTGCCGGGCGGATATCTAAAAGAAATGATCGCCCGTGATGATGAGGGAATAATTGACAGCTATGTCTATTCTTATGACGATTCAGGCAGAAGAAGCGATGTGGAAAGGCACAGGAGAAATCTTGAGCATGTATCCGGGCTATACCACTATGATTATGATAAGATTGGACGACTTACCGGAGTTCAGCGTAACAATGAGCTGATTCGAAGTTATTCTTATGACAGCTTACCATCTACTATGTCAAATGTCACATAATAGGTTCCTTTTCTGGTGGCATATATCTGTATAGCCTCATAGTTAGTATTAACTGAGTATTTATATCTGTGGCTTACACACTTTGCCTTCAGGTTTTTATTACTTGTCTTTACATTTGCAACATGTGTGTCCACCTCATCCATATTTACATTGATGGCATTTATATATCCTGTCATTTTTTTATTAACAAGATTTATCACCTTTTCTTTTTCATAGGTGACATTCACTGCCTTTGCTGTTATTCCTCTGCCGTAAACAATTATCAGCATTATGGTTATAACCATCAGGAGTTTTGTTGCCCCCAAGCAAACTCTTTTCATCAGATTCTCCACTGTCCTCGATCCCCTACATACACGCAACAAGGGATGTAATGCATCACATCCCTTGATTTTTAAATAATTAAATTGTTAAAGACTCCCCAAACAAAACTGTAAGACACTTCTTGCGCTCCCCTGATTTATCGTTCCCCCTCGATATATCAAACAAAAAGCGTCTTTACAATAGCATGATTTTACTAAAAATACAACAATATTATCCCAAATTGTTAATAATCTTAATAAATTCTTAATAATTCAGAAAGTATTGTCAAAAGGCCATCAACCCTTGACCGCACCTGCGATGAAGCTTGCCTGAATCTTTTTACTAAGGAACAGATAAGCTATAAGTGTCGGGAAGGTCGCGATAACAAGCGCAGCACCAATGGGTCCCCACTCCGTTGTATGCTGTCCTGACAGGGCCTTGATACCTACTGGCAGAGTTCTGTGCACTGAGTCTGAGATGAATACGTTAGCAAACATGAACTCGTTCCAGCACTGAAGGTATGAATAAACGCCAACCGTTGAAACCGCGGGCTTCATAAGCGGCAGGATTATTCTGAAAAATGTTCCGAAAAGTCCGCATCCGTCGATTCTTGCTGCCTCATCAAGTGCAAAAGGTATCTCGGACATGAATCCGGTGCTGATCAGAATTGCCATTGAAAGCGAAAAAGCTGCATACGGAATAATAAGTGTTGAATACTTATTGAGCCAGTGAAGCTTTGAAAGCACTACATAAACCGGAACGATTGATGCCTGGATCGGTATTGTGAGTCCAAGCATGAAGAATGCGTTCATCAGCTTACTACCCTTCCATCTGATTCTTGTGATGGCATAAGTAGCCATCATCGCAGCCATAATAGATATGGCAATGGCAATAGTTGTAACAAGTAAACTGTTGAAGAAATAAAGGCCCATGTTTCCCGTGCCCATGGCAGTTGTAAAGTTTGACCACAGCCATTTTTGCGGGAGACCTATCACGTTTGCACCAAAGATTTCATCGTTGGATTTCAGGGCAAATGTGAACATGAAATATATAGGAAATAGGTTAATAATCGCCCAGATTACTAATATTATTTCCGTAAAAACCTTAAATACAGGATTTGTTTCCTTAAGTGTATAGCTTTCCATATTAATCTTCCTTTTCCCTAAATGCTGCACTTATCAGCAGAGCAAATGCAAAGCACAGTATTATCAGCATGACAGAAATAGTACTTCCCATTCCATATCTGTTTCGAAGGAACAGCATGTTTTCCAAAAGGGTACTGGGTACCTCTGTGGACTGGAACGGACCACCTTCAGTAAGGATTCTTACAAGGTCATAGGTTTTCAGTGAACCTGTTACTGCGAAGATAACGCTTACTCTGATGATGGGCTTGATGATCGGAATAACCACGTATCTGTCTACCTGCCACTTTGTTGCACCATCGAGCATTGCTGCCTCTCTGAGGTCCATGTCAACGCCCTTAACTCCTGCATACATGAGCAGCATGTGATAGCCGACGTACTGCCATACCGTAGGAACGATGATACTTCCAAGAGCAGTACTTACTTCACCTACCCATACGTGTTTCCAGTCTCCTCTGCCTATTGCTTCAAGGAATCTGTTCAAAAGACCATAATCGGGATTATATATTTTCAGCCAGAGCTGACCGATAACTACTGTTGAAATAAGAACCGGCATGAAGAATATTGATAAGTATACTCTCTCCTTAAGGCTCTCTCTTCTACCAAGAAGGAGTGCCAGTAAAAGCGCAAAAGGTAACTGCACAAAAACTGAGAAAAATGCCAGTATCAACGAATTTTTCAGTGATGTCACAAACTTGATCGACCCGTTTGTGAACAACTCGACATAGTTGTCAAAACCGATGAATGTGCCTGCGGAAAAACCGTTCCAGTCATACAAACTTCTGTACACAGATACAGCGATCGGTGCAATAAGTATGCTTACAAAAAGGAGCAGTCCCGGAAGCAGAAATACGAAAATTGCTAATCCTTTTTTTAAACCTTGTTTATTCATACACAAACCTTCCCAGCCGAATTTCTTCTGTATCCGGCTCTACTGGCATAACCTTAGTAAGGCAAAATGCCTTTGCATTAAAAAGTCCTTCCTGCTTCCAATTTTATTCAGAAGTCAGGAAGGACAAAGTAAAGTCTAATCCGACTTATTATTTGTTATTACTGGATGTCCTTAGCAAGCCCTTCGATGAACTGCTTACCATCAAGAAGGCAACCATAAACCTGATCTACATATGAAAGATATGTGTTAGCAGAATCAGCGCTCATAGCTGTGTCGCCGAAGAGTACCATTGTATCAGCGTTAGCAACGATGCCTGCAACTGTCTGTGTAAGCTCGTTTACAGAACTTGTGTCGCCATAAGGTGTCCATGCAGGAAGTCCGCAGCCATCAAGGTAACCATAGTGGCAGATAAGCTTACCAAGCTCAAATGCATACTCAGCAGCCTTCTCAGCGTTAGGTGAAGATGCTGCTACAGCAAGTGTATCAGAAGGTCCACCGATGAGCTGTCCAAGCTTAGCCTTGTCAGCATTGATTACAGGGAACTCACTAACCTTAACCTTATCCTTGAACTCTTCGTTAGCAGCGAAGTCAGCACAGTTCCATGTTCCGTTCATGTAGAATGCATACTTGCCAGCCATGAAGTTGTTCTTAACTTCGTCGTTTGTAAGGCCGATTCCTGAAGGATCGAAGTAACCGTTGTTTACAAGACCCTGGAATGTATCAACAGCATCAGCAACGTCCTGGTTGTTCCATGTTGCCTTGCCAGCGAAGATCTCGTTAAGTGTATCAGCGCCTGCGCTCTTCTCGATTACAGACTCAAGATACTCTGTTACGCACCATGTCTCTTTTCCTGCACATCCGAAAGGAATGATTCCTTTGTCCTTAAGGGCGTCGCAGCAAGCGATGAACTCATCATAAGTTCCGGGAATCTCATCATATCCAGCTTCCTTAAGAAGGTCCATGTTTGCGAAGAGACCAACGATGTTCATTGTAAGCGGTACACCGTAGTGCTTTCCGTCGTATGTGGAGTTACCCATCATAACTTCAGGAAGCTCACTCTTGTAGTTCTCATAAGCATCATCAAGGCAGTAAACCTTGCCTGCATCTACGAAATCACCAAGGAATGCACATGACCATGTGAAGAAGATATCAGGCATCTCATCTGCAGCAACTGCAGCCTTGATCTTTGTCTTGTAGGACTGGTTCTCAAATGCTTCCCATGTGAAGTTTACATTGGGATATTTCTCTGCCATGTCGGCAATTGCAGCTTCATAAGAATGACGGTTTGAATCACTCTCTGTTGCAATACACCACATTGAAAGATCAATAGCCTCACCATCATCAGCTGCTACTTCTTCTGTAGCCTCTTCTGTGCTCTCAGCCTCTGTAGCCTCCTCTGCTGTGTCAGCAGCTTCAGTGGTCTCTTCGGTGCTTTCAGCTTCTGTTGCAGCCGGAGCTTCCTCTTTAGCTGTGTTGTCTGCTGCCGGTGCTGAATTTCCCCCACCGCATCCAACGAGTGATAAAGTCATAACACCCGTAAGCAGCAATGATGCAATACGCTTCATTTTCATAACATACCTCTCCTTTTCTTTTTGGGCATTTCTGCCATTAATACGTTATATCTTAAGCACTTGGTGCTTTAGATCTACATTATTGCCTTCTCCTAGGGGAGAAGGTGTCAGCGAAGCTGACGGATGAGGGGTTATACTCAATTTTGCTGAGTCTTCGTCATCGGCCAGGGATAGTCGATTATAAGCTCATCATCATTCAGTGTGTAGTAAAGATATGCATCCTCTATCGGATCACTGTACATAAGCTTTATGCATGAATCCTTCTCATCTACAGTGTAGTGTCCAAAGAAAATGCCCTCTTCACTGAATTCCCCATCTTTCGTGAAGACATATGACCAGCCGTTGTCCTGTGTCCAGGTTCCTACCAGTCCGTCGTGCTCTTCTTCACTGCTAAGCTTATATGTTGACTTCTCATAGAGAGTCATTGTATCGCCATTCATTTCATAGCGAAGCTTTGTTTCATTTTTATCTTTATCCGTAAGGGTGATATACTCATCATCCTTGGTATATGTATACTTCTCACCCTTGAAGACTGCCTTGCCATTGTCATAGAGCGCAATAGCTTCTTCCGTGGGCTCATGTGTATATGCCCAGCTCTCAGTCTTCTTGCCGCATCCTGCCGATACTGTCATCATGACGATGAGCATTGTCAGGATCGATGTTGTTTTTAATACTTTTTTCATACTTCTCATTTTGTTGCCTTTATTTATCTATACAGATGTTTCATTTCTAAAATAAATATAAACAATGCTTTGTATAGATTGAATGTAAATCTTTTACCTCATTAAGCACTTTTTTTACTTTTTGTACACAAATCGTTCATACTTCACTAATAATTTGTGCAAATGTTTGTTACATGTGTCTGAAAAAGTGATGGAAGCCATCAGGAAGATGTTTACTTTTTATAGTCCCTCGAAATCAAAGGCGGGAATGAAACTCTCGGAATCTGTGCCCTCTCCCTGGAAGAAGCCATTCTCGATGCCAAGATTGATAGCGTAATCTATGAGTTCTTCATATTCTGAAGCATTAACGCCTGTGAGTAGTTCCGGATAAGCAGATAAATCCCCATAGGGGGTAAATTGATTCATTATGCTCAAATATACCTTGTCACCAAAACGAGAAAGAAGCTCTTTGATAACTTTCTTAGAATCAGACAGCTGCCCGGGAAGCATCAGATGGCGCACAATAACACCACTTTTCATAAGCGGACCGCTGTAATCATCATCAGATAATTCTTCAATTATTCTGTTATATTCAATAGCGCCAAACATGTCTGTTAACTGTCTATCATCTTCGGCAGCCTTTTTCTCCCACATAAACAGCGGCTCGTGGACCTGCCTCAGCATCTCCTCTATAGCATCCATGGCAATTCCAAAATATCCGGGGGCATTACTGTATCTCATCGACAGCTTCTCGGAATAATACTTGCAATCAGGCAGATAAATATCAACAAGCCCCTCCAATGCCTTAAGTGTATCGACATTTTCATAAGCACTTGTGTTATAGACAACCGGAATGTGAAGCCCCTGCCGCTTTGCAGCCTCAAGAGCAGGTATGATCAGAGGTACAAAGTGAGTAGGCGTAACAAGATTGATGTTAGAAGCCTTCTCTTCCTGCAGCCTAAGAAAGATTTCCACAAGTCTTTCCGCAGAAATCTCTTTACTTACCTCACCTGATGCAATTTCATGATTCTGACAAAAGACACATCGCATATTGCAACCCGAAAAGAACACGGTTCCCGAACCGTGTTCTCCTGATATGCAGGGTTCCTCCCATGCATGAAGATAAGCTCTGGCTGCTGTCAAAACAGCTCCCTGTCCGCAGTAACCAAGCTCTCCGGATATTCTGTTAACGCCGCAGCCTCTGGGACAGATTCTACAATTATCCAGCAAAATTTTCTCCTTCCGCCTCGGCCAGCTTTCTGGCTTCTTTCTCAGCCTTATTCCGCTTCCTCAGCTCCGTGAAAAATTCCTTTAAAATATCACTGCAGTCCTTTTCAAGAACTCCCTTGGTAATATCCACCTGATGGTTAAACTCCGGATTCTCAAGAATATTAATAACCGTTCCTGCGCTTCCGGCCTTGGGACTTGAAGCTCCCATCACTACGCGGGGAATTCTTGACTGAACGATAGCACCGGCGCACATCTGGCAGGGCTCAAGTGTCACATACATGGTGCACTCCTCAAGCCTCCAGTCGCCCATCTTCTTACATGCCTTTTTCACTGCGGTAATCTCAGCATGGCAAAGCACGGATTTATTGGTATTTCTACGATTATACCCTCGTCCGATAATCTTTCCCTCATATACTATGACACAGCCTATCGGCACCTCGCCGAGTTCAATAGCCCTGCGGGCCTGCTTCAGTGCAGCTCTCATATATTTCTCATCAAGTTTTTCCTGTTCCGTTCTTACACTTAATTCCGGACGTTTAGCCATTCTAATTACAACTCCTTTATGCCTCAATTTAGCAGCCTAACAAACTAAAAGCACATAGCTTTTCACCATGTGCTTTATTCTTGTGTCAATCAAAATCTTCCGGAATCCACATACTTCATATAGTTCAGCACCATCAGCGCAATCTTGAAGGTAAGCGCCTCATCAAAGGTTCTGATATCAAGTCCTGTAGCCTTCTCCAGCTTCTCAATTCTGTAAACAAGCGTATTTCTGTGCACAAACAGCTGTCTGGAGGTCTCAGATACATTCAGGTTATTCTCAAAGAACTTGTTGATTGTGTTAAGAGTTTCCTCATCAAGATTCTCGGGAATCTCGCGGTCTCCGAATATCTCATCTATGAAAACCTTGCACAGGTTTACGGGAAGCTGATAAATCAGTCTTCCGATGCCGAGCATGTTGTACGCAATTACTCGCTTTTCTGCGTAGAAAATCTTGCCGACATCGAGTGCCATCTTCGCTTCCTTATAGGATTTACTCAGATCCTTGATCTCGCCGACTATTGTGCCGTAGGATACACGAACATCAAGCATTGCCTCTGTGTTCATCATATCTACAATTGTTGTGGCAACACCGGCTATTTCCTCATAGGTTTCACCTGACTTAAGAGCCTTTATCAGAATAACACTGGTCTCGTCCACAGCTGTCACATAGTCGCCGCTTCCGCTGGTGTACATGCTTCCGAGCAGCTCAGCCGCACCGCTGTCACGTCCTGCCTTTGTCTCAACAATGATTATTACTCTTGGCACATTGACATCAATTCTAAGTTTCTTTGCGCGGTTATAGATATCGATAAGAAGCAGATTATCAAGAAGCAGATTCTGGAAAAAATTGTTCCTGTCATATCTTTCCTTATAAGCAACTATCAGATTCTGCAGCTGACTTACACAGATTTTTCCGACCATATATGCATCTTCGCCCTGCCCCTTGGCAAGTAGGATATATGAAAGATCACCCTCATCCATAATCTTCAAAAGATGCATTCCGCCAATAACCTGAGAATCAACCTGTGATGCGGCAAAGTCCGAAATGAATGATCCCTCAAACTTCGGAGCTTCTGCAGTTGCAGCCACAACCTTTCCCTTCAAATCCATAACACTGAGCTGAACCCTCGTAATAGCAGAAAGTTCATCAATACTGTTTTGTATAATCTGCGCAGTAATCATTTATGCCTCCACCACTTTTTTTGTAGTACAGTTTTGCACATTTTACCGTGCAAAAATCTAATCTACAATCATTTTACTTTTCAAAATAGCGGAGTTCAAGTGGTTTTATGTCTCTTAAGCACTCAAAAAAATAGTGAACGGCAATACTAAATTGTCATTCACTATTTTTACTCTTTATTCCTTCACAAAACGAAATACATTCCAGGACAACGGCTTAAGTTCTGCTTTTACTGTCATCTCATTGCCGACAGTGTCTGTAGCCTCTTTGGGTACAATATTTTTATCTGCTTCTTCATCCGGTGTTCTGTTTTCAGTGAACATCTCTGTGTGCCCTTCAAAGCGCATTCCTGTAAGTCCTGTTATATCCAGTGTAAAGTCTGCACTGTCCTCCCAGTCACGATTTATAACAAAAACAGTCAGTTCACCAGTCTCAGAATCATACGCTGCCGCGCTGTCAATAAAGTCCACCTGATTCTGTTCGTGGTACTTATGCGTATCATCGAGGGCAAAACTTTCTAAATCATATGTCTCACACTCAACAGAAGTCTGCAGAGATATTCCATGACCATATTTCATAAGATCTGCATATGGATAATATGCCGGAATCGTGAATACATGATCATGGTCACAGCCTGCTGCCACACCGAGACCTGATGTCATACAGCCTATCTTTACACGATCTGCATGGCGAAGCATCTCAAGGATAACAGCTGCATTCCCAAGTGCCATAAGCATCGGATCCATAGGCGGGAATGACCTGGAAGGCATATTATCCGGATCATGGCGAACATATTCGCGCTCCGGATCAAAGAGATAATGTGTACCCGGTTCTATGTACGGTTCTCTGCCAAAATGAAGCTCTTTTTTCTCCATAGGCATTACACCATACTCATCCAATGACAGCTTCATTACTTTAGGAGAGTGCATCAAAGCTTGAACGTAATCGCACAAAGCTATCTCTGTACGTATATAGTCTTCATAGTAACGTGATGCAGCCATGAACTGCGCATAATTGCCAATTTCTGCCGACTGATAATGGTGCATTGAAATATAGTCAACTGCGTTATAACATTCCTTGAGGACTTTCAAATCCCAATCAGGATAGTGTGAAAGATCCGGAGAACTTGAAACACAGACTGCTGTTTCTATACTTCCATCAACCCACTTCATTGCCTTTGAGGTTTCATTTACAAGAAGTCCGTAACCTCTGGGATCCTTTTCCCAGGAAGCAACCTGCCATGGACCGTCCATTTCATTTCCCAGATACCAGACTTTAACTCCATAGGGTTTTGCATGTCCGTTTTTCTTACGAAGATCTGACCAGTAAGTACCGCCCTCATGGTTGGTATATTCAACATTGTAGATGGCATCATTTATGCCGCCTGTACCCAGGTTTATTGTATACATAGGCTCCATTCCAACCTTTTCAGCCCACTGGAGATACTCGTCATGTCCGACATCATTCGGATAATATTGATGCCAGGCCAGATCCAGGTGCTCCTTCCTGTTTTCCTTAGGACCAATGGAATCCTTCCAGTCCCAGCCGGATACAAAATTGCCTCCGGGAAGACGAACCGCAGGCACATCTGTTTTTTTCAAAGCCTCAATCCAGTCTTTTCGAAATCCCTGCTCATCTGCAGTCGGATGCTTCGGGTTGTACATATTTCCGTAAACGATCGATCCGATGGGTTCCATGAATGCACCATAAATACGTTTTGATATATTTCCTATCCTAAAATTCGGATTAATAGAAACTTTTGCCTTTTTAGCCATTTTCTTTTCCTTTCTATTCTCAATCATTAATTCCGTGATGACATTTCAATAATTTTTGTCATTTTCAGCCAGCCACAAATCAAACTGTCTCTGCTTCTCCGCAATATATTCGTCTAAACCTGCTTGTTTCAGTTTTTCGTTAAATTCCGCCGTTCCTGAAACAGGATCCAGAAAGCCGTACAGAAGCTGATTTGAATACTCATCATATATGTTTTGTAATGCCGCATATTCTGCGGTATATTGACTATTGTCAAAGGTAAAGCCCAAGGCGATGGATGTCTCCGCGTTCGCATTGAATTCCATTATCCTTGAACCCAAATCCTGTGAGTCACCGGTCCAGTAAGGGCATATATACTGGTTGGGCATCTCCCAGTTCATAGTGTGATACCACTCTGCATTTTGTATGTTCACGCCATCAGGAAAATCAATGCTCCCATCAGGTTTTGTAACATAATCCACACCCTCTTCGCCCCATACAAGTAATGTAGATAGCTCCGGATCGGTGTACAGCTCATTCATAAGCTGCACTGCAGCAACAGGGTCAGGAGAAGACTGATTAAGACATGAAATTACGGATGTGATACCTGTAGATTTGATTATGCTTTGTCCTAAGCGAAACACAATCATTTCCCTTCCGCATTCGCCGGATATCTGGGACTTGTAACCGGGTTTTGACGGAGCAAGCATCGACATATAGTCTCCGGACTTAATCCTTGCGGAGCTGGAGCTCTTATCGCTCAAAGCGTCCGGGGATATAAATCCCATCTGATTCCATCTGTGCATGCGCTCGACCATATCCATCCACTCATTGCTCTCCATCAGGTTTGTGACCGTCCTGTCCTTCGTTGGATCCAAAAGTACACCGAACCAGTCATTACCAAGGTTATCAACGATGGAGCCTTGCGCAAACTGATTACCTGATACTGCAAATACCCACTTATCCGGAAATTTGCTTTGAAGCTTTACATATATTTTTTCTATTTCATCCCAGGTTGAGTGAACTTCCTGGTTTTCGTCCTCCTCATATTCATAGCCGATTGCATCAAGATATTCCTTTCCTATCACAATAGCTGCTGTAGTAATGGCGTAGTCCTTTACCGGAGGAATGCCATACAGATGACCGGCATATTTGCATGCTTCCTGGTATTTTTCAGGGATAAGCTCCTCTATTCCCGGTCCATAATTTTTAAGTAAATCGTCCTTATTAAGGTCATAGCAAAATCCATTATTTACGCAGAGTGTATACCCGATGACATTTCCGCCGAACCAGTCAATTTGTTCGTCATTGTTTGTCAGTTTCAGATGAACATCCTGACCGTATGAAGAAAAATCCATCGCCAAAAGCTCTATCTCCAGACATAGCTTCTTACGCAGGATTTTATTCATTGCTTCCTGTATTCTCTCTATACCAATGGGGCTACCGGTCCAGGTATATATAGCATAAGTGACCTTTTGATACTCTCCTGTCTTCTCATACTCAGCTCTGCGATCTTCTATTGCCTTGCTGTATGCGGGAGACATGTTACTTTCAGTTGTTTCGGCAGATTCAGAAGCTGTAACTTCTTCTACCCCGGTCTTGCTCCTGCCACATGCTATGAGAGTGACCGTAATTAGTATAATCAGAAAAAAAGCTGCCCACCTCATTGTTCTTTTCATCCCAGAAACTTCTCCTTATCATGAAGCATTGTGCAGAATATATAATTATCTTGATAATTTTTTAGATAACCAGTATTATTTTAACAATAAAAGAAGGTGTGGATATGTACAATATGGAGGAGATTTGTCACTATTTTCATAATATTTTGCCGGGGCCAAAACGAAAGCATTCTCTGCTGCATCGGTTCGGTATATTGTTTTTAATGTCCATGCTCATCTTTACCACTCTTCTCGCGGCAGTTACGATGGTTATCTTTTTTAACCTGCGTGAATTCTCATATCGTTCTGTTCAAGATTCTCTTCGTTTTTACGACAACAGACTCGATGTTGAGCTCAGTCAGAATATCATGTTCCTCATCGACAACTGCTCATCTGATCCGGATATTATAAGGCTTCGTACTACCATGGATAGCAATGAGGAAGTTGGCTGCATGGCACGTATCCAGAACCGATTATCTACTCAGATTACACCACACTCCGTAATCAGGGGCTTTTACCTGTATTATCCCGATAAAGATGTATTTCTTCCGGTCTATAATACTGCCAATACAGGTACCAGTTCGGGCTATCCGTTCCCTTCTTTTATCAGATCACTTTTACAAGCGCACCTGAAAGACGACGGATCCGGCGCTGATCTTCCTCAAAACTGGTATTTTATTGAAGATCAGAACTGCCTTATCAGGACATTTAGAGTAGGCGGAATATACGGTGGCGCATGGATTGATCTAAACAACCTTCCAGGATTTGAAGAGTTTTTCGGAAATGATGCCATCCTACTGATTACAGACAGCTCCGGACAAGTGCTGTTTTCCGGTAATACCTTTGCAGAAAATGGCAATGCGAATGATTCCGGGAAAGAACCAAATCTCCCTGTTGAGAAATCTCTCTCCGGTCCTGTTACTGTAAGTATCCCGGGCATCGGAAAAAGGATCATTATCTCCTTTAGACAAAGCTTTTCAGATTACTGCTTTACCGTGCTGCTTCCTCAAAAGCAGTTTTTACAGGCTTTCCGATCTCTTTATTATCTTTTGGCACTTATTATCTTATGGGCTGTTTGCTTTTTTATATCCTATAGCCGCATGGGACGGATGATCATTGAGATCCCGACCAAATCTCTTATGGCAGTAACCAGGAACATCCGATCCGGAAATCTGGACACCAGAATCACTCCTTCAAATAACTATGAAGAGACAGTCCAGATTACAGATGCCTTTAATAAACTACTATCCGAGATAGGTAATCTAAGGATCAGTGTCTATGAAGAACAGCTCCAGGCTCGCGAGTTTGAATTGAAATCTCTGAAAAACCAGGTTGCTCCTCATTTCCTGATCAACTGTCTGAACACTGTGTTTATGTCAGCACAGGATCAGTCAAATCTTGAAGTGACAAATCAGATAATCTCCACACTATCCTCTCATCTGCGGTATACGCTTTCTGACAGGAATATTGTTCCGCTGTCTGAGGAACTTGAATATCTCGAAAATTACATACTGCTGACTCAGTACAGATTTCCCGAGACGTTGCAATATGAAAAGGAAATTGACCTTGATCTACTGAATGCAGAGGTGTTCCCGATGATTCTCCTCACTCTTACCGAGAATTCCATTAAGACGGGACTTATTATGGGCGAGCCTTTTCTTATCCGAGTCAAGGCGACAAAAAGGATTGAAAATAACGAAACCTTTGTGTACCTTGAGCATACTGATTCCGGAAGCGGTCTGTCAGAAGAAAAACTTGAAAAGTACAACCATATACTGGAACATCCTGAAGTTACGGAGAAGGGAACCGGTATAGGGCTCTATAATACCGCTATGCGACTTAGGCTCATTCTTGGATCAGAGGCAATGCTTAGCTTTGCAAACGCGGAAGGCATGGGATTATGTGTTACAATACGCTTCCCTTACAAGAAATACTCGGAAAAGGAGAGTTTACATGAATCTTCTGATAATAGATGACGAATACTATATTGTTCAAGGTCTTGTAGGTATGATAAATAAAGAAGAACTTGGATTTGACCATATCTTCACAGCCTATAGTGCGCAGCAAGGGATGACTATCCTAAAAAAAGAACAGGTTGATCTGATGCTGCTGGATATCGAGATGCCCAAGGAAACCGGTCTTGAACTACTTGAACAACTTAATGTTGAAGGGCTTCAGCCAACAACAATAATATTATCCGGACATCAGCGTTTTGACTATGCCCAGGAAGCCATGCATTATCACTGCTTCAATTATCTGCTTAAACCCATTGGAAAACAGAACCTGAACCAGGAATTATCCCGCGCCATGGCATTTTTGCGCCCGAAACAGGTAAATCCTGAAAGCGAAGCAGGTAACGGCATCAAAATCAACGACAGCAGTTTTGTCCACACAGTACGAAGATATATCCGCGACCATCTGTCGGACGCAGATTTAAACCGTGTCAAGATTGCTGATGCCATACACCTAAATCCCGATTATCTGTCATTTTGTTTTCATAAGGAATTTGAAACAACGCTTACAGCTTATATCAATTCAAAACGAATGGATCAAGCCAAATACCTACTAAAAAACACGACTATGAGCATTTCGGATATCGCAGAACAGGTTGGAATCCCCAATACCTCATATTTTTACAGGCAGTTCAAGAAAACAACAGGTCAAACTCCCCAACAATACCGCAAATAGCAGGTATTTTACAGCTTACCCTTTTACTGCTCCGATTGTGATACCTTTTACGAAGTATCTCTGCAGGAAAGGATATATGATCATAATGGGAAGGATACCCATAACCGTCAATGCCATTCTTACAGAAGTTGAAGGCAGATCAGCCATGTTAACATTTCCACTACCGTTCTGAGCCTGCTGCCTGAGCTGATCCAGATTACGCTGAATCTTCATAAGCAGTACCTGAATACTGTAGAGTTTGTCATCATTGATATAATACAGACCATTCATCCAGTCATTCCAGTATGCAAGTCCAACCAGGAGCCCGATTGTAGCGGTTATCGGCAACGCCATAGGGAATACCACCTTGAAAAGGATTCCAAATTCACCTGCTCCGTCAACTCTTGCTGCATCAATAACTTCATCAGGAATATTGGTGGTGAAGTATGTACGCATCATAATGACGTTAAAAGGGCTCATAAGTAAGCCCGGAACAAGCAGCGCAATAACTGTATTTCGAATATGGAATGTCTGTGTCCACATCAAATATGCAGGAACCAGTCCTCCTGAGAAGAGCATTGTAAAGAATAGATAGAATGCAAAAATTTGTCTTCCGGGAAGCTCTTTTCTTGAAAGCGGATAAGCATATAGCAAAGTAACAAACAGGTTGGATAGAGTTCCTACAACTGTAACTGATATTGAAATCACATAACCACGTGCCACAGATCCGGATTGAACAAACAGATATTTATAAGCATATGTACTAAATTTTTCCGGAAAAAAACTATATCCGTTTGCTAACAAAGTTTGTTCATCTGTGAGTGATGACATGAGCATAAGAAAGAAAGGAGCAAGTGCACAGATAGCCAGAATGATCATCAGCGCATTTGCCAAGGTCTGAAATACTCTGTCTTTTTGTACCATGTTTCTAAAATCCTCCTATTAAAACAGCGAACTTTCGTTGTCTATTCTTCTGACTATAGCGTTAGCCGTTACTACCAGAACAAATCCAACAACGGACTGATAAAGGCCTGCTGCTGAGGACATTCCTACATTGTTATTCTGGATAAGTCCGCGGTATACGTAGGTATCAATTGTCTGCGTTACATTGATAAGCGGACCGGAGTTGAGCGGAACCTGATAGAAAAGACCGAAATCAGAACGGAAAATTCCGCCAAGAGCCATAAGTGTCAGTATGATAATTGTAGATTTCAAACCGGGCAATGTAACATGAACAATTTTCTGCCAACGATTAGCTCCATCCACAACAGCAGCTTCATAAAGTGTGCCGTCAATACCGCAGATGGTAGCATAATAGAGGATCATATTGTATCCAAGGCCCTTCCAGATATTGATAAGAACCAGAATAACGGGCCAATATTTTGCAGTGTTATACCAGTCAATGGGCTCTTTTCCAAGCAGTTTGACTAGTGAGTTGTTGATGAAGCCATCACTGGTGCTCAGGAAAGCGTAAGCAAGATAACTTACTATGACCATTGAAATCAGGAAAGGAATCAGAATAATCGTCTGATATGCCTGCTTCGCTGTTTTGTTGCGGATCTCATTAAGAATGATCGCTGTTGCTACAGCCAGAATAGTTCCAAGTACAATAAATACGACATTATAAAGTACTGTGTTTCTGATCATTATCCATGCGTCTTTGGTTCTGGTGAGGAATTCGAAATTTTTAAATCCGCACCAGGGACTTCCATATACACCTTGCGCAGCATTATACTGCCTGAAGGCTATCTGTATTCCAAACATCGGAATATATGAATTTATAAAAAGATATACTACCCCGGGTATGAACATTAAATACATCGGCCAGAAGCGTTTTAATGTTTTCTTTGTCTTTTTCAACCTAACCCCATCCTCCTTCAAGTAATATTATCATGCAGGTGCCAAAATGATATTTGACACCTGCATTTTTTGTGTTAATTATTATTGGCAGAATTATTTGCTTGCAAGAAATGCATCAAGCTGTTTCTGCTTCTCGGCGATGATCTCATCGATGCCGGCTGCCTTAAGTTCGTCAATATACTTAGGAAGGTTTTCTTCAGGATCGATAGCGCCCCAAAGAAGAGCGGTCCTGTAAGAAGATACAACGTTGTTGCAAGCTGTTACCTGGTTCATAACAGGTGAGCTGTCCCAAATGAATCCCATAGCAGGGCTAGGCTCGCCACTGTTGTTAAACTCGTTAAGCTTTGTCCAAAGATCGGGATCCTCAGCGCCTTCCCAAACTGGTGTAATCTGCTGATTAGGCCATGCCCAATCCATTGAAGAATAACCGGAAGCGTTCGGATCAACACCTTCAGGAGATGTGATCATCTTCTTGGTGTCATCAGTGTATACCCAGTGCTTACCTTCGATACCGTTGATGAACAGGTTGGAAATTTCAGGATCTGTATACATAAGGTTCCAAAGCTTCATAGCTTCTTCAGGATGCTTTGAGCTGTAAGGAATCATCCATGAGTTACCATTAGGAATTGCTGTATGCTTGATAGGTCCATGAATCTTCATGAAGTAAACTTCTTTGCCGTTGCCCTTGTAAACCTCAAGTTCCTTGCCGGGCTTCCAGTTCTCATACATTGCAAATCCATTGTTTGAAAGAAGAGCGTTCTCTGTAGTTGTTGTAGCATCAGGCATGACCAAACCTTCCTGATTCCACTGCCACATCATCTTGCAGAAATCCTGGAAGCTCTTTGTCTCTGCTTCGTCAACAACTGTTGTGCTGTCTTCGCGGCAATCCTCAAGGATACCAAGAGAATCTCCAAGCGGATCAGCGGGAATAGTTGTCTGCATACCACCCTGTGCCCATGTGGGAACAAGAGCATCCATCTCAGGATGAGCTTCGTGAACCTTTACAAGGATTTCGTGCATATCATCATAAGTGCCGTACTCAGGAACTGTGATACCAAGTTCGTCACAGATGTCCTTGCGCATAGCAAATCCGGCTGCACGTGATGTATCTTTCTGGTTCGGAAGTGCATAGAGCACACCATCCTTTTTGCAGGCTTCAAGGTCATATTCGTTAATTACTCCCTTTGCTCCCTGTCCATATTTCTCTAAAAGATCATCAAGGGGATATGCCCAATTATTATTAACTACAGTGTTAAACTGACCACTTATGTTGTTGTAGCACATAAGATCAATAGCTTCACCGGAGGTCAGAGCAAGGTTAATCTGTTCTGCATCCTGTCCACGAACAAGATCAATCTCACAACCGATCTTTTCACGTGTGATCTTGCTGATTGCTTCAGCAACTTCATTGCAATCCTCTGTGTCAGCATTACCATTTCCCCAAACTACGAGCTTGACATATTCGCCTGATCCGGCACTGTCCCCGCTGGCCTGATCAGAACTTGATGCTTCGCTGCCGCCGGCTGTTCCTGCGCTGCTTCCGCCACAAGCGGTAAGGCTAAGGACCATCGTCAGAGCAGATAGTAAGGCTACCAATCTCTTTTTTTTCATTTTGTTACATCCTCCTACTAAAATTTTTTTGTTACGGTTTTGAATCGGCAAAATGAACAAATGATGTTCCATTTTTTGCCATTTCGTTGTATTTATTTATACAATAAATAGTGAACGGATGATATGCACTATTGTTCGTTTTTTTTGTACATTTCTTATAGTAAAACTTTTTACACCAAATTTTTGTACAAAAATGTCACAAAAAAGGCGCCTTTTTGGGCGCCTTTTTATATTATTTAACATATTTTATTCACTTTTTATAGCATTATTCCATTTACTACAGCTCTTACTCTATGATGATGATACAATTCCTCATTGGGTCTCATATTGTGCATATATGCTACAGAGAATTTTTCAACAGGATCAGCTTCAACCCATATTCCTGAGCCGCCAGTCCATCCAAAGTTGCCCACATGTCCATTATGTCCATACTTCTGGGTAAGAAGAGTACGGAACCCAAGTCCATAGCCGTATCCTGCAAGGTAATCATTCTCAAAATCTGCCAGCTGCTGAGGTCCCAGCTGGTTTTCATGGAGCATGGCAACTGTACCACTGCCAAGATACTTTCTTCCTTTGTATGTGCCTCCATTTGCAAGCATCTGCATAAATACTGCAAAGTCGGCAGCACTTATAAACAGATTCGGACGGGCACCTGCCGGAACACTATCAGGATCCAGGGATAAAAAGTCTCCTGTCTTTTCAAAGTCTCCCGGTCCCTTCTTCGCATAATTTACTACAACCCTGTCTTTATTTGACGGACGTACAAAGGTATCTGCATCTTTAAATCCCAAAGGCTCTATCAGTCTTTCCTTAAACACTTCTCGCAGAGGCTTTTCTTCGAATGTCTCAACAAGAACACCGGTGATCTCAGAGCCGAATCCATAAAGCCAATGAGATCCGGGCTCAAACATAACAGGTACATCAGCCATGGCGCGCACTTCTTCTGCTATGGTTGTTGGTCCCTTTTTCAGAAGTTCCTCCATCTTTTTACTCATCGCTGCCAGTGTAGGTGTTGAGGGATTAACATCCGGCATCATACAGTAGGGTAGTCCGCACATCATTGCTACCGCATCTCTGATAGTGATTGGTTTATCCAGCGGTTCAGTATCAATATCGCCATTTGGACGTACTACATATTTTTTTGTGTTCTTCCATTCCGGCAAATAATAATAAAGCGGATCACTGAAAAGGAATTTACCTTCTTCGAATATCATTCCCAAAATAGCATAGGTGAACAGTTTTGTAGTTGATGCCTGGCTGAACATACTGTGGACATTCACTTCCCTTTTCGATTCGATATCCGCATATCCGGCTTCCCCATGATAGAGCAGTTCATCACCCTGCATGATTGCAACTGCACATCCGGGATTTGTTCCCCTATCAACAAATGACCTTATCAGTTCATCAAGTTTTCTAAAGTCTTTCATACTAACCCTCCTTCAATATAAAAATAACGCGGCTCTTTCGAGCCGCGCTTACATTTTTCTTCAATAAACAGATTAGTTTGTGATAACCTTCTCTGTCTCTTTGTCGAATACGTGAATCTTCTCAACGTCGAATGCGAACTTAACCTTGTCGCCGGGACGAGCTGTTGTGCGAGAATCAACTCGTGCTGTTACAGGGAAGCCTGCAAGATCAAAGTACAGATAAACTTCTGCACCAAGAAGCTCGTATACGTTGATTGTAGACTCAAATACAGCCTTAGATGTGCTAACAACCATCTCGGAATCATCAACATCCTCAGGACGGATACCGAATGTAACTGTCTTTCCAGCGTAGCCGCCATCGATAACCTTCTTAGCCTTAGCCGGAGGAAGCTCGATTGACTGACCAGCGATCTTAAGGCTAGCCTTGTCGCCTGAAACCTCAACCTCTGCATCAAGGAAGTTCATCTGAGGTGAACCCATGAATCCTGCAACGAAAAGGTTTGTAGGCTTGTCATAGAGGTTCTGAGGTGTATCAACCTGCTGAACAACACCGTCCTTCATAACAACGATTCTGGTACCAAGTGTCATAGCCTCGGTCTGATCGTGTGTAACGTAGATGATTGTGGTACCAAGTCTCTGGTGAAGCTTAGCGATCTCAGTTCTCATCTGAACACGGAGCTTAGCATCAAGGTTTGAAAGAGGCTCATCCATAAGGAATACCTTAGGATTACGAACGATAGCACGACCCATAGCAACACGCTGTCTCTGACCACCGGAAAGAGCCTTCGGCTTACGATCAAGAAGGTTTGTAAGATCAAGGATCTTAGCTGCATCCTTAACCATCTTGTCGATCTCAGCCTTCGGAACCTTACGAAGCTTAAGGCCGAATGCCATGTTATCATATACTGTCATATGAGGATAAAGAGCGTAGTTCTGGAATACCATTGCGATATCTCTGTCCTTAGGCTCTACATCGTTAACTACGCGATCACCGATCTTAAGTGTACCTGAAGAAATATCTTCAAGACCTGCGATCATACGAAGAGTTGTTGACTTACCACATCCTGAAGGCCCAACGAAGATGATGAATTCCTTGTCCTGGATATCAAGATTGAAATTCTTAACAGCTTCGAACCCGTTAGGATAAACTTTGCATACATTTTCAAGTGTTAAACTTGCCATTTTCCTTTTCCTCCTCTGTGCAAATAAAAAGAGCGTCTCGCTCCTAACAAAAACAAGTATAGCCAAAGCGTTTTGCTTTGGCTATGCAACTATTATACAAAGATTTCCTTAATCGTTGTAAAAAATGCTTATTTATAATTTTTTTATAAATTGGTTATGACTATTTGCACAAAGAAAGTAAAATCTTATGTGCAACTTGCCTCTCATCCGGTCCTTCGGACCACCTTCCCCCCAAGGGGAAGGCCATATACTAAAAACGCCTTCCCCCTTTGGGGGAAGGTGTCGCGTAGCGACGGATGAGGGATCACTTCTTGTCCCTTGCCTCCTGCAATCTCTTGATTGCTGCCTGAAGCTCCTCGTCGTCCTCATCGTCAAGATGCATCTCATCATCCTTCGGAGCCTCAACCTTGGGCTCAAATTTAAGAAACAATCCATTGTAAAGAACCGCCATAAGGAACCCCGGTCCTGTAAATCCGAACATCATCAGAATCGGTATAATTCTAAGTTCAAAGAAGTACAAAAGTAACAGCGGAATAAGTGAAATAATTGCCATTGCAACTGTTCTGGGAAGTCCCAGGATTGCAAACATTACTGCATTTTTCAGTGTTCCCCTGATAGGGTTATCGAATCTTGCAAGCAGTGGGAATATATACAGTGAAACCATATACAGAATAACGGTGATTCCAAACATTATATATGCATAAACCGGAGGAATGGCACCTGCATTATTATATATCCACCAAAAATCCATACCAATAATCGCTGAAATCACAACGATAATTATCCAAATAATTGCTGCCTGTTTGAAATTCAGTTTGAAGGATTTCCAAAACCCTTTAAGTACATAAGTCTCTTCATTTCTTACTATTTTCAGAAGGACATAATGCATAGCCGTAAGGGCTGCGCCGCCCGTAAAGGGGACAAGCACAAACAGCAAAACCGCAAAATTCAAAATCATGAGATCCGCTACTACATTCAAGACTCTCATAACAGGACTGTCTAAATCAAATATCTTTCCCATAAAACTACTCCTTTAAAATACAAAAACGCCCAAGCACTACTATAACATGCCTGGGCGAAAATTGTATATTATTTTATTGTTTTCTTAATCCATTCGAGCTGATCTGAAAATACCTTTTCTCTTCCGATCTCCTGTTGCAGCTCATGTCTCATTCCGTCATAAAGCTTGATTTCGAGATTCTGAAGCCCTATCTGATCCTTCCAGATTCCGTAGAGGTGTTCAACACTCTTGCCGTACTCTCCAACCGGATCTTCCTTACCTGCTGTGAGAAGGATCGGCAGCTTCTTCGGAATATCATCCATCTTGCCAAGATCCTGAACTCTTGAGAGAACCTCGAACAGTGTCTCAAATCCGTTCACTGTGAATACGAAATTGTCCTTGGGATCATTTTCGTACTTCTTAACGCTCTCCTCATTATGTGAAAGCCAGTCAAACTTAGTCTTGGGGCTTGAAATTCTGCTGTTGTAAGCCTTAAATGCCATGTTGTTAAGGAAGTTCGAGCGGTGCTTCTCTCCAAAGAAAGCGCCGAGGATCGCACATAACGATTTTCCTGATTTAATTGTTCCGGGTGACTGCCAGCCTGTGCCCTGAATAATCGCACCCTGGATACCTGTGCCGTATCTGGTAAGATACTCTCTTGCCACAAAGGAACCAAAACTGTGTCCCAGAAGGATTACCGGAAGTCCCGGATACTCTTCCTGTGTCATCTTCTTAAGTCTGTGCGCATCACGAAGGATAACCGTCGCAGGATCGTTTTTACAAAAATATCCGTAGGGCACTTTAGTTGAAACGGAATCTCCATGTCCAAGGTGATCATTACCGATAACCATGACTCCGTTATTTGCCATGTAATTAGCGAATTCGTCGTAACGATCAATGTATTCCTGCATACCATGGATGATCTGTAATATCGCTATGGGTTTCTCATCAGGAATCCATCTAATAGCATGAATTGTAGTCTCGCGGTCTCTAGATTTGTAAGTAAGTTCCTCTTTGCGTGCCATAAAAACCCCCTTATATGCATACAGAATATACCTTCTAGGGATATTTTACCACAATATCGTAAATCCGTATTCTTAAAAATTCGTTAAATTGATAATTTTTTATAAAAAAATGAAAGCCTGTCTCTATTTTGAAACAGGCCTTCCATAATTATCATATTAACTTCATTTAATAAAGGATATCAGCATATCTCTGCGCCTGAAGGCATTGCCTTCTCGGGAGTCATGAGTGCAAGGTTACCCTCCGCATCCTCTGCACAAAGGAGCATTCCCTCGGACAGTACTCCCGCAAGCTTAGCAGGCTTAAGGTTTACAAGAACCATTACCTTCTTACCAACCATCTCCTCAGGAGAATAGTACTTGCTGATACCTGATACGATCTGCTTGGTCTGGCTTCCGATCTTAACCTGTGAGCAAAGGAGCTTCTTGGACTTCGGAACAGCCTCGCAGGCGATGATCTCACCAACCTGGAACTGAAGCTTCATAAAGTCATCAAAAGTGATCTCATCCTTTGCGGGAATATCGATTCCGCCGTCTGCTGCCGCTTCCTCAGAGCTCTCTTCAGCACCACCTATAACAATGGCGTTAGCTTCCTTGAGCATTCCTGCTTTAGTAAGGTTTTCCTTAGCCTTTTTCTGGCTTTCAAT
The DNA here is from genome assembly GCF_900104155.1 of Butyrivibrio sp. INlla16. Classification (GTDB taxonomy): domain Bacteria; phylum Bacillota; class Clostridia; order Lachnospirales; family Lachnospiraceae; genus Butyrivibrio. The sequence continues at coordinate 124,634 of NZ_FMYB01000006.1, forward strand.
GAAGTCAGCTTTCTGCTTCTCTGTTATCTTTGCTGCTTCTGCAAGGACTTCATTAAGGTCCTTTCTGGCAAAGGTCTGCTCGGGAGCATCCGTTACCTTGGTGCCGCTCTCATACATTCCAAAGGTATCAAGTGTATCAAAATCACGGCTCTTAGTGTTAAGCATTCCGAAAATCTTCTCAGCTGTTCTTGGCATGAAGGGCTCAAGAAGGCTTGTTCCGATTGTAATACCTTCAACAAGGTTATAGAGAACGGTTGAAAGTCTGTCTGCCTGAGCCTCATCCTTTGCAAGTGCCCACGGCTCAGTCTCATCTATATATTTATTGCAGCGCTTGAAAACTGTGAAAATCTCTGTAAGAGCATCAGCTACGCGAAGCTCATCCATCTTTTTCTCAACCTTATCATAGGCACCTGTAACAACTGCTTTAAGGTCAGCATCAATGCCTCCCTCTACACCCTTATCTGCCACAACGCCGTCGAAGTACTTGTTGGACATAGCGATTGTACGGTTTACAAGGTTACCGAGTGTATTTGCAAGATCTGAGTTGTAACGCTCAACCATGAGCTCCCAAGTGATAACACCATCATTATCATAGGGCATCTCGTGAAGAACAAAGTACTTAACAGGATCAACTCCGAAAAGGCTTACAAGGTCATCAGCATAGATAACGTTACCCTTGGATTTACTCATTTTCTCGCCGCCCTGAAGGAGCCAGGGATGTCCGAATACCTGCTTCGGAAGGGGCTCACCAAGTGCAAGAAGGAAAATCGGCCAGTAAATAGTATGGAATCTGATGATATCCTTTCCTATAAGATGGAGGTCCGCAGGCCACCATTTTTTATACTGCTCACTGCTGCCGTCAACATCATAGCCGATACCGGTGATATAGTTTGTGAGCGCATCAAGCCATACATATACAACGTGCTTCTCATCAAAGCTTACAGGAATACCCCACTTGAAGGAGGTTCTTGAAACGCACAGGTCCTGAAGTCCCGGAAGAAGGAAGTTGTTCATCATCTCATTCTTACGTGAAACCGGCTGAATAAACTCAGGATGGCTGTTGATATGGTCAATGAGCTGCTGCGCATACTTACTCATCTTGAAGAAGTATGCTTCCTCTTCAGCGGGATGAACATCTGATCCGCACTCAGGGCACTTGCCGTCCACAAGCTGAGACTCAGTGTAAAAAGCCTCACACTCTGTACAGTACATTCCCTTGTAGGATCCCTTGTAGATATCTCCCTGGTCATAGAATTTCTTGAAAATCTTCTGAACCTGCTCCACGTGATCTTCATCGGTTGTTCTGATGAAACGGTCATAGGAAGTGTCCATCATATCCCAGAGGCTCTTGATTGTACCAGCAACACCGTCAACAAATTCCTTGGGGCTGCTGCAGCCTGCCTCGATAGCTCTGGTCTCAATCTTCTGGCCGTGCTCATCCGAGCCTGTCTGGAAGTGAACGTCATAGCCATCCTTCCTCTTATATCTTGCTATAGCATCGGCAAGTACTATCTCGTAGCTGTTACCGATGTGCGGTTTACCTGATGTGTAAGCAATCGCTGTTGTAATGTAATATTTTCCTTTGTTCTGCATTTACCAAAATCTCCTTGTTTTATTGCCTTCCCCCTTTGGGGGAAGGTGGCGCGAAGCGCCGGATGAGGGGTCACCAGCAAAGTATGTCGCAGCCTGTCTCTGTCACCACAATCTCGACTTCCCACTGTGCTGAAGGTGAGCCGTCCTCTGTGTAAACAGTCCAGTCATTATCTGCATCCACAAAGATCTTATCGCCTCCCATATTTATCATAGGCTCAATCGTGAATACCATGCCCGGAACCATGATCATTTCTGTGCCGGGTTTACTTACAAAGCTAACGAACGGTTCCTCATGGAATTCGTTGCCGCAGCCGTGACCACCAATCTCGCGAACCACTGTATATCCGTTCTTCAAAGCGTGCTGATGAACTGCATTTCCCATATCTCCGAGCGGAGTCCATGGAATAACATTCTTAACACCGATCTCAACCGCTTCCTTGGTTACATCTACCAACTTCTTCCACTCCGGATCCACATCTCCAATACAGAACATTCGTGAAGAATCTGAGAAGTAGCCATTCAGAATCGTTGAGCAGTCTACATTAATTATATCTCCATCCTGTAAAATATCGTCAGGAGAAGGAATTCCGTGGCACACCATATCGTTAATCGAAGTGCACACGCTCTTGGGAAATCCCTCGTAATTAAGAGGAGCTGCAATGCCGCCCATTTTCCTTGTAACATCAGCTACGATATCATCAATATCCTGAGTCGACATACCGGCCTTAATCTTATCAGCGACCTCATCAAGGCAGGCCATATTTATCTTCGCACTTGCCTTAATGCCCTCTATGTCAGCCTCTGTCTTCAAAAGTGAGCGTTTCGGAACAATCTTTCCCGCTCTCTCGAGAGCGATTATCTTGTCATCAAAGCTCTCATGGCAAGCCTTGTACTTCTTGCCGCTTCCGCACCAGCACGGATCGTTTCTGTCCATTTTTTTATACATATCTTATTGTCGACCTTTCTACTCCTACCGGTCATTAGTACTTTTTATGAAAAATAAAACCATTCTCATTTTGCCAAAAAGCCACTATCTAGTATGCCTTTTGAAACGATTATTGTCAACGTGACTGCTTATGCTTTCTCTCCTCTTATCTCTGACAGCGCTATCGCAATGAAAATGTACATAAAAGATGTCGCATACACATGCTGGAAAAAGAAGAAACTGCAAGCAATATAGCCCGAAAGTGAAAGCAATGCCATAAGTGAAAGTCTATGCTTATCCGCTCTTTTCCAAAGAAGTGCAAAGGATGAAACCAGCACTCCGATGTATGTAAGACAGCCGAGGATGCCGTTCTCTATAAGCATGTTAAGGTACTCGTTGTGAGCAACCATCAGTGCAAAGCCCTCATACATCGCCTCTAACCGCGCCTGTAAATCAGGAAAGGACTGCATAAGAGGATTAAAATATCCCTGTCCCATTCCGATCACTTTACGAATAGGCGACATCCTAATGAATCCGGCTATGGAGCACTTCCAGTTCAGGCCTCTGTGAGTTCCCCAGTCATCATCAAAGTTAAGCATTCGAATGTTTGCAAAAGCGCCTGCTTTTTCAGGTGTAGTTGTTACTACTACCATAAGGACTACAGTTACTGCCAAAGCAATAAGCATTAGGCAAACCAGTACTCGAAAGGCTATCTCAAGAAGTTTCTTATTCCACTCTTTATTCTTAGTTAACTGCATAATGCCTAAAATTATCAATGAACCTACAATAATAATCAGGCCTATATGCATTTTCAAAAGTGTGTTGACTGCATCCTGTTCATCAACAAATACAAATCTATCATGAAATAGAACAAATACAAAAACGTATACAAACTCTGTAGCTATACCAAATGCCAGGAGAAACTCGGAAAACCTCTTCATCAGGTCTCTTTTCTTCAAGCAAATTCCAAACATAATAAAAAGTTCGAAGAACATTGCCGGTAAAAAGGTATCACTTCCCGCCATCCATGCTCCGGCTATAACCACACAATTCAAGACCAGAATAATATATCTGAAAAGAGGCTTTTCTTCATAAACAAACAATCCAATACCTGCTCCAATCAGCATAACCGTATATATTGTTGCCCAGTTTGTCTGACCCAGTGTGGAAATGAACCCCGGATATTTATTCCCCATATCGATGGGGTAAATGTCAATCCTGTTCAATATAGTAAGTATCCCTGTTAATACAGCTCCTATTGCGGCTGCTATCCATATCAAATACTTATCGGAGTAATAATAGTAAACGAGAAGCATCGAGCCCAAAAACAGAATCTGCGACAGTAATCCCATGTGCCAACTTCCATTCCCTCTCCATGCTATTTTATGGTCAACCGCAAACACCCAGGTTAAGAGATTAAAAATCAGATGAGCGGTTACAAATATGATAGGAAGAATCGGCTTTTTTCTGACATTCTGCGTCTTTTCGCAGGCTGTTTCAACCAAGAAGCACACTAGTCCTGTAATTATCAAAAATGCTGTAGATACCAGTCTATATAATATGTATTTTGAATTTGCAATATCCGAATAGCCATTCTGATAATATAGCGGCAAAACTACAAACATTACCACCAGATAGTACTTAGTCAGCAGTTCTCCGTATTCATGAATTACCTGCGCAGTTGTTTTGTCCTTCTGTCTCAATCCAAACCTCCCGTAAAACACAATTTCACATCGTTTATTATACCTATGCAAAAAAACACAGGCAAGGATTTCTCCCTGCCTGTGTAATAAGGACTATTGGTTAAATTACTTCTTTACTCTCTTAACCTGTGTTTTCTTGTTGCCTGTCTTCTTAGCTGCAGTATTAAGTGCCTTCTTAATCTTATTGAACTGCTTTGCTTTAGCAACAACCTGAATCTTTGTGAGCTTCTTCAGGCCCTTAACAAAGTTCTTGTCAATGCTCTTCTTTGTAAGCTTAGCACCATTGACCTTAATGGTCTTAGCATTTTTTGCGCCCTGGAACATATTAGCTGTAAGTTTCTCAAGTTCAAGTGCTGATACATCTATGCTTGTAGCCTTTGAGCCCTTGAATGTACCCTTCTTGATACTGGTAATCTTATATTCCTTATCACCAACCTTCAATGTTCCCGCCTTAAACTTAATCTTCTTAGCTTTCTTATCAACAGCTGTAAGTGTTACTGTAGCGCCATCACCATTAGACTCAAAATCGCAGCCCTTAAGGTCCGGGTTGTCCTTCTCGTTAAATGATACCTGACCACCAGTTACTTCATCCTGAACAGATGCCTGTCCGTCTGTAACAGCAGCATAAGCAACGATGTTGTCCTCACCTGCAACTGAAGGTGCAATGATGCCTGCAACAGCACCAAAAGCGATTACTGCGGCTAAGTTCATAGCCATAATGTGTTTGTTAAGTTTCATGATAGTATCCCCTTTCGTCTTTTTATAATCACTTTTCTTAGCCTCGGTTTTTTCCGAAGCTGTTTATAAGTATAACTCATATGGATATAATTGCAAGTTAATTGTTGCTTTTTTGTTTCAATTAGTGAATATTCATTTCATTTTTTATAATTCTTTATAATTTTTTTATAAATACAATTATTCAAAATCATCACTACAAATATCAAAAAGGCAGATATTATGCGCATTCGCAAACATCCGCCTTTCTTTAAGTTGATTTGTATTATAGTATTTCGATAAATTAAATATTACATTTATTTTGAGCCCGATACCTTGTAGGATTTATGGAGCTGCAAATTTTCGCAATCAGGCGGAGAATTCATAAGCGAATCGTTCCTTACCTTACAGGCTGCATTCCTGCAATCCCTGCATCTATAGCCTGAATGATTGGAATACATTTTCTTACATTCAAGCGAACAGAAAGCATGGTTACTCTCCCTTGCTATGAAAAATCTTCCACAATTCATGCATATATTTCTAACATTGTGCGCCATATCGTTACCCTTACTTTCACAACTGGGTATACTTCCAATATAATTATACGATATATGGCGCAGCAATTCTCGAAATTTAGAGATATTTTAGAAAAAATTAAGGAGTGATGCGGATTATCATCACTCCTTAAAAGCTCATACTATTTCAAATTCTGCCATTAAACTTCTTACATTTTCCTGAATATCACCATTAAATACTGCAGATCCGGCTACAATTACATTTGCACCTGCTTTCAGCGGTACATTAATATTATTCATTGTGACTCCGCCATCTATTTCAACATCTACAGATAACCCTTTTTCTTTAATCAGATCCCTTGCTTCTCGTATTTTATCAGTACATTCATCTATATACTTTTGTCCGCCAAATCCGGGCTCAACCGTCATGACAAGCAGCATATCAATATGTTCGATGTAAGATTTTACTGCTTCTACCGGTGTCTTGGGCTTTATTGCAAGACCTGCTTTTTTTCCGAGACTATGAATCTTATCTATTACTTCTCTGGGATCAGATGCTGCCTCAACATGGAAAGTTATAATATCTGCCCCTGCTTCGGCAAATTGTTCTATATAACGAATAGGCTCTTCTATCATAAGATGAACGTCATAGACCTGATTTGAAGCCTTCCTGATAGATTTAAGAACAGGTAATCCAAAGGATATTGACGGCACAAACAATCCGTCCATTACATCGAAGTGAAGGTACTGTGCGCCTGCTGCCTCAGTTTCCTTTATCTGCTCTCCAAGTATTGTAAAATCCGCCGACAAAATAGATGGTGCAAGAATATTCATGATAGGTGTATTTCCTTCCAAACAAAATAATAACAGCCCACATATATCATATATGCAGGCTGTTAGTCAAATCTCAAATCAGTATTACTTCAAGAATTCTTTTACTGAGTTATATACGCCCTCACCATCAAGGCCGTACTTCTTAACAAGATCTCCTGCAGAACCTGACTCGCCGTACTTATCCTGCATACCGATCTTCTTAACTACTGTAGGACACTCTTCTGAAAGAACATCACATACTGCAGATCCAAGACCGCCGATTACAGAGTGCTCCTCAACAGTTACGACCTTGCCTGTCTTCTTTGCAGTAGCAACAACAAGCTCTCTGTCGATAGGCTTGATTGTGCAGATGTTAATAACCTCTGCGCTGATGCCGTCTACTGCGAGCTTCTCAGCTGCTTCAAGAGCTGAACCTACGCCAATACCTGTAGCGATAATGCTGACATCTGTTCCCTCGCGAAGAACAGTTCCCTTACCAAGCTCAAACTTGTAATCAGGTCTGTCATTAACGATGGGGCAAGCTGCACGTCCGAAACGGATGTAAACAGGGCCCTCGTGCTCAGCTGCTGCACGTACACAAGCTCTTGCCTCGATATCATCTGCAGGGCACATAACTACCATGCCGGGGATTGTGCGCATAAGAGCAAGGTCCTCGTTACACTGGTGGCTAGCACCGTCTTCACCTACTGTAATTCCAGCATGTGTTCCGCCGATCTTAACGTTGAGATGAGGATATCCTACTGAATTACGAACCTGCTCATAAGCACGTCCTGTTGCAAACATAGCAAATGTGCTGACAAAAGGAATCTTACCTGTTGTAGCAAGTCCTGCTGCAATGCCCATCATGTTGCACTCTGCGATACCGCAGTCGATGTGACGATCCGGGAATTCCTTCTTGAACCAGCCTGTTCTTGTTGCTGCTGCAAGGTCTGCGTCAAGTACTACTACTTTGTCGTTAACCTTTGCAAGCTCTATAAGTTCTTTACCATAGCTGTCTCTGGTAGCTATCTTCTTAACTTCGCTCATTTTAACCTCCAAATCTATTATGCTTCTAATGCTTCGCCGATCTTATTAAGATCTTCCATAGCCTTAGCATACTCTTCATCATTAGGTGCTACACCGTGCCATGAAACCTGGTTCTCCATGAAGGATACGCCCTTACCCTTTATAGAGTGTGCAATAATTGCTGTGGGCTGTCCCTTGGTCTCTCTAGCCTCCTTGAAGGCTGCTCTTATGGCATCAAAATCGTGTGCATCAATATTGATTACATGGAAGTTAAATGCTTCGAACTTCTTATCAATAGGATAAGGTGAGCAAACTTCATCTACAGGTCCGTCAATCTGAAGACCGTTGTTATCTACAATAACAACAAGGTTGTCAAGCTTACGGAAGCCGGCAAACATAGCTGCCTCCCAAATCTGACCCTCTTCAATCTCACCATCGCCGCAAAGTGCGTATGTTCTGTAGTCTTTATTATCAAGCTTTGCAGAAAGTGCCATACCACAAGCAACTGAAACACCCTGTCCAAGTGAACCTGATGACATATCAAGTCCGGGAAGGTACTGCATGCTGGGATGTCCCTGAAGTCTTGAACCAAGCTTACGAAGAGTCTTAAGCTCCTCAACGGGGAAATATCCACGCTGAGCCATTACTGAATAAAGGCCGGGTGCTGTGTGTCCCTTGGAAAGCACGAAACGATCACGATTCTCTGCCTTAGGATCCTTGGGATCAATATTCATCTCCTCAAAATACAGATATGTGTAGATATCTGCTGCTGACAGTGATCCGCCCGGGTGTCCTGCACCTGCTGCGTGAACCGCTGTGACTATGCCCTTACGGACTTCATTTGCAATTTTCTGCAATTCTTTGTTCGTCATAATTCCTCCACTTCCTTTACTTCTGTCTCTCTTTGCACGCAGAACAGCTTTTTCTACGCGTGCAGTATAAATTTAGCACAATTCGCAATATGTGACTATTCTATTTTTGCGGTTTTTTTGCACTTTCTTGCCTTCCCCTTGTGGGGCGCAAATCGTCCGGGGGACGATTGTTCTGCGCCGACCGAAGCGGAGCGAAGACAAGGTGCCCGAAGGGCGGATGAGGGGTCATCCCTGGCCATAATATGCATTCGCGCCATGTTTTCTGTAGTAGTGCTTATCCTGAAGCTCCTGAGGCGCGGGCTGTACTCTGGGATTAATAACCTCGCATCTGTATGCCATCTTGGCAACTTCTTCTGTTACAACTGCGTTATGAACAGCTTCATGAGCATCCTTACCCCAGGAAAATACGCCGTGGTTCTTGCAAAGTACTGCGGGAACCGCCACCGGATCCTTGCCCATCGCCTCGAACTCGTTTACGATAAGGTGACCGGTGTTCTCCTCGTAGGCATCCTCAATCTCATCCTTTGTAAGGCATCTTACGCAGGGTATCTCACCATAGAAATAATCCGCATGTGTTGTACCATAGCAGGGAATTGATCTTCCTGCCTGTGCCCAGCTTGTAGCATAAGAGGAATGTGTATGAACCACACCCCCAACCTCTTTAAATGCCTTATATATCTCCACATGTGTAGGTGTGTCTGAGGAGGGGTTGAGCTTTCCCTCAACCTTATTGCCGTTTAAGTCCATGACAACCATATCATCGGGAGTCATGGTCTCATAGTCAACTCCGCTGGGCTTTATTACGAATAGTCCAGACTCTCTGTCAATCTCACTGACATTTCCCCAGGTAAAAGTAACAAGGCCGTACTTTGGAAGCAGAATGTTTGCTTCGTAGACCTTCTTTTTAAGTTCTTCTAACATCATTTATCTCCTTACAGTAACTTATTAACTGCCGCTCTCTCGATCTCAAGTCCGGCCTTATAGTCTTCCATAAATTTATCGAAGCCCTTTACATCCTCAGCTACAGGCTCGCAGGTATCAACTTTTCCGCTCTTAAATACCTTGTTATTGAGGTACTGCTCAAGTGTCTCGCCATCTTCCTTATTAAGCATGAAGCCCGCAAGAATTGCCTGACCCCAAGGGCCGCCCTCTCCTGCCGTCTCCATAAGCTTGATCGGTGTGTCGAGCGCTGCTGCCATAACTCTGTCACCAACGCCTCTGATCTTGAAAAATCCACCCTGACCAAAGAAGAAATCAGCCTTGACGTTCTCTTCCTTCATAAGGATGTCGTTACCTACCTTAAGTGCACCGAGTGCAGTATAAAGGTGTGTTCTCATGAAGTTTGCAAGATTCATCTTTGCATCAGGTCTTCTTACGAACAGCGGTCTTCCTTCGTTGAAGCCTGTGATGCTCTCACCTGAGAAGTAGTTATATGCAAGAAGTCCGCCGCAATCAGCATCTCCCTCCATAGCCTTTCTGTAAAGTGTGCCGTAAAGCTTGTCGTCATCAACGTCCGCTCCTATAGCTCCTGCAAACTCTCTGAAAAGACCTACATATGCGTTGAGGTCTGAAGTACAATTGTTGCAGTGAACCATTGCAACCTGCTCGCCACTGGGAGTGGTTACAAGATCAAGCTCCGGATATGCTTTTGAAAGGTCATGCTCAAGAACTACCATTGAGAATACAGAGGTTCCAGCTGAGATATTACCTGTTCTTACACCAACAGAGTTTGTTGCAACCATACCTGTTCCTGCATCTCCCTCAGGAGGACATACCGGAATGCCTGCCTCAAGAGTACCTGTAGGATCAAGCTTCTTAGCACCTTCTGCGGTGAGCTTTCCTGCATCTGCTCCTGCGGGAAGTGATTTCGGAATAATATCACGAAGCTTGAAGCCAAAGCCCTTATCAGCGGCAAGTTTATCAAACTGGCCTACCATTTTTTCGTTGTAATCGCATGTTGCTGAATCAATAGGGAACATTCCTGATGCATCACCCACTCCGAGAACCTTCTCTCCTGTGAGCTGCCAATGAATATATCCTGCAAGTGTCGTGAAGAATGTCACGTTCTTTACATGATCCTCTCCATTAAGCATTGCCTGATAGAGGTGAGCAATACTCCATCTCTGAGGAATATGATATCCGAAAAGCTCTGTAAGTTCCTCGGAAGCCTGCTCGGTTATTGTGTTTCTCCAGGTTCTGAAAGGAACCAGAAGATTATCGTCTTTATCAAATGCCATGTATCCGTGCATCATTGCCGAAAAGCCCATGGCACCTACCTTTGTAAGCTTTTCGCCATACTGTTTCTCAACATCTTCGGTAAGCTTTTTATAGCAGTCCTGAAGTCCACCCCAGATATCATCAAGTGTATAAGTCCATATTCCGTTGTCCAGTCTGTTCTCCCATCCGTGAGAACCCTGCGCAATCGGGTTGTTATCCATATCGGTAAGAACCGCTTTGATTCTTGTGGAACCAAATTCTATTCCGAGTAATGTTTTTCCCTCAACAATAGCACTTTTTGCATCTCCCATAATTCTATTCTCCTTTTCCTTTTTTAAATCAGAAGATTCCTCTCCAAGATTTTATCATAGCCGCGATATTATACACGGTCAATGCTATTTGTGTAGGCATTTTGTACAACTTTCTGACGATTTATATGTACAACTTGTTTATTTTAATTCAAATTTCTTTAGCAAATAATAAAATAATCTGAGACTCAGTCCCCATGCCGTATGGCGTTTTTTGCATCCTTATTTAATAAATTCTTTATATTATCTAAATGTTATATTTATATCTATACGCTATGATGTTTGGCAGTAACGTAGTTACATCCGAAACTTAATCGTATTAAGGAGGAAATTCAAATGAAGAAAATTGTTTCTTTCGCTTTAGCAGCAGTTATGGTTTGCGCTATGTCTATTTCCGTATGCGCAGCTCCCATGGCTCCCGGCAGATTACTTCCCGGTGAGTATACTAACAACGCAGTTCTTAGCGGACTCTGGCTTGAGACCAATGATTTCGTTCCCGTATCTTCAGGTGTAGGCGACTGCACTATCGAAGGTCAGGAGAAATCCGGCATGACAGCAGATTTATTCCATGTATTTCCTAATTATACAGGAACAGCTCAGTCTGTAGCTGCAGCACATGGTTCAACAATTGTTTGCGCTTTCGGCGTTAAGCTTCCGCCCCTTCTTTCTGGTGGCAGAGTAGTATTACATGTTAAAGATGGTTTTGATATGCCTTCAGATATCGTTGCTGTATCAATGCATGGTGAGAAGTTCAATACTATCGCTGTTGAGAAAGTTAACGACAGACAGATTGCACTCAACCTTAAAGCTTCCGATAACCAGATCTATATCTTCCAGGGTGGCAACCTCGCAGCCGGAACAGAAGAGACATACAAGGATTGCCTTGGATGGAAATAAGCTATATTAGGTAACTTAAGAATAATAAGAACCTAATTATCGGATGTGTAACTATGAATAAATCGTAAGAAAGGCTGTCGTACCGCTTTTGGTACGACAGCCTTTTTGGTCTCAATCCTCCATGGAATCTATATATCCCCTATCCCACAGCATAATCTTCAATTTCTTTGCAAGTTCCACAGCAGGTGCCGTGAAATATTGATTCGTCATCACTACTCCCACCATACAATCGTAATAATCACGGCCTGCGTAAACTTCCTGAACCGCCCTTACTCCGATGGGTTTATCATAGCACTTGCACTGCACGGCATAACTGATGCCGTCTTTTTCCGCAAGTATATCCGCTCCGAAATCTCCGCTACCTTTCGTAACTTCAACATCAATAAATCCGTGTGCTTTTAAAAGGTCCGCACAGTAATACTCAAAGTCATGTCCCTCAAGTTCATCCATCGGAAGAGGGCGATGCCTGCGTATTCGGATTATCAGCAGAAGGACGAGCAGGATTAGTAAGATTACGGCTATTAAAATCGATATAAGTATTATGTTATTATTTATGCTCAAAATGCCTCTCATCCGCCCTTCGGGCACCTTCCCCAGTGGGGGAAGACATTTTATTCTTCCATCCATTAGAATAATCTATTTAATCCTCCAGGAGCGCCTTGTAGATCTCGCGCTTCCCGACTCCTCTGTCGGCAGCAACCTGCTTCATTGCATCCTTGTGGCTCATGCCTCCATTTTCATAGTAAGCCATGTGATCCTGAAGGCTCATCTTCGACCATTCCTGCCTCTGCTGCCTATCCAGCTCATCCAGACTTATCCCTTCTATTACAAGAACATATTCCCCGCGGGGCTCATTTTCCTCATAATAAGTAACCGCACCTTCTATCGTGGTTGGCATTATTTCCTCGAAACGTTTCGTTAGCTCCCTGCATACTGTGAGCTTCCTATTACCAAGTGCATCTCTTAAGTCATTAAGTGTTCCCCTTAAATGATGGGGTGCTTCATACATAATGATTGTTCTGTGCTCATCCCGAAGCTGCTCGAGAATTCGTCTTCGCTCCTTTTTGTCATCAAGTCCCGGCAAAAATCCTTCGAATACAAATCTTCTGGTGTTAAGGCCAGACAAGGTAAGCGCTGTAATGCAAGCCGCCGGTCCGGGAAGCGAGGTCACTGTAATTCCTGCCTCGTGGCACATGCGCACAAGAACTTCTCCGGGATCCGAAATTGCAGGCGTTCCCGCATCCGTTATGAGAGCAATATCCTTGCCCTCCTGCATCAGATGTATCAGATATTCTGCCTTTTCGACCTTATTATATTCGTGATAGCTCGTCATTTCCGTATGAATATCGAAATGATTGAGCAGTTTTATGCTGTTTCTGGTATCCTCTGCCGCAATAATGTCGACACTGCGAAGTGTCTCAAGTACCCTCTCCGTAATGTCTCCAAGATTCCCTATGGGTGTTGCACAGAGGTATAACATGCCGGTTTTAGAATCCATAATTTTCAACCATCTCTCTACCGTACTTCCCCGGTTCATCGTATATGATAAGCGGCGGATCCACCGAAAGCCTTGGCTTTCCGTCCCTTGCTCCTTCTATAAGTACCATACTCGGTTCCTTATCGATATAAGGGTGGACCATCCGTATACGCTTTGGCTCAATCCTGTTTTCCTGCATACAGGCAAGTATCTCCGCAAGCCTGAACGGTCTGTGAACCATAAAAAACTTTCCGCCGGGATGAAGCATTATCTTGGCCGCCCTCATGACGTCCTTCAGGTCACAAAGTACTTCATGCCGAGCTATAGCTTTGGGACTATCAGGATTTGTCAGCCCATGTCCCTTTATCATATAGGGCGGATTTGTTGTTACAACGTCAAAAGAGGCAGGTTCAAATATTTTCTCCGCCTCTTTTATATCTCCGCAAACTATTCGGACACGGTCCTGCAGCTTGTTATAGCAAACGCTCCTTCTTGCCATGTCCGCACTATCCTCTTGTATTTCGAGACCTATCAGCTCCTCTGCATCAGTTTTCGCTGACATCAAAAGTGGAATAATGCCGGTTCCCGTACCAAGGTCAAGAACCCGGTCACCTTTTGTGGCCGTAGCAAATCCCGATAGCAGTACCGCATCCATCCCGAAGCAAAACCTCTCCGGATCCTGGATGATCATTAGCTCATTTCGCTGAAGATCATCAAGTCTCTCTCCGGGTTTTAGGAAAAACTCGTTAGTTTTGCTGTTTTCCATCCGCTCCCTCGCTGCGATTCTGGTTTCTGTTATCTTTTCCGGAATCTCTGTTGCCCTGATTCTTATTGTTTCGGTCTCTATTATTCTGGTTTCTGTTGTCCTGATTCTTACCGCGGTTGTTCTGACCTTTTTTATTGAAATTCTTTTTTCTGTTCTTCTTATCGAAATTTCTCTGGTCTTTGTTTGAATTCTGGTCTTTATTCGTATTCTGATCTTTATTAGAATTCTGATCCTTGCCAGGATTCTGCTCTTTACCCTGGTTTCTGTCAGGTGTGCTTTCCTTATCCTTCGCACTATCAGCAGAACCTGCTGCCGAAGCTTCAGAATTATCAGTATTTGCGCGATTTACTTCCTTGTCTGCATCAGCTTCCTTTTTCTGATTTTTCTCCTGAGGAGCATTCTGCTTTCTGTCCTGATTATTATTCTGCTTCTTTTCCTGGGAAGGAGCCTGATTCTTATCCTGCTGCTCCAAAGCCTTTGCAGCCTCTTCGTCTGCATCCTTCTCCTTTGGCTGATTCTGCTTATGCTTCTGCTTCTTTCTCACAAGAGTAAGGTCGTCTACATTGCACTCGTGAACTTCCTTCTCATCATCCACATCAACAAGAATCTTCACTGTCTGTCTGAGGATATTTACACTTGCAACTTCACCCTCAAGTTCATCGCTTGTCTTAACGATATCACCAACTCCGGGCATCTTGCGGTTGAGCTCCTCGTATACATCCTCTTCGTTTTTCAGGCAGCACATAAGTCTTCCGCAAACACCGGAAATCTTTGTCGGATTAAGTGAAAGATTCTGCTCCTTAGCCATTTTTATGGAAACCGGGATAAAGTCCGCAAGATAGGAATGGCAGCAAAGCGGTCTGCCGCAGATTCCGTATCCTCCGATTATCTTAGTCTCATCTCTTACACCGATCTGCCTGAGCTCTATTCTGGTCTTAAACTCTGATGCGAGATCCTTTACCAGATCTCTGAAATCGATTCTGCCATCCGCAGTAAAATAAAACAGCACCTTGTTATTATCAAAGGTGTACTCAGCATCTATAAGCTTCATCTCAAGACCATGCTTAATTATCTTTTCCTTGCAGATCCTGAAAGCTTCCTTCTCCCTTGTTCTGTTGCTCTTTTCCTGTTCGTCGTCCTTCTCATTCGCCATGCGAAGTACGGCCTTGAGGGGCTTTGTAACCTCGCTGTCATCAACATCCTTGGGATCGGAAAGTACTGTTCCGTACTCAACTCCCCTCGCTGTCTCAACAATTACATGGTCGCCCTTTTTTATTTCAAAATTACCCGGATCAAAATAATAGATCTTGCCGGCCGTTCTGAATCTTACGCCGATAACCCTGGTCATATATTATAAATTCTCCTTTATATCAAGCATCAGCATCTCAAGGGTCATAAGACTGTTTACATTGGAATGAATCCTGTTTCTGGCCCTGTCAATTGCCTTTAATATATTATCAATTTCCTTATAGGAACATTTTTCCGTAACACTACTAATATACGACAGTTTATCCGCGAAAATCAAGTGATCCGCGCTCCCTTCTGCCTTATACACCAGGATATCTCTGACGTAGAACATAAGCACATCAAGAAAATCGTTTGTTAAAAGTGCATCCGGTTTTTTCTCGCTGCTGCCCTCCGGTGTCAGCAGCAGTTGAAGCCTTGCAATTACATCGCTTATCTGCGCTTTAGGAAGCCTTGCCGTCAGATCTATCGCATCATTTTTCAGCTTTTCAAAACTCTCATCTTCCGCAAGCTGGATTGCCTTTCCCACATTTCCCTGCGCAAAGGACACGGCAAGGTGTGCCTTGTAATCCACAACCTTCCTCTTTTCCATGAGGTATTTTTGTATCAGATCATCTCTCACCGGCTTTATCGGAAATACTATACATCTGCTCAAAATAGTCGGAAGAAACGCATCGATATTGGATGTCAAAATGATGATAGTCGCATAAACAGGCGGCTCCTCCAGCGTCTTTAGAAGGGCATTCTGGGCCTGCTGCGTCATGAGCTCCCCATCGGGAATAAGATATATTTTGTGATCTGAGTAGGGTTTTATATATACGTCATCGCAAACCTGATCTCTGATCTCATCAACGCCTATTGAAGTTGGCTTTTCATGAGCCACAATTCTGATATCAGGATGTGATCCGCTCTCTGCCTGTTTGCAGTAGTGACACTCCCCGCAATTTTCGATATATCCACCTATTTCTTGCTTGTTTTCACACAGAATCGTTTTTGCAAAGGTCCTGGCAATCATTTTCTTTCCGCTTCCAACATCGCCGGAAATTATGTAGGCGTGGGATATTTTGCCGGTCCTGATAGCATTTTGCATATGCTCTTTTATCTGATCCTGCTCTATTATGTCTGAAAAACGCGCCATCTGCGCTCGTTCCTCCTAAGTATATGTTTATGTAAAAATGTCCAGTAGAAGTCCCTGAATCTGGCCTATCTTGGCAAGTATGCTTATATTGTCCTTCTCATCCTTAACGAGCTCCTGAGCCAGTTCATCGAGATTTTCATCCACAAGTCTGATTATTCCGTATACTCTGTGGCGTCCTCGTCTGTCCAGGAAGTTTTCACGTGAAAAGGCGTGGGATCTTGTGACTACTTCATTCAAAAAATCCTTGATAAGGAAGCGGTATCTTTGCATGTCCCTGATATCGTTTTTCTTGGCAATCTGTTTTCCCTGCTGCACGATATCCTGCATCATCAGATTAAGGCGCTCTGCGAGTGCCGAGTCCTCGATCTTACTTGTAAGTGTGAACTTAAAATCCCCGCTCACCTCCTGCTGAGGCTGTGTCTGTTGGACCTGTGAAGTTGGTTGAACATTGTCAATCCTTATATCCATAATATGTCCTCATCACTTTTCCGATAAGATAAAGCTCTCAATCTCATCAAGGCAGGCTTCCAGTTCTCCGTCATTATCGAAGGTTCTGTCTATCCCCGCACCCTTAAGCCTCTCATCCGAATAATCCGCTTTATCCGCAAGAAATCTTCTGCACATCTCATCGTATTTGGGCTCTTCCTGCTTTAGCTCTCTCTTCATGGCTCTCTGCATTATCATGCCGTCACTTACATTTATCATCAGTGGCACGACATTCTGCTCACCAAAGTACTCCTTGATTGAGACATACATATCTACTGTCCCAATCATGAGGTAATTTCCCTCACTTAGATCTATCTGTCCGTCATCCACCGTGAAATAGTGCCAGGGACCATACATCGTATTGTAAGTACGTTCCTCTATTATTTTACGGTCTTCTTTGTATTTTTCATAACGCTCTATGCTGCAAAAATAATACTGAACTCCGTCCATTTCCTTTTCGCGCATCGGTCTTGTAGTGTAAATAATTACCTTTTTGAGATCCAGCTTTCCGCGCTCCAAAAGCTTTTTATATATTGTATCTTTTCCACATGAGCTCCTGCCCATGATCAAATAAATCTTGCCCATTTTATGTCTTTTCCCAATTTTTTATTTTTTCAGAAAAAATGTCACATCGGCGCCACAACCTTTACGGTCCTTTCTCCCTTTGCGGAGATCTTCACACCCTGAACATTTCTTCCATCATTAATATATTCTCCAATTTTCCGAACGAGCTCTTTATCAATTGCCTCTCCCGGTACCACCAGAGGTATCCCCGGCGGATATAAATTGATGAAATCTCCCGCAACCCTTCCGGCCGCCCTTGTAATATCAACTTCCTCCATATCGGCGTCCCACGCCTTATAAAAAGGGATTACTGTTTTCGGAAGTTCTACCGGCCCGCTACTCTGTTCAATATTTTCCTTTTTGTCTTTTTTGTTCCGAGCACTCCCTAAACAATTACTTTGTTCATTCTCTATCCTGGTGTTCAGTTCTTTTACCGCTTCTATAAGCCTTGAAATTCCATCTTCGGTATCATATCCCGTTATTATAGCTAGTGCATAAGTATCACCGGCCATCTCCGGCTGCAATTTATATTCTAATCGAAGTATATCATATATCCGTTGTCCCGTAATAGCACCGTCAGCAGAGCATATGAGTACCTTCCCTGGATCCTGTCGTTTTGAAAAATGAGGAATCCTTATCCATGTGAGATCTGCTGTTTCCGCCTCAATCCTTTTTCTGAAACGAATCAGTCTTTCAAGCACTTCCTTACCGTTGTCATTAATGTCCTTTATACAGGAATCTATCGATGCCATCAGCACATACGAAGGGCTGCTCGTCTGATATATTCTTAAAAACCTTCTAAGTTTTTCACGGTCTACTCTATCACCCTTCACATGAATAAGTGCTGTCTGGGTCATTGCCGCCAATGTCTTGTGAAGGCTATGTATCACTATATCCGCTCCTTCGGTCACGGAGCTTTCTGGCAGCTTTTTATAAAGTCCGAAATGCGCCCCATGAGCTTCATCAACCACCAGGATTGCCCCATTTTTATGTGTAATCTCTGCTATTTTCTTTACATCCGACACCATGCCTTCATAGGTTGGCGAAGTTATAAAAACAGCCTTTATTCCAGGGTTTTTATCAAAAGCATCTTCGATACCCTTCGGGTTAACCAGACCTTCCGGATCCGGTAGGATATATGTGACATCCAGTTCACGAAGGTAGACTGCATGATAAAAGGATTTATGGGCATTCCTTCCTGCTATGATTTTCTCACCCCTGCCTGCAACCGCAGAAATCGCCGCCAATACTCCGCTTGAACTTCCGTTTACAAGAAAATGCGTTTCATCTGCTCCGTATAGAGCGTTAGCACGCTCCTCCGCCCTTAGTATAATTCCGTCTGCATCATGGAGATTGTCGTAGTCATCAATCTCGGTAATATCAATATCCATATATCTTGCCATCTCGCCTGCGCCCGGGTTTCTTTTATGTCCCGGCATGTGAAATGGGTACAAATCACTGTTTTTTAAATTTTCAAGGCAGTCTCTTAGACTCTCTTCTTTTTTCATATACACTTCCATCTTCTGTTTAGAAATTCAATGTCTTTGAGAGGTATTTCTCTTACAAATATGATACTTTATCTGTTTTATGTATTCAAACCCGCCTTTTTCTTAGATAATTTCTGAACGTTTTGTTAAATTTATAGCAATTTTATATTATTTTTACCTAAATGTATTGTATAATAAGTTTTGGAGCGTTTATCTGTTCTTTACAAACAGATATCACAATAGAAAAAGAAAAGGAGTTAAAGAAATGGCAGAAATCAATTTAACACAGTATGGCATTACAGGCACAACTGAG
Source organism: Butyrivibrio sp. INlla16 (assembly GCF_900104155.1). Classification (GTDB taxonomy): domain Bacteria; phylum Bacillota; class Clostridia; order Lachnospirales; family Lachnospiraceae; genus Butyrivibrio. Next base: position 143,693 of record NZ_FMYB01000006.1, read on the forward strand.
ATCGTGCACAACCCTTCTTACGAAACACTTTACGAAGAAGAAAAGAAGGCCGGTCTTGAGGGATTCGAAGTAGGTCAGGATACTGAGCTCGGTGCTGTTAATGTTATGACAGGTATCTACACAGGACGTTCTCCTAAGGATAAGTACATCGTTATGGATTCCAACTCAAAGGATACCGTTTGGTGGACATCTGACGAGTATAAGAACGACAACCATCCCATGAGCGAAGAAGTATGGGCTACAGTTAAGGATATCGCTAAGAAAGAGCTTTGCGACAAGAGACTTTTCGTTGTTGATGCATTCTGCGGTGCTAACAAGGATTCCCGTATGGCAGTTCGTTTCATCGTTGAGGTTGCTTGGCAGGCTCACTTCATTAAGAATATGTTCATCGTTCCTACAGATGAAGAGCTTGCTTCTTTCGAGCCTGATTTCGTTGTTTACAACGCATCAAAAGCTAAGGTTGACAACTACAAGGAACTTGGCCTTAACTCCGAGACTTGCGTAGCATTCAATATCACAAGCCGTGAGCAGGTTATCATCAACACATGGTACGGCGGAGAAATGAAGAAGGGTATGTTCTCAATGATGAACTACTACCTTCCTCTTAAGGGCATGGCTTCCATGCACTGCTCAGCTAATACTGATATGGAAGGTAAGAACACTGCTATCTTCTTCGGTCTTTCAGGAACAGGTAAGACAACTCTTTCAACAGATCCTAAGAGACTTCTTATCGGTGATGATGAGCACGGCTGGGACGACAACGGAGTGTTCAACTTCGAGGGCGGCTGCTATGCTAAGGTTATCGGTCTTGATAAGGACGCTGAGCCCGACATCTACAACGCAATCAAGAGAGATGCTCTTCTTGAGAACGTAACAGTTGATGCAAATGGTAAGATCGACTTTGATGATAAGAGCGTTACAGAGAACACTCGTGTATCTTATCCTATCAGCCACATCAGCAACATCGCTTCAAAGGTTAACAAGATTTCTGCTGGTCCTGATGCTCAGAACGTTATCTTCCTTTCAGCTGATGCATTTGGAGTACTTCCTCCTGTATCAATCCTTACACCTGAGCAGACTCAGTACTACTTCCTGTCAGGCTTCACAGCTAAGCTTGCTGGTACAGAGCGTGGCATCACAGAGCCCACTCCTACATTCTCAGCTTGCTTCGGTCAGGCATTCCTTGAGCTTCATCCTACAAAGTATGGTGAAGAGCTTGTTAAAAAGATGCAGAAGTCTGGTGCTAAGGCTTACCTTGTTAACACAGGTTGGAACGGCACAGGCAAGCGTATCTCCATTAAGGATACTCGTGGAATCATCGATGCAATCCTTAACGGCGATGTAAACAAGGCTGAGACAAAGAAGATCCCGATCTTCGATTTCGAAGTTCCTACATCACTTCCGGGTGTTGATCCTGCAATTCTTGATCCTCGTGATACATATGCAGATGCTTCTGAATGGGAAGCAAAGGCAAAGGATCTTGCAGAGAGATTCACAAAGAACTTCAAGAAGTATGAAGGCAATGATGCAGGTAAATCTCTTGTAGCAGCTGGTCCTAAGCTTTGATCTTAATCTCAAAATAAAATAATTAAAGCGTCGGCTTGAATGCCGGCGCTTTTTATTTGCTTCTTATTGTAAATGATATAATAATTAAAGTTATGAATAGATTTATAGTCTCTCTATATCCTGAGCCGGTAAATCAATGTGTCTGGCTCTTATCTTTGCTTTATGAAGTCCAAAGGTCTCCATAGCTGAACAATACTTATCAGCCATCGTAACAATCCAAGCTTCCCTACACATAGGCGGTATTACCGTTAATGGCCACATATGCTTCTTTATGATGTCCTTTTCACGTTCAGATAATACGAAGTCCCTACTTGCGTTTTTAAGGGCCGTAGAGGGGTGAAAAAAACCATGAAGCTTAGGATGTACGTTACCCTTATCTTTGCCGTCCTTATGCCAGTCATAAAGGAAATAATCGTGTAACAGAGCTCCCCTTACCAGGTCTCTCTCTTTGCACTTCGCATGAATGAATCTATTGATTCTAATTGCCCTCTCAGCAACACTTAGACTGTGATCATAAACAGACATGTCTCCATGCTGGATAAAATGCTTGGTCTTGTGGAACTTATGAGATTCAAGAATATCATTACCGTGTTTTGCTAAAACCTCTCTGACATGCTTGCGCCTCTCCTCGATAAGCCTGTGCTTCTCTTCTCTTGTCATATATGATAAATCCTAACTCTTAATACCTAAAATCAAAGATGCTCATCCCAGCTTCAGCAAATAAAAGCTACGGCCTCTTGCCTTACTATATTGCTTAAAACAAGAATATACATCTGTACTTCTCACGGATTGTATTATACGGCATAACCGGGAAAAATAAAACTGAAAAAAGAATAAAAATTAATAAAAAAGATGCCTAGACTCGGAATCGAACCAAGGACACGAGGATTTTCAGTCCTCTGCTCTACCAACTGAGCTATCTAGGCAAATTTGAGTAGCGGGGACAGGATTTGAACCTATGACCTTCGGGTTATGAGCCCGACGAGCTTCCAGACTGCTCCACCCCGCGATATTAAGTTGAATGGATGGCGGTGGATTCGAACCACCGAAGCAATTTGCAGCAGATTTACAGTCTGTCCCCTTTGGCCACTCGGGAAGCCATCCATATAAAGAGCCGATGAGCGGACTCGAACCGTTAACCTGCTGATTACAAATCAGCTGCTCTGCCAATTGAGCCACATCGGCTTACTTCTGAAAAATGTCTTTTCAGAAATAGTGGGGCCTATAGGGCTCGAACCTATGACCCTCTGCTTGTAAGGCAGATGCTCTCCCAGCTGAGCTAAGACCCCAGATTTCACAAATATTAGATTATTGAACGACCCGAAGGGGGTTCGAACCCCTGACCTCCGCCGTGACAGGGCGGCGCTCTAACCAGCTGAGCCACCGGGCCAGATCTTCGTCTGTACCTTCAAAACCGAACACTGAAATGATACTACATCGCTTACAGAAAATCAACTACTTTTTTTGTTCTATATCCATATTTTTTTGGACAAGCCCTCGACCTATTAGTACACATCAGCTGAACATGTTACCATGCTTACACCTTGTGCCTATCTACCTCATAGTCTCTAAGGGGTCTTACTGCCGAAGCAGGGATATCTCATCTTGAGGGGGGCTTCACGCTTAGATGCCTTCAGCGTTTATCCCTTCCGGACTTGGCTACCCAGCCTTATGCATCTGGCGATGCAGCTGATACACCAGCGGTCCGTCCATCCCGGTCCTCTCGTACTAAGGACAGCTCCTCTCAGATATCCTACGCCCGCGCCGGATAGGGACCGAACTGTCTCACGACGTTCTGAACCCAGCTCGCGTA
>NZ_FMYB01000015.1 GCF_900104155.1 Butyrivibrio sp. INlla16
AAGCGAACTTATCGCATGGGTCAAATGGGCAAGGCACTGTAGGATCCCGGTGTTTGTGGAGCTGCAGAGAAAGATCATGCGCCACAAGGATCATATCCTTAACACTATCGAGCTTGGTGTGACCAATGCCCGCATTGAGGCAACCAACAACAAGATAAAATTGCTTATCCGGAAGGCGTATGGATTCAGGGACGTAGACAGTATGATCGATATGGTTTTGCTATACTGTTCTGACCTGAAAATACCGTTACCAAATCGCAACCGTGTAAAGTACGCTTAAGCCGCATGGCATGAGGACTTCAGCGTATTTAACTAACCACACTCATGCCAGAAGAGCCTTATTATTTCCAAAATAAATGTTACAAGGCCAAGTGCAAATGAATACCAGATAACGCTGCCGAATTTCTGTAAAACAGGCTGATTCCAATACCAGGAATCACCGAAATCGAGTGTTATTGCCTTTGAAGCCCATTTAAAGTAGCCCTGGATTACCCCCGTGTCCAGACCGTACTGAGCATTTAACTGTTTAACCCATTCAGAGTAGCTTTTAGCTCCGGGCTTTGTTGATAAAGCCATAGCCTGCTGTTCAACGTATGATGTAGGCATACATCTCATGATAGTGTAAATAATCATAGATACGAAAAACAATAATACTACTGATATGAGTAGACGTTTAAGTATGAATTTCTTCATTGTTGCCTATACTCCTTCTAAATTTAAATATCTTCTACCTGAATAATTCTGAATATTACTCGGGGATTTATGTAATCTATGTAAAATTTCGCAGTGCGAAATATTTTTTTCGAACCCTATTATTTTATAGCATTTTGCTCAAAATGCAACCTTATATCAATTTAAAGCTGTAAAGTAAAAAAGTATAAAAGTACATAACATGTCCGTGGAAGCTAAAAAGCCCCCACGGACAAAGCCATACGTACTTATAATGTTAAATACGAATTACTTAGTCATAAGTCTCTCAATTCCGTTATGAGCACTTGTTGTTGCAAAGAAGTTGTAGTATGTTGTCTCGTCATGAAGCATATCTGAATTCTCAACATCAACACGCTCTGATGAGTAAATTGAGCAGTTCTGTCTCTGATAAATCGGGATTTCTACTGCATAATCTACTACATAATCAAGAGCTTCCTTGTAAATAGCCTTACGTACTGCCTGATCTGTTGTTGAACGACCTTCTACTACAAGCTCATCAAGCTCAGGCTGGTTAATCTTGTACATGTATGCAGAACCACCTTCTGAGTGATAGATCTGATACATATCAGGATCCATTGATCCGCCCCAAGCTGCGCACCAAATCTCAGCTGTGCCGCCTTCTGTTGCAGACCAAAGAACTGAAGAATCTGAAAGGTCATTGATGATAAGATCAAAGCCAATCTTTGCAAGGTCTTCCTTAGCTGCTGTAAGGATACCGAATGAAGGGTGATCACCCTTACCATCAGCAGGAATCATAGCCTCATATGAAAGCTTAGCACCCTCGGGAGCTGCTGTAAGCTTGCCATCAGAAACTGTGTAGCCAGCCTTCTCGAAGAATCCAAGTGCTGCCTGAAGAGCTGCATCATACTTCTCATCCTCGCTCATACCATCTGTATAGATAGGATTTCCATCAACATCTGTTGAGAAAGCTACCTTATAATCAGGATCTGAAGCCTGAGGAGCTGCCCAAGATGTGTTAGAAATAGGATAGTTGATAACATTAGCAGCATCGCCATAGTAAGAATCAACCACAACATCACGATGAACAGCAAGAACAGTTGCAATAGCCTTACGAAGTGCCTTAGACTCTTCGCTTCCGGCATCTGAACCAACCTTAACATTCTGAGAGTTCATTCCGATGTATCCATAACCATTATTATCTACAAGTGAAGTAGAAATCTTGTCACCTGTAAGCTCGCCGTTTGAGTTGTCACCAGCGATCTGCTCAAGTGTTGACTTATTTGCTGAGGGCTCTGCTACATCAAGTGTACCCTGAACAATTGCAGGCTCAGCATCAGACTGCTGAGTAACCTTCATCTGAACTTCCTTAATCTTGGGAGCGCCAAGATAGTAGTTCTCGTTAGCTGTGAAGTAAACAATCTTATTCTCGTATTTGTTGAATACATAAGGTCCTGCACCAAGAGGCTGAGTTGTCTTTGAACGTACAGCTGAAAGATCACCCTTTGTGAATCCGAAGCTATTGTTGTCATAATCATAAAGAGCCTTGTCACCATAGTAGTGAAGAGGACAGATTTCTACAGGAAGGCTATAGATAGCTGTTGCGTCAAGCTTATCCATATGTACAACCATTGAATAGTCGCCTGTCTTCTCGATACCTGTGATAGAAGGAGCAGAATCACCTGTCTCAATTGCATTCTTGTACTCATCTGAAAGCATATCAAGGATTCCGTCGCCAGCCTTCTCCTTGTCAGTAGCTGCCATAACGTCTCCGTCATAAGCTGCAACGATTTCATTCCAGAAATCATCTACTGTAGGAGCTGTGCCACCCTTAACATCGAATGTAGCACCTGAAGGAGCTGTAAGAACGCCGCCTTCTACTGTACCATAGCCCCAGTTTGCCATTGCATTGGCAATAGGATCCTTGGCAATATCTTCATCATCAGATACAGCACCGTTTGCTGTACAGTAATCTGCGATATCATTGATGAACTGTTCCTTAGCTGCAGGGAAATCTGTCTCCCAGAACTTCTTCTGCTGATCTTCTGTGAAGTATGTGAAGTCTGTGTTGTCCTCACCAGCCTTAACAAGAAGGTTGAAGAGTGTATCAGAACCTTTTCTGTAGTCTTCCATACCTGTAATAGGAAGTGCACTGAATGTAGCAGAACCATCATAGGAAGGATCAGCAACAACATACATAGAGAAAATTACATCATCAATAGTAAGAGGCTCACCATCTGAGAAGGTGATATCATCACGAAGTTCAAATGCATAATCTACTGTTCCATCTTCATTTTCAGTAATTACGCAATTTGCAGGTCCCTTGTACTCATAGCTGTTACCATTATATTCCTTTGTTTCTCCGTCGATACCATTCAGAATCATCTCTCCTAAACGATCAACAGTAAGAAGAGGAAGTGATGTCATCTGAGATACGTTATTGTCATATACTGAATTGCAGAAGAAAGGACTGAACTTCTCAGAAAACTCTGATTCTCCAATTACAAGTGGAGCTCCGCTTCCTGTGCTCTCTGTAGCTGTTTCGCCCTCTTCAGTAGATTCAGCAGCTGTAGCATCGCTATCACTGCTCTCCTCAGTAGAAGCATCTGCAGTAGACTCAGCTGTATCTGCAGATTCGGTTGTTGTGCTTGCTTCGCCGCCATTATTAGCATTGCCGCCGCAGCCAACTGCACTGACAACCATTGTTCCGGCAAGTCCTAATGCCAGAAATTTGCCTAACTTTTTCATGTTACCCTCCATTCCGGGGTTTACTCCCCCTGGTATTTATGTGCATCCACACTCGTGGCTGTCACCATTAGTTATTTACCGGATTCAACCGATATACCGGAAAACTTCCTATTGTAATATCTCGCAAAAAAGCACGCGAGAACAATCACCGGCACATGCAGAAACAGGTATATCAGTTCGCGGCCAATATCGTACTGCCCTCTCCTGATAATCAGATAAACAGCTTCGCATACAATGCTTAGAGCTGCCATCACAATCACAGCTATACCGCAAAAATGCATGCGTCCTATGCCCTTGTCATACTGCTGTCTCGTCATTCTCGGAGTAGCGCCCGCAAATTCCACAATTCCTATAAGGAAGAAAAGTACCGGCAAAAACTGAAAGAAATAAGGCAGCACCACCCACAATGTACGTGAAGAGGTCTGATTCACAAGGCCCTGTACCACAAGCGCAGCAAACATTCCCGCTCCGAAAAGCAGACATGGCAAATAGGTCTTTTTCTTTTCTGTTTCGTCGTAAGGAAGCACATAGATATCCCCTTTATAGAAGAATCTATCACGAAACCTCCCTTTTTTATCCATCTCGGGAACATGATCGTAATCGCCCTTGTACGGATTGTGCAGAATACTCATTACCCCAAAAATCCTGTTTCTGTATAAATATAATAAGCGCTCCCGCACTTACACCCTGCAAGTAGGAACGCCGTTGTTCTTAATGTAAGCATTACAATATTAATTATTTTAAATCATAACCGAGATTAAATTATATCAAATAGATGAAATAAGTCAAGCGCTCGCGCACTTTTGTCTTTGTGTGGCGGACACTCTGTTAAGGTAACGTGCTACCTTGGAAACGCGATGAAATCTACATTTTCTTATTTTCTCATAAAAATGGCTTTCCAAATAAACTTTATATTTGACTCGAAGTATCTCTTGAAAAGACGTTTTGGATCCTGGAACAATCTGTAGAGCCATTCCATACCGATCTTCCTGACCCACCTTGGTGCTCTTTTTATATTTCCTGCAAAAAAATTGAAACCGGCACCCACTCCGAGCATAACTCCATGTATCTTTCCTTCATGTGCCGCCATCCATTTTTCCTGCTTCGGAGCGCCGAGTCCTATCCATACAAGGTCTGCACCGGATGAATTGAGCATCTCCACAATCTCTTCATCCTCAGCTTCCGTGAGCTCTCTGAACGGCGGTGAATAGAAGCCTCTGATATCCATTCCCGGAAATCTCTCCGGAAGCTTTTCCTTTAAAAGCGCTATAGTCTCCTCGGATGAGCCATAAAAGAAATGCGACAGTTTTCCGTCCATAGTGGAGTTAAACATTGCCTCCATGAAATCCGGGCCCGCTATTCTCTCCGCTTTGACATATCCGGCTTTCTGAATTCTGTTTACTATAGGCTGTCCGTCAGGAAATGTCAGCGCCGAGGAGTTCTGTATTTTCATATAGTCTGCATTCTCGCTTGCTTCGACAGTAGTATGTACATTACAGAAACAGATATATTTTCCGAAGAAATCTCTGATGTGGCTTCGAACATACCTCACTGCGTTTTCTACATTGGATACAGCAAAATTGACACCCAGTACATTACATCTCTTTACCATAGCGGTATAGTAAGTCGCCTGATAATAGCCAAGCTCTCTTATAAGATTGCCTGTAATCCACTGCCCGTCCATGGACAATGCATAGTAAGTGTTAATACCGACGTTACCAAATCTTCTTACAAGATCATTTCTGACAAAATCTGCCAATTCCAATTTATCGGGAATACATATAAAGACATCACTGCATCCGGAATTTTGAACCGCATCAACCAGTTCTTCCCGTTTCTTTATGACCTCATCCTCATTGGAAAGTCTTACACCCTCCTCAGGATATGCCTCGTCAAGGGGATGTATGCCTTCCAGTGAAAACTCGAGCCCAAGTTCCTTTTCAAGATGAGCCCTTGCCGCATTAATATCTGGTGAATAGACAAGTGCGGCAATCTTTCTCCTGTGGAATTCAGGATTACCGCTTTTGATAAGAATTGCTCTATAGAGCATTCTGAATGTGAAAACAAAGACAAAATTGGTTATAACCAGAATACCCATTGCAAGTCGTGATACCAGCTGGGTATTCTTGGTAGCCATAAGAACTACCAGCAAGAAAACAAAAAGTATCACTTGGTTCTTAAAAAACTCAACAAAAACTTCAAGGGGATCGCAGTCCTCTATCGGCTTATAATCAAGGCTTCTTCCTCTGTAAACATTAACCAGTGTGGCAAACAGAATTTCCATGATGAACAGCATGGAATAGAGCGGTATCATCCACTCCCTCTTAAAATACCACTGAAAACGTAGAGTAATCATGACAATATAAGAAAGCGTAAGCGATACGCCATCAACAAACAATAATATTCTTCTTCTTTTATGTGAGCGTGACATGCTCATAGCAAACGACCCTCATTCCTTGATTATTCGGAGAATCTTTTATTTAAAACATCTGTGGATAATATCAATAACGATGTCCTGCTCCTCCTCAGTCATCTTGATATCCGAAGGAAGGCAGAGTCCCCTCTCAAAAATATCCATACTGATATCGGCGGCAGTTCCCTCATCAATATACGCATTACTGCGACCGCGAAGAATACCCTCCTCTGTCACAAAGATGTTGTTCCTGTAAATCGGCTGCATATGCATGGGTTTCCAGATAGGTCTTCCCTCAGCGTTAAAGCTTGCAATTGCATCCAAAATCTCTGTGGGACAAGATTTCCCGGCTTCGTGATTATAAAGAGCTTTTCTCTCAGACCTCACATGAGGGCACATGGCATCCTTATCAATAATCATGCAGCTAAGCCAATAGTTGGGCTCACAATTATCGGGAACAGGATTCATTGATATGGGAAGATCCTTAAGTCCCTCTTTGTATCTGTCATATACTTTTTTCTTTAAAGCGATATGCTCATCAAGATATGGGATCTGTCCCCTTACAACACCGGCAACAATATTGGACATTCGGTAGTTGTATCCAACCTCCTCATGCTGATACCAGGGAGCATCCTCTCTGGCCTGAGTGCTCAGCTTCCTTACCTTATGACAGTCGGCTTCGCTGTCCGTAAGCAGCATTCCGCCTGAGCTTCCGGTAATAATCTTATTTCCGTTAAAGGAAATAACGCTGTAATCTCCGAATTTTCCGGTCTGTTTGCCTTCATAGGTTGCGCCAAGTGATTCAGCGGCGTCCTCTATTATAAGAGCGCCGTGCCTGTCGGCAATCTCTCTGATCTCATTTATCTTGCCGGGCGTTCCGTACAAATAGGCAACCACTATCAGCTTAACATCAGGATATATCTCAAAGGCCTTCTCCAGAGCTTCGGGGCTCATGTTCCAGCTGTCATATTCCGTATCGATAAAAACCGCTTCTCCACCCTCGTAGGCGACAGGATTAACAGTTGCATCAAAAGTCATATCGGAGCAGAATACCTTATGCCCTGCCAGAGTTCCGACATTTGCGGGCTTTGGTCCGTAGAGCTTTTCACCGGCAAGTCTCATTGCAAGATGAAGCGCAGCAGTTCCGGAGCTCAGTCCTATTGCATACTTTCTTCCGACCTTCTCCTGAATCAGTCTCTCCGATTCATTGATGTTCTCGCCAATGGTTGATACCCAGTTGGCCTCTATTGCCGCATTTATCCACTTAAGCTCGTCTCCGTGCATAGTGGGAGATGAAAGCCATACTTTGTTTTCGAATCTTTTTATTCCTTCAAATCTGTCCATATATACCCTCATCCGTCAGCTTCGCTGACACCTGTCTCCGTTCCACTCCGGTCCGCGCTGAACCGACGTCCCCCGGACGTCGAGCGCCCCCAGGGGAAGGCTTTTTAATATCTAATCATTCCGTCTCATTAATGAGCTCCGCTGCACGTTCGAGCGCCTTCTGGTGCTCTACTGAGTGCGAATCTGCATTATCCTCCGGGTGATAGGTGGTTACTATCTTCTGAACAATCTCTCGTATCTCGTCGGCATGCTCAGCCTTGGACGCTCCGTTCAGCTCCTCAAGCTGTGAAAAGAACTTCATATCATCCATATTTATAGGCTTGCCGATATGTATCATTCTGTTCGCGGTATCCTGAAGACCCTCTTCGTCCATGAGCATCTCCTCATAAAGCTTCTCTCCGGGTCTAAGTCCCGTGAACTCAATCTTGATGTCCTCACCGACCTTATATCCCGAAAGCTTAATAAGGTTTTCTGCCAGGTCAAGAATTCTCACAGGTTCACCCATATCGAGGACAAATATCTCTCCGCCCTTTGCATAGGCTCCTGCCTGCATTACGAGGCTGACAGCCTCCGGTATAGTCATGAAATATCTGATAATATTGGGGTCCGTAACTGTTACGGGTCCTCCTGCCATAATCTGCTTTTTGAAAAGCGGAATAACCGAACCGTTGGAGCCAAGCACGTTACCGAATCTGACTGCAACAAACTCCGTATCATAGTGCTTGTTGAAGGTCTGGACTATCATCTCACAGATTCTCTTGCTGGCACCCATGATATTGGTCGGATTTACAGCCTTATCCGTGGAGATCATGACAAACTTCTGACATCCGTTCATAGCGGCTGCCATCGCTGTCTTAAAGGTTCCGAATACGTTATTTTTAATTGCCTCGTTCGGGCTGTCTTCCATAAGCGGTACATGCTTATGAGCCGCAGCATGGTACACGATCTGAGGCTTGTACTCCTCAAAAATCCTGTTGATTCTGTTTGTGTTACGCACAGAAGCAATAAGGACCACAAGGTCAAGCTCCGGGTGGTTCCTCTTAAGTTCCTGCTGGATATCATAGGCATTGTTTTCGTAAATATCTACGATCACAAGTCTCTCGGGTTTGTGATTTGCGATCTGTCTGCAGAGCTCCGATCCGATGGATCCGCCGCCACCTGTAACAAGTACGGTCTTGCCGCTCACATAGCCTGCAATCTGATTAAGGTCAACCGCAATTGGATCTCTTCCGAGAAGATCCTCAACCTCAACCTCACGAAGCTTACTAACATTAACTTCGCCGTTAACCAGCTGATATACACCGGGAAGTGAACGAAGCTTACAGTTTGTCTCCTTACACAGATCGAGAAGTTTTCTCATCTCACTTCTTGAAAGTGAAGGTATAGCTACTATAATCTCATCAATATCATATAGATCGGCACATTCGAGGATCTTATCTCTGCCACCGACTACACGGATTCCCTGAATATAATGTCCCCACTTGCTTCTGTCGTCATCGATGATACATCTGATAACCATGGTGGAGAAATTGCTGTTTACAATCTCTTTGATAATTATATTTCCGGACTCACCGGCACCTATCACCATTACAGAGATAGTGTTTTTCCTGTTCTCGGTCTTATGCTTTACGCTCCTGAAAAACCTGTAGCTGAATCTGCTTACAAAAATAAGTGTGATCAGAATAAAGGTGTACAGAAAGTAATAGCTCTGCGGAACAGGCTGTCTCCCGACTCTGAAAAACTGAAGGCCGACGGCATTCATAACACCGGAAGCCACACATGCCATAACCAGATTCTGAAGTTCTGTCTCCCCCGCATATGCCCACAAGCTGTTATATAGTCTGAAAAAATAGAAAAACAACAGCGAGAGCACAACATTGATGATAAGAAAGTTCGAAACCGGTTCCATAAATTCATACGGAACAAGATCAATATTGAACTCATATCTCATCAGGAGTGCAAGGTAACTGGCAATTATGATACTGAGAATATCATAGAGGATCAGACCCGTTCTTCTATAAAATTTTGCAAAATTAAATGGTTTCTTTTCCTGTTTCATATCATTTTATAATATCATAAATCGATTTTTTATCATACCTTAGGCAGATTTTCTGTTCTTAAAAGCAATTGGCATAAGCGCCATCAAAAGAGCTACAGCCATGGGATTACTGAACTGGAACACCCACTCTGACAGAGCTGCCACACCCACTCCAACTATCATTGCAAAGGCAAACAATGCTCCGGGTGCGTCATCCCTATTCTTTAAATAGAATATAATCCCGCTGAAAAATGCGCAAACAAACATAAGGAAGAATACGATTCCCGCCAAAATTCCGTTATCATACATCACCTGAAGGTACGTATTATGTGCATGAACCGCTATCTCTCCGGATGGAAGTTCAGCTCCCATCTCATCATGTCCAAAAGGCGTCATCTGCTTAAGATATGCCTTAAAAATAGTTATCCTTCCGTTGGAAAATTCCTCAATTCCGTCCTCCGGTGTTCCGCTGTTTTCTTCAGCGTTCTCCTCCTGAACTTCGTCAGTATTCTCTCCACTGTCTGCGGACGCCATAGCTTCCGCTGCAGCTGCCTCTGCTTCCATTCTGGCAAAGAGCTCATTTCCTCCGGTCTCCATCAGGTATTCCTTTATCTCAGGATCGGTCTGCTTGGAAGCAACTATCTCCGGAAGTGTATACATCATCCTGTCTGACTGATCTTCAGTAAGCGGAACTCCGTTTTCACCTATAGTTGACTTTCCTTTGCTATTGTAGTTCTCGATATCCTCCGGATAATTGTAATCCATCACATCTATATTCAGTATCTTTTCAGCGAAAAGATCCACAAATCTCTCGATACTCATATAGAGATGGCTGTCCGGCTGTCCGCCTCCGTAAAGTCCGAAATTGCCGGTTTCAACCAGGAATTTTTTCGGTCTTGCCACAATTGCCGGCATAGTTCTCTGTAGCATAAATGCTGCCGGAAAACTCAGTATTACCGCAAGTGCCATGGTTCCTATCTGAATCCCCAGATAGCGAAGCTTACCCTTTTTGCAGTCACCCGATGTGAGCACAAACATGCAGATAAACATCACAAGGCATGCAAGGTAGGATGTTCTGGAAATTGTAAACATCATGTAGGATGTCACAAAACCAAATAAAATGAATTCCTTCCAGAGATATTTAATTCTTGCCGCGAAGGACGTCATTTCTCTGGTCAGATATATCTTATACAGAAGAAGCACAGCAGAAGCGCATTCCATCACAGTCATATACTCTGCGGTTATGGTTACCGTATGAAAAACGAAAGCATATCTTCCTGTATTGAATGCCGCAAAGCTTCTATACATCCAGCAATAAAGCATGGAAACTACAAAATTCAGAAGAAGTCCGCCTATGATAAGCTCCGAATACTCCTTAAATCCGTATAACCAGTAACTGAGCATAAGGCCTATGGCAAAAGCTGCAAGTGCAACTCCCCACCATCTTGTATTCCTGAATACTACCAATACTGCAAAAAGCACCAGAAGAACTATTCCGAAAATACTGATCTTATATTGGGATATCGCTTTTTTCTCAGCCTTCTCATGTACTCTGTGATAGAGTTCTACTGTAAAATTCAGCAATATGAAGCCTGCAAGTATAACCACAATAACCCCATAAGTCATTGCAGCATTATGAAGGTCATACTCCTTCTCTGTCTCCGGGAGAAGATGCATGATTCTGTAGATCACTCCGAGCACAATCGCCGCTGCGCAATAGTAGACATTATGTTCCTTGAATATCCTATCCGCAGGAAATAGAAGACACAGGAAAATCAGGAGACAGACCATCTCCTTTCTCTCTGCCAGAGTCTGATAAATAGTATAAAGAGCATTCATGTACTCACAGCAAAACCATATCGCAGCTGCGATTGCAGACATCTGAAGAATGTTTTTGACATTATGCCAGAGCTTTACGTCAAGAGTTGCATCGCTTTCATGGTTTATCGCATAGAATACAAATCCTGCAGCAATTATCACCCCTAACTCAAGGAAAAGATTTTCAACAGGCCTGATGTCAAAATATTTCATCGGCCAGATCAGTATCATCATCGCAAGAGTCATTACGGCAGCGATGGGATTGCCGACATATTTAATAACTTTATGAGCAGAAATAAGCGGATCTTCCTTATCCGCAAAGATCAGTTTTTGCAAACCTAACAGCGCAGCAGCAAGAAGAATAACCACAAGTATGATAAAGCCTGAAACCTTCTTGGAAAGAGGCTGGGTGTAATTATACTTTGCCGCAAGCTGAACGCCTTCAACACCGGTATCATGATATGCAAAGGATACGAAATAGGGTGATGTATCCTCGCCGGCATGCTCATAGGCTACATAATAGGTGGAAAAGGCTCCGTTAAGTATCATGGTGTAGGTCTCACCGACATTGAGGTCAAGCCCCACTCTCACATTAAGATACCCCGGAAGTTCGGAATCCCTCAGATACACAAACCTCTGGTAGACTTCCTCCATATTTTCGTTATAGAATACCAGGCTCATATAATTGCCTAGCTCGACACTGTCAACATATATGTCTATTGATTCAAGCCTGTCATACTGAGCAATAAATTTCTGAACCACATCGTGATAATCATTTACTCTGTCCGAAGTCTGGACAATATCCCCGCCGCCCCTCTCGGTAATGGTTCTTTGCCATATTCTGAGCGGGAACACGGAAACAATTGCCAAAAAAGCAAATATAAGAATTACAGCTCTTATAGCTGCAGATCTGTAAACAACTTTTCTTCTCATAAATCCTCCACTGCATCATTATTATGCAGTAAAACAGTATATATCAGAATCGGAACCGCATACCACAAATAAACTGTATATCTCACAAGGTAAGTCGGCCCAAGCAGTATCGTCATCCATACAAGTCCCAGGAGTATCCAGGGATACATTCCAGCTTCTCTCCTTATCACGGCAGCTGTCATCATAAGATACAAAAATACCCAGAAATAAGCAGCCGGCGAAAACAAAAGTGAAAGGACCGGTATATTCTGCTGGAATTTCTCTATTGAAAGCTTTCTGTAAAAAGCATCTATAAACGGAATCGCACTGTGTCTTTTTCCCGGAAGTTCAACCTCATATCCGAAATAGGAACTGTCCTCATAGGTAAACGTAAACACCGTATTTCCCTGATAAACATTGATAACCGCGCCGGGGTACCAGTAGCCGTAAGAGGTCAGAAACCACCCGTTCAGATAGCTCATGGGATTCTCTATTCCCTTCTTTGCCCAGAGCTTCCAGAAAGAGGCCTTATCCTCCTCATAGGTTTTGTTATCAAAATACATTTTTAATATATCCGAGATTCTGGGTGTGTAGTGTGAAAGAGCCTCCTCGCTCAGATATTTATGTAAGGTCTCCTTCTCCTCCCCGGAAAAATTCTCCGGGTTGTAGTAATAAACTCTCGAAATCTGCTGTATCGGCACAGTAAGCATCTCCTGATGCTCACCCGTCTCGGCAGAGAGCACTGCTCCAATAGCTGTGTTTATGCAAAAATATATGATCACCGGAGCTATAAGAAAAGTTACTCTATGGAACCGATCTTTTTCTCTCATTATCTTTGCCGATATCATCACAACAAGAGCAAAGACAATATAAGCATAAAATCCGTTGTGCCTAAAAAGCATCATCAGCACTGCAGACACAATGATTTCCCAGGCTTTCTTCTTTTTCTCTCCGCGCCCCGTAAGCTCTTCCCACTCCAGCATCAGAACAATCGTCATCACAAGAAATGACGAGAATAGCCCGTCCTTACAAGAACACAGGGTGTACATGACAATTGTGGGAAAAAGTCCGAAAAAAGCTCCTATTATTCTTCTGGCCTTTACTCCTGCCCCGTGTTTTTTGAGGAAATTCAAATAATACGTAAATATATGTGTCATCAGAAGCATCTGACAGAGAATGTAGAAGAATATTCCCGCATTATAGTTTCCCGTAAACTTATGGAAAAATGCCACACTTCCGCCAAGAAGAAGCACATGTAAAAGCGGATGATGAGTATTGAAGCTCCTGCTTAAAACCTCGATAACCTCTGTCTGAGCATCATAGACAAAAAATCCGGGGAAAACTCCGAGTAGCACCACAAAATTGCAGGCCGCCAGCATCATCCACACCTTGAAGAACTCTTCTCCGGTATAGCCGCGCCTACGCGCCGCCTGCAGCATAGTCCTCGCCCCGGTAATTACCGTTATGCCACCCGTTTCCTTATTTTTTCCCGCCTCAAGCCTGCACCAGCTGTACTTAACCGCAGCCGCAATCACTGCTGACAGAAGGAGAAAAATAAGCAGCATCCCGATATTGCCTATATCTATATGATCCGATGTCTCAAGTTGGTATCCCCAAACCAGAGACAGGGACATGCCTACACCAAATAAGACCGGCATCAGCCAGGTCTTATTCTTACTCTTCTGATTTCTCATGCGAAACCTCATCCCGGATAACGTATTGAGGATTGTTATTCTGGGATATATAGATTCTGCCTATATACTCTCCAGCCATTCCCACCATAAGCATGAGCATTCCGCACATGAAAGTTATCGCCGACATAAGTGCCGAAAAGCCCACAGCCGGCAGATCCGGGTACATAATCTTTTTAATCACGGTATATATTCCATACAAAAATCCGATAGCTGCAAATATACCGCCCATCAACGTTCCAATACGAAGCGGCTTAATACTGAACGCAGTGAAGCCGTTTATCCACAAACCCATGAGCTTGGAAAAAGTATAGCCGCTTTCGCCTACTTCCCTTGCTCTGTGGGTAACATCAACATTAACGATATTTCTGGTGGTTCGAAGGACCAGTCCTATGACATACGGATAAGAGCTTTTATACTTGATCATCTCATCCACCACAAATCTTCTGACCGCAAAATAGCTCGACACATGAAGATCCTTGGGCTTACCCAACATAACATTAGCCATCCACTCATTCATGGCCGTGCCGAAATTCCTGAAAAAGTTGTGCTTTTTATGAGCATATCTTGCATAGACAACATCTGCCCCCTTCTCAATCTGATATAGGAGCTTACCAACCTCATCCGCGGGAGTCTGTCCGTCGTCATCAAGGCATACCACAATATCACCCTTGGACGCATTAAGACCCGCCATTATAGCTGCATGCTGTCCAAAATTCTTAGCAAGATTGAAGGCCTTGATCTCCTCATGCTCCTTTACAAGCTCACAGATTTTCCCCCAGGTGTTATCGGGAGAACAATCATTCACAAGAATGATTTCGTAGCTGTAAAGAACCAGCATGTCCATAGCGCCTTCAATTTCATTTATTACGTCTTCAATTGTCTGTTCCGAGCGATAGCAGGGAATCACAAAACTCACTAATTTATTTCGCATATCGTTATTTTACACCATTTCACAGTATCTTTTCCATCAGTATCATGTCCCCGGTCTCACCATCGGAGCACAGCACCTTCGGCAGATCCTCTGTCTTTACAAACCCTGCATGTTCATAGCTTTTAAGTGCAGAGATATTATCCGCAAAAACCCTGAGTATAAGCCTCTTCAGGCCAAGCTTTG
The DNA here is from genome assembly GCF_900104155.1 of Butyrivibrio sp. INlla16. Taxonomy (GTDB): domain Bacteria; phylum Bacillota; class Clostridia; order Lachnospirales; family Lachnospiraceae; genus Butyrivibrio. The sequence continues at coordinate 14,751 of NZ_FMYB01000015.1, forward strand.
ATGCTGCATACCTGCACATGAGCTCGGCCGCTTCATTACCGTATCCATGACCTATAGCATCGTCCTCACCGATGAAAATTCCGTACTCGGCGGTTTTCTCCGTCATATCTATATCTCTTAAATATACGCTTCCCACCGGTCTTTCCGCATTGTCACCGGTACCTTCACCATCTGCCGCATCATCCTTTGGACAAATGATAAGCTGTACCACTTCTCCGGTCTCCACCTTGGTCTTCATCCAGTTGTTGTGGATCTCATCAGTGAAAACCTCTCTGTATATAAAATTGTTCCTAACCCTCGGATTGTTTCTCCACTTCACAACCATGGGCGTATCGTCATAGGTTATCTCCCGCAGATAAACCTTATCACCTTCTATTACCTTCATACTCTTAGTTCACTTTCCAAATTATAAACTCCCCGGCGACTTCATCAACCTTTTCCGCCTCTACCGTTTTTCCCGCATCCGCGTAGTATTCCTTCATCCATTCAAGGTCCGTATCCTTATCCGTTATCACGAAGGCTTTATCATCAAAAATCGCATTCCCCATGTTCTCGCTAAGCCCAAAGGCACGAAGCTTTTCCTTCTCAATGGGGCTCTTGGATGCCCAGCCTCCCATCAGCGTAACATTGCTGACAGCATTGCTTTCTCCAAACATCTTCTGAGAATAGGTATACCCGGTATCCTCGTAGGCAACCGAAGTATAGACATCCATAAAATAAAAGTTATCACTGTTCATACTGCAGTAATCATAAAGCTCTTCGTAGGCTTTGTTATATTCTGCTCTTCCCTCACACTCCGCCTCGGTTACGGCCAGAGACGGTCCCATAAACCTGAAACACATTGAAGCAAATGCCACAAGACAGAAGCCCGCAAAAATATGAAGAACCTCGGTCATATAGAGCCTTGGCATATCGCTCTCACTGTCCCTTTCGCGGATAGGTCCTGTCACGACTCTCCTTAGCATTTCTTCCGCAAGCACCACAAGTACTGTAATTTCTATGAGATATAGTGAATGAGTTATCCTTATCGGATCCCTGCCTCTGACCAGAATATAAAGCCATATCAGGGTTCTTCCGGCAAATAACAGCGCAGGTCTCCAGGCTGCGAAAAGCAGTCTGCTCACGGTCTTTTTATGCCTTTTGCTCTCGTATAAAAGCAGCATGACATAGGTGACAAGATACATGATCCACGTCACTATATTCCAGGGAGAATCTGTCATAGGATATTCAAAACCCGCCGGTTTTGCCACACTTCTTAGTCTGTACAAATATGGTGAAATACATCCTGCCAGTCTGTAGAAAACAGATTTCTCATTATATAGCTTTTTCCCATAGGCGGCAATTTCCGCCATCTTTTCCGCATCTATTGCATCATCCAGGCCGAAATTGTAATTGACCAAAAGCTCATACTCACTTTCCTTAAGGCCGATGCTGTCATAGAAATCCTTGTTCTCATCATAAGAAGGTATCTGATAAAAATCGTATACCTCGGTTCTGCTGTCAAAAAATGAATTAAACTCTCTCCAATCCTTTGAGGAATATCCTGCAAAATGAAGGAGTTCGCATATTATCAGCCCCGCTGCAATTGCTATCACAGGCAGAGCATTTTTCTTTAAACCATTTTCCCTAAAAAATCCGTCATCCTCAAATCTGTAAAAGATAACAAGAAGTACAAACGGAAGCATCAACAATGTCATCTCTGACCTTGTAAGAAATGCCAGTATGATAAAACCTGTCGCCGCTATATCCTTCCTCTCAAAGAATAAAACTGCTGCCGCACTGCACATCATTGCTACCACAAAGGTGTACTGAACAATAACAAAATGTCCTCCTACAACAGTAAGGAAAACGGCCATAACCACTAAAATGCATATTATGCGCATCGCTGTCGCCGCTATCTTCGGCGCCTTATGTCCTACCTTGTCTACAAGGATATCCGAAATAACTCCCGCGAAGGATCTGACAAGCACAAACAAGCTCACATATTGACAAAGCAAAAGATATATCCCGTAGTAGTCAATTTTCCCGAACACCTTGTAAACAAGGCTTATCAGGAAGCTTATCGGATAGAGCATCTGGATATTGTGTCCCTCAGGTGTACCCGTGAAAACTCCCGCGAGAATATCCTTCATCAGGACATCATCGTTTAAGTCAAACCAGTAAGAGTACAAAAGTCCCATAACAACTGCAAAAGCAATTGTTATGAGACCTGTAATTATAGAATTGGCTGATGGGAAGCTCTTTTTATTTTCCATGTCACTCATTTTCTACATTGCAATTATATAGCTTTGTAATACTCTTTTACTCGCATTACTACTTCATCAAGATCATCGTTTGTAAGACTATAGTACATCGGCAGTCTAAGGAGTCTTAAGCTTTCCTTGGTTGTATACTTATCCTCGCCGTGGAATCTGCTGTACTTAAGACCGGCTGTGGATGTATGAAGCGGCACATAATGTGAAGCAGGAAGGATATCGTTGGACTTAAGGTACTTTATAAGTCCCTCTCTCTCCTCGAAATCCTTGCACTTTATATAGAACATGTGCGCGTTGTGCTTACATTCCTCCGGAACATAAGGAAGCTCTATTTTACCGGCATCCGAGAGATCGGCAAAAGCCTCCATGTATCTGTTATAGTGATCCATTCTCGCATCATTTATCTCATCTGCCATCTGAAGCTGTGCATAGAGATATGCCGCATTCATATCACTCGGAAGATAGGATGAACCGGGCTGAAGCCAGGTATATTTATCAACCTTTCCAAGCTGGTAAAGTGTTCTGTTGGTTCCCTTCTCCCTTATGATGATCGCATCGTTTACAAAAGTCTCATCGCGAAGAAGAAGCGCTCCGCCCTCTCCCATACTGTAATTCTTGGTCTCATGGAAGCTGTAATTTCCAAAATCACCTATCGCGCCAAGGGCTTTTCCCTTATAGGTAGCCAAAACGCCCTGCGCCGCATCCTCAATAACAAAAAGGTTATGACGCTTAGCGATGTCCATAATGGTGTCCATCTCGCAGCCAACGCCCGCATAATGAACGGGAACAATCGCCCTGGTCTTAGGCGTTATCGCTGCCTCGATCAGATTTTCATCAATGTTCATCGTATCCGGTCTGATGTCGACGAATACCACCTTCGCCCCACGAAGTACAAAGGCGTTTGCTGTGGAAACAAAGGTGTAGGAGGGCATTATCACCTCATCCCCCTCCTTAATACCCGCAAGAATCGCAGACATCTCGGTGGCATGGGTACATGAAGTGGTCAAAAGGCACTTGTTTACACCTGTCTTTTTCTCAAACCACTCGTTATCCTTTTTTGTGTACTCACCATCTCCGCAAATCTTCTGGTTTTCCACACATTCCTTTATGTATTCCATCTCCTTCCCGGTATAGGGAGGTACGTTAAAATTAATTCTCATAATCTCTCACCGATCAGTTTCAAAGTTGTCTGAATCAATTGTCCTTTTGCTCAAGAAAAATCTTTCGTGTGATAAAGTTATATACCATTACTATGCCTGTTGCTCCGAACTTGAAGAACAGGTTCTTTGCAAAGCTTTCGCTCATGATACTCTGAAGCCAGTTCCAGTGCATGTAGATAAGGTCAACACCCACGTAAAGGCAGAGCTCATTAAGTCCCATTCCGATAATGCTGAGGATAAGGAAAATCGTAAACTCCTTTTTCCTGCTCATGTCGTCTCTGCGAACAAAGACAAATTTAAAGCTCAGAATATAGTTCACAACCACCGACACTGTAAAGCCGATAAGTCCCGATATCAAATAGTAATACGGGAAAACCGATGCAATACCAGTCTTGGTAAATACAAAGTTTGCTCCAAGATACAGGAAGTAATCCACAAAAAAGCAGAATACTCCAACCAGTCCAAACTTCATTATCTGTTGCAATAAATTATTCATAATTCCTCCGTTAAATATAGCTTCTTCGCGGAGAAATCTGTCTCCACTTTCACTCACCTCGCCGCATAAACTTCAAAGCGGTCACTTTCAAAGATTTTATTATACTTCAGGGTTTCAAGGAAGTCCAATAACATGGTGTATTTTTTGTCTGCCGTGACTTCTCCCTCAAAGTTCGGGTTTACTATAACCACTGGAAGCTCCGTACTATCGCCCGCCTTAAATTCGGAAATAGCGTCTTCAAATTTTTGTATCGTATTCGAATCAAGATTTGGCCATGTACTGAAAATGGCCGGCTCCATGTCAAGGAGATACGAAAGCCCCGGGGCATTTCCGAACTGTAAAAGCTTTTTATCCCTAAGCCCCTCTTTGCTTAATAGACTACTTAGCTCCGCAAGGCTGTCAGCATTTTCAGGTGTCGTATACATACCCGCTGCCTTGGGAAGCTCCTGCGTCCCGATAAGGGCGGATCTCTCCGTTCCGTCAGTCCCATCCACAAAGCTGTATTTATAATGAAAGATCGTGCTCTGGAAAAATATCAGAACAAGAATCGCCATATACGTAGCCTTCCAGGTAAAGTGCAGTTCCTTTGCACCTGCTGCCTGTCTCACTCTTCTGAACATCCACATGATAAATGGCGCAACAATGAAGAGATTGTTAAGAAGCGGGTAGGTATAGTTATTGCTTCCAAGCGGTGTAATTATCATGATCAAAAGACACGCAAGGCAAAGGCTTCTCTCCGATGCCTGTCCGCGAAGGACCCTGGTAACACCGAGAGCAAAGAAGCAGATACCGCATATCAGGAACATCATCGCCGGTTCAAACATTGAGTCATAGTAAAAATAACTCCTGGTAAATACGCTCTCCTGATAGTAGTAATAGAGCAGCATAAAAATGCCGGCAATATATAATATTCTCTTAATCCAGTAAAATCTTCCGGGCTTCATAAAAAACATGATTGAGCCCACGATCATGCAGGGTATCATGATTACCATATGCTTAAAGCTTGTATACCATGCCGCTAATATTGCTCCTGCCATTCCGCCTGCCGAATAATCCGTTGCTTCGGCGGACATTGAAAACAGCGAGGAAATCATTTCGGGATAAGCTTCAAATCCGTAGGTAATACTGATTGCAATAAAAGGAATGATAAAACCTATCAAATATCCCGCAATGCAAAGTCCGGTTTTTCTCATAATTTCCTTGAAGCTATTTTTGTGGATACCCTCGTAGTACCATAAGATAAGTATCATGGCCGCTTCGACAATATTGGGAAATCTCACCATTACGGAGATTCCAAAGAAGAAACCGGCCAATACAAATTTCCATTTTGTGACCTGATAATCGGTCATGGCATGCATCAAAAGAAGTGTGCCTGTGGTGAAGCAAAAATATGTCAGATAATTATAAAGAATTACTCTGGGACACCAGCAAAGATTTATGGCGATTATTTCACCGATGAACATCATCCAGCCGGGCATCCATCGCTGAAGCAGATAATACGCCACGATTGCAGTCGCACTGATCACAAAGGAGCAGTAAATGTTCATCCCCAGCATGGTTTTTCCGCCGGGAAGCGCCATAAATAATCTGCCCACCATATTGGGAATGTATGTCGCAATGATCCACATGGGATCAAGGTTTCCCGTATACTCGTAATTCCCAAGGCTGTAGGTTGTGTCGGTTATATCAACCCCCTGCGCCACTCCGATAAGAGGGTACAGGAGCAGAATTATAGGAAAAACCCACTTTTCGAGCGGTTCCTGATATTTTTTAAGTCTGAATATTTTTTCTCTGACTGCACTCAGTGTAAGCATACCCTCACCTCTGTTGTGTTACCTTCTGGCTATCAACCCTGTATACCATGTCGCACTTCTCGATGGTCTGAAGTCTGTGCGCGATTATTACAAGAGTCTTCTTTCCGTGCAATCTGTTTATGGAATCCATGATTGCAGCCTCGGTCTCATTATCAAGCGCACTGGTCGCCTCATCGAGAACAAGAACCTCGGGATCCTCAAAGAGCGCTCTTGCGATACCGATACGCTGTCTCTGTCCGCCGGAAAGTCTGATACCTCTCTCACCGATAGTAGTATCAAGTCCGTCGGGAAGGCCTCTGACATATTCATCGAGCTGAGCCTCTTTAAGCGCTGCCCAGACCTTGTTATCATCTATATCCTCATCCGGAATACCAAAAGCAACATTCTTCCTTATGGTTGAATCCAGCATGAAAATTGTCTGCGGAATGTAACCTATATTCTTAAGCCACTCCGGATAATGTTCTCTTATCTCAACGCCATCAGCCAAAATCTCACCGGTCTCAATTTTCAAAAGTCCGAGCATGATATCAACGATTGTTGTCTTACCTGCACCTGAAGTTCCGACAATACCGATTGACTTTCCTACAGGAATTGTCATGTCCGCATTTTTAAGGACGTAAGCCTCGGAATTCGGATAGTGGTAGGTGATGTTTTTAAGCTCTATACTCTTATGAACAGGAAGCTTTTCAACCTGCTTCATCACCCTGTAATCCTCAGCTTTATAGGAAACAGAACCGTCGTTGATCTCCTCCTGGAGGTTATCACTTACGTTCATGAAAAACGGCTCAAAATAAGCTATCGAAGTGAGGTAGTTGTTGATTCTGTTTGCACTGGGAAGGAGTCTTGCCGCAGCTGCACCAACAACGGTGATTGTTCCCACCATGTCATTAAGATCCTTACCGTACGCAATCATAACCAGCATATATCCGATCATTCCGGCTATTCCGATAGTCTCTATAAGAAGTCTTGGCGTTGAATTATAAAGATTGTACTTCTGAACTGCATTCACATAACCGGCACCACAATCTGCATAGCCGTTTATGAAATAATTCTCTTTGTTGGCAATCTTTATTTCCTTGATTCCCATAACAGACTCTTCAATCCACTTAAATAGTCCGCTGTAGTAGTCCTGGTTATCCTGACCGGCCTTAACCATGATTGGCTTGATAATATATTTGATAACCAAAAGAACCGTAACAAGTAATACTGAAATAAACAGTGTCAACTTGAAATCCTTAATAAGCAACATGATAACAAGACATGTAAACACTATTACTTCAGAAATAAGCTGAAGACAACTCAAAATAAGACCATACATATTGTTAACATCAGAGGTTATATTTCTCTGAATTATTGATGTATCAGCATTTAAATAATACTCATAGGGTCTTTGCATGAAGTTGATCATCATTCGCCTTGAAGTAGCAAACTGATTTGTATATACAAACCGAAGCTGTATAACATTTATGATAAAAAGCACTATATTCTTAACTATAAATATCAATATAATGGACAGGAATATCAATATCGCAAACTGCTCTACGCTGCTACATCCAAGGAAATTGTAAGCAGCATAAAGATTTTTGTGTTCCGGTAAATTATCCTTCTCTAAAATCGTCTGCATAGCCGGTATCAGCATTGCAATTCCAAGTGTCTCAAGAATACCGCCCAAAAGCATCATCAGTACAATGAGCACCATCTGCTTTTTCTGACGGCCATCCAATAAGACCATCATCTTGTTATAAATTTTTTTCATGTTTCTCCTATTTAGTCATCAATTATCTGTTCGTTTAGTCGATGGATCTCAGGGGCTTCGTATTTGTCCATGAAATCATCGCCGAGGAAAAGTTTTTCGTCGACGAATTTAATTGAATCCACAACTGTATAAACAGATACTAGTTTATCAAATTTCAGGCCATCGATAAAGTTTAACATCTCCATAGGGAAGGTGCCTGCAAGGAGGATTACCTCCGGGAACTTTGTCTTGTAGTCAAGATAGTCGCGGGGATGTTGTTTTATCATCACTATGGCTTCCTTGCCGTTAACGGTGCCGTAATCTCTGACCAGGTCTTTAAAGAGTCTTTCTCTTGTTTCCAGGTCGCAGAGAGGCTCCGATAATATCAATACCCTCGGCTTGTCCGCGCCTTCCTCAAGCTGCTTTTTGAGCTCATCCATGTTCTCCACAAAGAGCTTCAGCATAAGGTCCTTATCGGACTGTGTGAGTTCCTGAACCAGCGGCTCGCGCGGAACTTCAATGTATTTAGGACAGGGGTAGTCGAGTATAGAGATATCGTTGACCTCCATGTCTATGCAGTATCTGCCCCATCCGTTTTGAATGAAGATGAGTCCGGTTGAAGCAAGCCACGCCTTGAACTTAAAATGTCCGTTGTTGTCGTAGCGCGCCTGGTCACCGTATTTTATGCAGTTAAGTCCGTCCTCCAGAGCATGGTATCTGATCTTCTTGTAGTTCAGATAATAGCCGATTGGATCGGAGTCGCAGAACACATAGATGTCCTTGTACTTTGTAAAATCCACAGGGACATACTTCTCCTGCAGCTGCGCAAATCTCTTACAGAATTTTATTCTGTTTATCATGTTCTTCGGAAGACTTCCGGTATTGGTGCGAAGCGGTGCAAGCTCAGGGAAAAATGTATCAACTTTTTCGTCGTACTCGATGACCTCTTCAAAAAGTCCGCAGTCTCTGGCTCTGTCCACCATGCTTCCAAACTTGTTGCTCATCTTGGAGAGCACAAGCGTGGCGCGTCCCGCCATCTCACTTCCCGCGCCGGCTTTGGAAGCTCCGATTATAGCTCCCGAAAACTGGTGTAATATATGAAATTCCTTAAGGCATGCCACATACACATGATAAAAGGTGTGGCATACATATATTCTCTCGTGCAATTTTTATCTCTTCTTTCTCAAATTCCTGTAAAACCACAACAGCCTGTAATAAGCATAAAACAGCAGATGCGACTTCATCTGCATTCCGATCAGCTTCTTTTCCTCTGCATGGATTCTCTCCAGATAATAGGGGTTATTCTGAAAACCAGGAAAAGCCTCCTTCATCTCTAGCCCCATCTTCTTAGTAAAATCGTAGCACCCCTCGATGTGCTGTTCCTTCGGCATGGCTGAAAACAGTGTGTTTACATAAAACAGCACCGTGTACATAAATTCTATCTCGGGTTTGTACTTCTCAAGATATCCGTTCTCCCTAGCCTCAGCAAGTATCTGTCTGCCCGCCGTCATTCTGTCCTCAAGGTTCTTTTTGGAGACAGTATGAACAGTTGAGGCGTCATGCTGAAAATAGAAGTAGAGTGGCTCCTCAATATATTCAAAATGCTTTACGCGAAGCATCCAGGTATTGCTGACAGCATTGTCTTCGTAGAAAATATCCTCGGGAAAAATGTAGGCCTTTGTCAGCGTACTTCCGTTCTCGGTAACGGAAACCGGCTTTGTATCTCCCATAACAATATTTCTTTTGTAGATCTTCACCACCAGGCTGCCGGTGTCCAGAAGGAGCTTCTTATACTTCTCCTCATCCATCACACCTGTCTGCTCTGCATTATTGTTGTGAACAATCTGACCGGGAGTGAAGGTATAACAATCCACAAGGCTGTAGTCGCAGCCCACCATGTCTGCGCCGGTTTCATCCGCTTTCTTAAGAAGTCTCTCGTAATAATCCGGAACCACCCAGTCATCAGCATCGATAAAGCCAAGCCACTCACCCTTGGCAATTCCAAGTCCTATGTTCTTGGCTCCGCCCTGGTGATGGTTGACCGGACTGTGTATTGCCACAAATCTTCCGGGATAGCGCTTCTCATAATCCTGCATCAGCTCAAGGGAATTATCCGCCGAGCAGTCGTCAACCGCAATTATCTCAATCTCCCCGTCAGGCAGGGTCTGCCCCACAAGTGAATCCAGACAATGTTTCAATTTATCCTCTCCCGCCATATTGTAAACGGGCACAATTACGCTAAGTCTCATAACCTGGAGAGCTCCTCCCCAAGTACTGCTGCTATCTGCTCCATATCAAAACGGTTATAGCGCTGATCAATCCAGAAAGTGAGCATGTTATCCGAAAAATGAGCCGAGCTTTCGCAGGCTTTTGCCGCATCCGGGAGGATCGGCCAAAGTACCGGCGCATAGACACCTTTTTCCGCAAGTATTCTCTCAAAACCATCGCGGGTTATATTTTTTCCTGCCTCTGTGATAGCACTCCTTCTCATAAAATCAATATCAAGCACAATGGGAAGCATAAACGGAGTGTATTTATACTCTCCCTCATAAACCTCCGGAATCTCCGGAAGAAGACTGAATGCTTTCCCGCAAAGAGGCATCTCCGATAACAGTTTATAGAGGCTCCTGTAATTAGCCCTTCTTCTGTCGCTCATTCTGTAGGTATCAAGATCGCTTAAAAGCTCTGCGCTCACATCCGACATATGATAGGGATCAAGTCCGTCACTAAGGCTGTCCTCAGCGTCTGAAAGAAGCTTTCTGAAATGCACCTTAAGCTCCGGATCTCCTTTTTCAAGATATTCACTCTTCTCAGTGAGAGCCTCAAGCCTGAGCGCGGTAAAATCTGTCTCTCCGGTAAGAGCCCCCATCAGAAATTCACTTTTACTTACCGCAAAGGCTCCGTCCGGAACTCCAAGCCATTTGCGTATGCTTCCCACCTGATAATCCGGGATAGCATTCTTTGTTAAATAGGCTTTATCATCAAACAGAATATGCGTGACGTCCTCAATTATCACAGCATCACTACATCTCTCTCTGATGCTCTTCGCAGCATCCGCAGTATCTGACACTCCGAAATAATTCATTATAAGAATGACAGGCTTAAAAGAGCCTACGCCCTTTTCCTTTTCAAGCTCGAAAAAAAGATCCTCCACATCTATACTGAGACCTTCCTTAACCTTGTAATACACAAGCTTAAATCCGCGCACTTCAAAAGGAAGTACCATCGAATCGCATGCAAGTGCCGGCAAAAACGCCGTAAGCGCTCCTTCTTCCCTGGGATTTATGCCATCATCCTGAAAACGGGCGATAATATCGTCTGCCACAAAGCCGATAGCATCCCTTCCGCATCGCAGAAACTCTATATAGCGCCCCGCCTTTTCGGCAACTTCTGAAAGTTCAAAGGTCAAATCCTTTCGCTCTGTAGTTTTTTCTAAATTGAACTCGCTTCCGATTTCGTACATTTTCACTCCCCGATTTCTAAATAATTACTGCCGCCGATTCATCAAAAGATCACTCGTAACTTCCGTGGTAATAGGTCTGTCTTACTTTTCCGTTTTTATATTCCCACACATAGCCTATACCCGTTGAGCTCAAGGCTGTCGGTCCCTGTCTCAGCCCCTCAACATAAATATAATACGTACCTGATTTCTTAAATCTGATGCCCTTGAATCTTTTTATGGTTTTCTGACTCTTCTTTTTTGATGCATGCCCAACCAGGGTATATCCCTTGTCGCGATTCTTCGACACATAGATATTATAACCTTCATTGGCATATTTCACGCGGTCCCATTTGATATTAAGTGATCCGCCCGCAATTTTGACAGCAAAATCATTCCCATAATTATATGACTTTATCATGGGCTGTGCAAAGAGATATATCCTGTCGGACCATTCACTCTCGTAGGTATTCCCGCCCACAAGCGCCACGGACCTTACCTTGAACGAATAGCACTTGTTGTTATCGATCCTTCTGCTGAAAGAATTCTTAAAGGAAACTCCCTCTCTTATGCGCCTTCCGAACCTGTCCATGAAAACATATTTGAAAGTCGCAGCCGTCTGCTTATCCCAGGTGACATATACGGTCTTCTTGTTCGAATACCATTTTGCCTGGGTGAGCCCCGTCACCTTCCCGGGAATAGTTTTCATTATCGCCGTGCCTACGGTTTCTTCCTTATCCCCCTTGGAATCCGTATACAGACACCTTAACGCAACATAATAAATTGTTCCGGGTTTCAGACTTTTAAAAGTATAGCTGATTTCAGTATCTCCAAGAACCACTCCATGCTTTTTTGCTGCCTCCTCAGCTTCACTTTTACTCTCAGCAATCGCCGGATAGTACTCCTTTGCTCCCGGAACCTTGATCCAGTGCATGGTCACGCTGTCGGTGGAATACATCGTCTGCGTGATCACCGTAGAAGCTGCACTTACATGAAAATTGTTTGCAAAGACAATGGAGAACATTGCCAGCACATTCGCGGTCATTATGAAAAACAGCCTTTTAAAATTGTACTTTTTCATGTCAGCTCTCCTTATCTTCTTCTATTTCTTCCTTTTCTGCTCTTTCTTCTTTTGTTCTTAGATGCTGCAGTTCCTACGTTATCGGCCTCTTCCTTCAGAAGCTTGTTGACCTCGGGCTTTTTCTCCTCTTTTTCTTTCTTCTCCTTACCCTTCCTACCGACAATTCTCTTCATGATCAGATTGAAAATGAAGGCCGCCAGAACTATCAGGACAATGATTATCGCCAGTTTCAGGATTTTCTTTATCAGTGTATTGGTATCAACTATAGCATAAACAGCTTCCTCACCGTCCATGTCCACTTCGACATAACTTCCGATCTTTTTGGAGGAAGTGTCCTTCCACTTTCCATCCTTATAAATCTTTACTATAGGATTCTTGTAAGGACTGTAAAGTCTGATCTTCCTGTCTGCAGATTGAATATAGGAACCCTCATGAACATTGATTCGATATACCACCGCTCCTCTCTCGGTGAGTGGCATCTCGGTATTATATGAAGGCTCGTCGACAACCTGTGCATCGATATAAGCATCATCCCCGTAGCTTCCGCCGAGAATCGCTATCGGCTTTCCGGATTCATCATCCTTTCCTTCACTCTCGATTGCTTTGTTTGTGGCAACATATTCACCTGTTAAAATATAGGTTCCTTCCATGACCAGATTGGATACATCCGGCCATTTTACATAGTAACCTTCCCTAAGCTCTTCCTCAGGGAACTCAAGATTGGCAAGGCTCTCTCCATAAGCAAGCTCCTGCTCACCGATTCTTATACCTTCTACCTCAAATATAACCTTAAGATGTCTGAAGGCATCACCTATTCCGTCCTTTTCCAAAAATTTCTTGTACTCCACAGGCTGCGCAATAGCTTCAAAGTTTATGTCATCAATTCCACCGACCTTGTTCTCGACAAAATAATTGCCGCTGATATTATCAAGCTTTGCCTTCCTTGTTTCGGAGTCGGAATTAACTATTCCTGCTATTGAACCGAATCTTTCACTCGGTTCCTCGTGCCATGTCGCCATGGCATTACAGCCCGTTATGGTCGTTCCGTAGCCGGTTATTCCGCCCACATACTTATTGCCTTCAAGGAGGCATAGAGAATCACAGTCTCGAATAATGGACATTGACTGCCCTGCAATTCCGCCCGTATAACTTCCTTCCGTACTTCTGGCGTAGCCGATACCCTCGCAGTTTGACACAATTCCCTGCGCCATGTATCCGACGATAAGTCCCGCTCCGTCCTTCTTTGACTCAACCGTTGCATCATTCGTGCACTCGAAGATAATGTTCTTAAGAGTATATTTACTTCCTCTTCCGATATTCAGATTGCCGGCTGCATTCTCCTCGGGATCCTCTTCGTCAATTGCCATGGAGCCCGCAATTCCGCCTATATCAATGTCTCCCTTGACCGTGCCCTTATTCTTGGAACTGTCAACACGGCCTGTTCTCGCCTGCTGTATATCTTCATCCGATACATCAGTAAAAACAGACGCATCATCGTTATAGATGATATCCAGTCTGTCAGACAGAATATGGTAGATTTCGTTAACCTGATCGTTTACCGCTGCCAGGTTGGCATTGAGCGTGTGGGAAGTGGACTTCCCATCCTGGTTTATATTTTCTATAGAACCCGATATTCCACGCAGATTCGCATGCAGTGAATCAAGGCTTGCATCCCAGTCGCTTCCAAGTCCCGAAAGTCTCAGCTTTTCCTGAGAATTCAGATAATCAATAATACTTCTGGTGCAGTTTGTTGCTTCACGAAGCTCGCCTTCCGCATCCTGCAGCGCATGAATCGCATTCTCGGTTTCTCCGATAACAGCGTCCGTAGCAGAGCTCGCGTAGGGTTTATAGGTCTCAAGAATAGTGGAAGCTCCGCCAAACATTCCGGACACATTGCTTCCCGTCTCGGATGCAAGCTGCTGAAGCTCGGCAAGATAAGCATTCAGCTGCGCCTGCTCTTCAGCTGTCAGCTTCCTCAGCTTTCTGTTTCCGTTTTCATCATAGACATAATTACCGTTCGCATCAGTCTCATACATTAAACGGTTAATGGCTTCCGACAGACTCTCCATCCTCTGAGTCTTCTCGTTAGTGTTGGCCATTTTGTCATAGATATCTCTTTCACTGCTCTCGATCGCATCTCTGTCTTCATCCGAAAGCTCGCCCTCGACGTTGATGTTCTCGATAGCTCTGGCTAGCGCATTATTAAAGTAATACATCTTATCCGACGCACTTGACATATGATCAAGTACCCCGGGGATATTCTGCATAACATATTCAAAGCGCTCAATTACAGCATTAACAACACGGACATTGGCATTTACAGAGGTTGTCAGTTCTCCCGTAAGTGCGCGGCCGTCATCCACAACTCCGTTCGCGTAGCCGGTCAGATCAGTGACATCAGAGGAAATGACATCCACATCTCCGTCCATATCCGTGAGAGTTTTATTAACAAGGTCGTGAAGCTTATCAGCTGCTTCAGGAAGCGTCTGGATATCCTCCGGCTCAAGGTAGGGTTCCATCTGACCGACGATTCCGCCTATATCCTTCCTTCCGTAGATAATTCCCATGTTTTCACAGTAGGACACGATGCCCATCTGTCTTCCGACAATTCCGCCTACATTGTAGCCAACATGCTCATAGCCGATGTTTCCTTTATTCTTACACCTTGCGATATTTCCTTTTGAGTAGCCGGCAATTCCTCCGGTATCAATACCTGAGCGAATTTTCGTCTCATCACTGCTGTCTGAGGAAATGGACTGGATTATACTCTCGCCCTTCTCATCATCCTTTACAACCCACTCAGCGTTATCATTTATACTTCCGTTATTGACGGATTCCGATACTATTCCGTAATTTTTGCCGGTGATTCCTCCTGTGTAGTAATACCCCGATACATGAGCATCATTTGTACACCCGCTTATAAGGCCGGTGTTTTCATTGATGGCTGCTATTGCGCCAACTGTATTATTGCCCTCCAGAATTCCGTTGTAAGTGCAGTTTTTGATAATGCCGAGATTCATTCCGCAGATTCCGCCGGTAAATTTCAGTTCGTCCTTCATCCTGACTTCACCGGATACATTAAGATTCTGCACTATGCCGTTTATTCCTATATATCTGAAAACTCCCGTGATATAGGGATCTTCGGCATTACTGTATCCTTTTATCTCATGACCTTCGCCATTGAAGATTCCGTTAAAAAACGGGATCATCTCAAAATCGGAGCCGGTAAGATCAATATCTGTCTTAAGGCTGACTGTCTTATCAAGAGACCATGCATCGCTCTTACAATTCTTTGAAAACTCAAGGAAATCCTCAAGACTTTCAATGGAAATACTCTTATAAACAATTTCCACCGGTTCATCTTCACCGGCAGCCGCATCTCCGGATGTGACTTCAGAGCCTTGGCGAAGCCTTATCTGATATGCCTCCTCATCGGCAAGCTCATCGCTGCTTTCCTTCTCGCTCTTTTCGAGCATGGAAGTAGTGGCTTCACTTTTAACCCTGTTTCGAAGTCCCTCTATCAGCTCATTTTCAAGTTCATTTATTGCACTAACATCTATGTGCGATGTGCCTGCAAAAACAGCAAACGCCAGTACAGATGCAGACAGTTTTTTCAGGATGAGTCCGGATTTTTTCTTTTTCATGCGTTCTCCTCCTCATTCACTGCGTCTCTGCCCTCAAGAAGCTTTTCGAGGTCCTCCGCGGTAATCCTGGTCGCATCAAGTCTCTCAAGATTACCACTCTGGATGAAGGCTCTCACATCGCCTCTTACAACTGCATGCATCTCACCTATAACCGTTCCGTTGATCTGTCCCTCTATTATGCCGTCAACTCGCATAAGGCCGGTATCGCGCTCCATGGTAAGAGGCAGCGTAACGGCGAATGAAGTTTTGTCTATAATACTTGCTCCTATGAGAAGTATCTGAGGCAGTACGAACATTACCAAAATAATGGATATGACAGTTCCTCGTCCGAGACACTGCCCGATACCGCATATAGCGCCGTCGGAAGTCAGCTGTCCGATTGCAAAGCCTGCAAGCGCAAGCATTGATCCCGAAGTAATAATTGTCGGGAACGCGAAGTTCATAGTCTCAATTATCGCATCCTTATGGGACATCTTATCCTTGAGTTCCATAAATCTTCCGGAAATAACGATCGCATAGTCGATATTTGCACCCATCTGAATTGAGCTGACAATCAGGTAGGTCATGAAGAAAATATTGTTGTTTTCAATGGTCGGGAACGCAAAGTTGATCCAGATAGCTCCCTCGATTACCAGGATAAGGAGCACCGGCATACCCGCTGACTTAAAGGTAAACAGAAGAACTACCAGCACGGCCAGAATTGAAATAACGGTAACCACAGTATTATCCACGGAGAAGGTCTTCTGAAGGTCAAATTGGCTGGTGGCTTCACCTATTACCAGAATTTGACCCTCATAAAAATTGTTCGCCATGGTGTGCATCGAATTAAGGAAATTAAAAGTTTCCTCGCCCTCCTGGGGGAGATTTAAGTACACAAGAATTCTGCTGTAATTTTCACCCTGCAGCTGTTTTTTGACGATATTCATCTGCTCATAAGCATCATCAAGCTTTTCCTGCATGCTCTCATCCAGCGTTACATATCCCTCATCCACCTCATCGTGGAGGAACATGATCATATCAATGAGAGGAACTCTGTAGGTTGATAGTCCGTTCACAAGCTTTGCATAATTCTTGTCGTTTACCGCATAGGCCATGTAAAGAAGCTCTGCCACCTCATAGTCAAGCTCAAGAAGTTCGGAAAACTCTCTCACTGTCAGCTTATCGGCAAGGCAGTAACCGCCCATCGCCTCGATGTTGGCAAGTCCCTGCGCGGACTTTACCTCATCGCACTTAAGGTAGGTCTGAATCAGTCTCTTTTCCTTGTCATAGTTGCCCGCGGGAACCACGACTGCAACCATATTTGAATCCCCGAAGGTCTCGCTTATGAGCTCGCTCGCTATCTGTGTTTCATTTTTAATCGGAGTTTCAACCTTGGAATAACCATAGACAAACGGGCATTTATTCTGAACGATAAATGCCCCTATGATAAGCACCAGGAAAATCGGCGGCACTATAAATCTTGTAAAGAAATCAAATTTTCCCACGAAAGGAATCTTGGGAACAAAGCTCTTGTGCCTTGTTTTATCCATAAGTGATCCGAAGATCATGATAAGACCGGGCATAAGAAGGAAAACTGCAACAAGGCTAAGAACAATAGCCTTGATAAGACATATTGCCATGTCGCGACCTATGCCGAACTGCATGAACATCATGGCAACAAGACCGCCTATGGTGGTTAGGGAACTGGAGGAAATCTCAGGAATTGCTTTACTGAGGGCTATAATATCCGCCTCTCTGATAGGCAGATTTTCATGCTCCTCTTTATATCTGTTACAGAAAATAACCGCATAATCGATTGAAAGCGCAAGCTGAAGTACGATTGTAACGGAATCGGATACAAAAGAAATTGTACCCAGAATGAAATTGGTACCGGCTGACATTACAGCCGCAGCTCCGAAGGTAAGAAGGAGAACCGGTATCTCAGCATAAGTCTGTGAAGTAAGGACCAGCACCACAAGCACAATAACCACAACCAGAGCACTTACGGTTTTCATCTCCTTGGCGATAGTCTCCGCAGAGGCATTGCCCATTGTGGTCGACACGAAAATATCGTAGGAAGAGAGCATTTCTTTAATCTCTTCGAGTCCCTGAAGCGCCCTTTCATCCTTCTCTTCGTACTTGAAAGTAACGTCAAAGAGCGCGGAAAAATTGTTGTAATGATCCGGAGTCTCGTCAAACTGAAGCATCGAGACGTCACCGCGGGCACGAATATCCTCTGCCAGTTTTTCAGCGTCCTCATAGACAATATTAGACACCATAATCTTGGCAGATCCGTAGGTTGTAAACTCTTTTTCCATGAGATCAAGACCGATACTGGTCTCAAAAGAGTCGGGAAGATAAGCCGAGAGCGCATTCTCGACCTTGACCATCCCCGACGCGATAGCACAGAAAATCAGAACTATTCCGAATATCAAAAAGAAAAGGTTACGTCTGTCTACGATAAAGGTCGCAACCTTGACCATGACATTGTCATCTTCCTTCTGAACAGAAGCCTTAGAACGAACTTCTCCGTGTTCAGCCATATTCAATTCCCCCTCAAAGCTTTTACATACAACAAAAAGTCAGTTAACAGCTATAGTACTATGATACCACAAACTCCCGTCAATTCGTTAAAAAACGAATTAAAAATGCCGCTTCTTCCGCTTTTTTTGCGGCATCCTCAGCACTGTCACCCTCTGCTATCACATGTCCCCATCTGTCACCGCTGCTCTTTAACATGGTAGCCTCATCTCCGGACTTTTTATAGATGACAACCTCCGTAACACCGGGCATATTTTCGGCTTCTTCCACGCCTGTAACCGACAAAATGGTCTTAGCCGCATCACCGGTTTCTCCGGATTCACTGACAGCCTCTTTCGCAAACAAAAATCTTATGGCTGAGCCGGCATTCTTGGTACTCTGCCACTTTACCTCTTCCCCAAGTGTCGAGGACAGACAGCAGTCAATAAGATCAACTCCCGTGGAAAGCGGCACCAGCTTAGATGTGATAAAATCACCGCCAAGGCGTGCTGCTATCTCAACAAGCTTCGCTCCGTCCTTTGTGACCTTAATCTCTGTGTGGGATGGACCGTTTTCTATTCCAACTGCTTCTATCGCTGCCCTTGCTACATTCCTGATATCCTCCTGAACAGCTTCCGGAAGTCTCGACGGTTCGGTGTGTCCGGTCTCTACGAAGAAGGGAATCTCTGTGACCATTTTATCCGTTATGGTGATGATATGTGTCTTCCCATCAACTGTGAAGGACTCCACACTGACTTCAGGCCCCTCCATGAATTCCTCCAAAAGGACCTCTCCGCTTCGTGAGTATTCCTTTGTGTAGGCATAGATATTTAAAAGCTCATCCTCTGCGGTACTATTCTTATCTACAAGTACCACGCCTCTGCTGGCTGCATTATCCGCAGGCTTGCAGACAAATCTCGCGCCAAGCTTCTTTGCGGCCTTGAGGAATTCTTCTTTCCCCGAAACTACATAGAACTCCGGAATCGGCACACCCTTTTCTTTCATGCGTCTTCTCATGGCTGCCTTATCCGTTGCGCAGATGGCATTTTCGAAAGAGATATCATTTTTCCTGCCTAGCTGCTCATTAACCCAGGACACGGTCCTTACCGGCATGTCACTGGTAGAAGTGATGATATAGTCGGGTTCATATTTCTTTGCAGCTTCAAGCACAGCTTCCTTATCAATTGTGCTTATGCACAAAAACTCATCGGCATCCTTTATTCCGACTGCCTCCGGATCATAGTCCAGCGCATAGACATACAGTCCCTTTTCCTTTGCTTTTTTAATAGCAGGCACCTGAAGTGCACTCGCTCCCAGTATAAAAATCTTTTTCATCGTAGTTACATCTCCGTCAGTACTTCCGCAATTCTGTCTGCGCCTTGTCCATCGATAAGCTTTTTCAGCTTTCCTGATATTTCAAGGCGCTGTGAAGTGTCCATAGATAACACTTCCTCAAGATATCTGAGTATGGCCGTCATAGTCTCATTGGCATCGTCTCTGAAGTCACCCGCATAGGGTATGTAGCCCTCGTTAGCAAAAAACAGCGCATCAGGCTCCTGGTTTTCCGCAAACACATAACTCACGGATAGAACACCCACCGCACATAATTCATACAGCGTGGTCCCGGCAGGTGTGATCGCCACATCGCAGGAACTCATGATATCCGCAACATTCGATACATTCTGATGAAGGACAACATATCCGTCCTCTATAAACTGCTGAATCTTCTCCATCACACGGTAAAATCTTCCCGCGAGAAGATGAATCTTTTTATCCCTGCTTCCTAAAAAGCCGAGTTCTTTATCTCTAAGAATCGCTGAGACAATAACCTCGGAAAGCCCCATGGTATCTGCGCCTCCGGTTGTCAGGAAAATATTTTTTATCTCTCCCTTATTGTAGCCGTAGGTTCTGTGAGCGCCTTCGAAAGCCTGCGCATTTTCACTTGCGACAAGGTCAATGTTTTGCAGGATCTCACCATCGGTTCCGTATCTCTGGGAGTCACCGGTTATCCCCGTGCCTTCGCTTTTCCTACTCTGTCTCACAAACTGTTCACGGATGGGAATATACTTGGTCCCCAAAAGAAGTTTTGGAGCTTCGCCCTCGTAAAACTCCTCGTAACCAAGTCCCGGTGCTCCAGGGCTGTAATTAAGGAGAACCGAAGCGGGGTATTTTTCCTTTTGCATGTCATCTATGTACATGGTCCTGATGCCATTGGATTCCAGCATCCTTATATACTCGGGAGTCGCATAATAGCTGTCTACAAGCATGCGATTAATCCCCTCCTCATGCAAAAAATCGAGAAGGGTAATTATTTCCTGCTCCATATTTCGCCAATTCGTTTCAAGAATCTGATATTCAAATTCGTCCTTTATGTAGGGCACAATATTATCATCCGCAGACACAAAAACGACAAAGCATTCCAGCTGCAAGAGACTGTGTGCTATTGTCCTGCAGCGCATGATATGCCCTGTCGCCACTATTTCATTTGCATCTACGCGAATTGCAATCTTATTCAATACAACTCCAATCCAGCGGTGTTCCGCGTGTCAGCTTTTGTTTTGCCTTTTTCCCAAGAACCTCTTCATAATACTTGGGCTTCATGCCCTGAATGTTGTAGGATCTAATGCTTCGCACATTTTTATCCGTAAGCACCTCACCCTCTTCAACATCCTCTACTATGAAAAGTGATCTGCGGTTGGTGTACTCTCCCGCCTCAGCCTCTGTCGGTCCGTAGAAAATCTGTCCGAGTGCCAACTCCGCATCGTGAACGCCCTTTACCATGTCGGCGAATTCCTGAGGTTCCATGGAAAAAGCGGAATCCGCGGAAGGAATATTTCTATCAAGGCAGAAATGCTTCTCAATGACTACAGCCCCCAGCGCCGCTGCTGCTATTGCTGCGGTCCCGCCCATCGAATGGTCCGAGAGTCCTATCGGGACTCCGAATTTTACTCTCATATCAGGTATGGTTCTAAGATTAAGATCAGAAGACACCGTGGGGTATACGCTGCAGCACTTAAGCAGAATAATGTTGTCATTACCCTCGGATCTGATGGCATCAACAGCCTCTCTTATCTCCTCCTCGGAGCCCATTCCGGTTGACATGATTATGGGCTTACCGGTTTTCGCAATATATTTTATAAGCGGGATATCCACAAGTTCAAAGGATGCGATCTTGTAGAACTCTTCGCCAATGTTTTCAAGGTAATCTACCGAAGTCGTATCAAAGGGTGTGGAAAGAAAATCAACTCCGCACTCCTCGCACTTTTTCTTTACGGGTTCCATCCACTCCCAGGGAGTATAGGCCTCCTTATAGAGGTCGTGAAGATTGTAGCCATCCCATAATCCGCCGTGAATCTTGAAAGCCTCGGCATCGCAGTCTATGGTGATGGTATCCGCTGTATAGGTCTGTGTTTTCAGACAGTCTGCGCCGGCCTTTGCAGCCGCTTCAACGATCTGCAGGGCATTATCAAGAGAGCCGCCGTGGTTGGCGCTCATCTCGGCAATTATATAGGCGCGGCCATTTTTAAGACATTCTTGTAATTTCATTTGAGTCCTCTTTTCCCCTCATCCGTCAGCTTCGCTGACACCTCCCCCCAAGGGGAAGGCTTATATTTTTTCTTCTCCCAAGGGGAAGGCATATTATTTCAGTATCCCCTGCTCTGTAAGGAAACGGTACTTCAGCTCCGCCAGTAACCAGTCGCTCTCGTTATCGATGTCCTGTGATTCCACCGGATCTATGATGTAGGGTATGGATTTCTCCATGGTTGTATCCTTCTGAATTCTGAAGGCATCGTTTCTGAAAATATAGAACTGTCCGCATTCGTGGTACTGTTTCTGAAGGTCCTGGCTTCTGGTGGTCGCATACTCCGGATGAAGCATCTTCACAAGTCCCTTATCATCTATGAAAAGACCTCTCTGAGGAGGATAGGAAAATTCCTGCATTGGAACAATTGACTCCGCTCCCGACTTTACAAGCTCGTCCATTGCTTCCTTCAGCTTCCTTGCAGTTACAAAGGGAGCTGTGGGATAGATGCAGCAGCCATATTCAAAGCTCTGATCTCTCTTCTCATATTCATCAAGGACTTCTAGAAGAACATCTGCGGTTGTTGCAGTATCATTTGAAGTCTCAGCGGATCTAAAGAACGGGACCTTCGCCCCGGCTTTTTTTGCAATCTCCGCAATCTCCTCATCATCGGTGGATACCATGACTTCGTCGAAGATTCCGGACGCAAGAGCTGCCTCTATGGAATAATTTATTATCGGTTTGCCGCAAAATTCTTTTATGTTTTTACGTGGTATGCGTTTGCTGCCACCACGAGCAGTTATTATTGCAATTGCGCTCATTTTTTGTAATACTCCACAATCTTAGTCACCGCTGCTATAACATCCTGCGCATCCTCATCGGTCATGGCTGCATAAAGCGGTATCGTAATCATCTCATCATAGAGCTTCTCTGCATTCGGGCAAAGACCCTTTTTATATCCCATCTTCTCATAATAAGGGAAATAGTAGGTCGGGATGTAATGTACGTTGCAGATGATATTTTCAGCTCCTAGAGCATCGAAGAACTCTTTCCTTCCGATTTTCAGCTTCCCGGGAACTATCCTTAAGATGTATAAATGTCTGCAGGAATCGGAGTTCTTATCCTCCTTCTGCACGAACAGCTCCGGTATTTTGGAAAAAGCTTCATCATATTTCTTCCTGATAGACTTCCTTCTCTCCACAAATTCTGGAAGTCTGTCGAGCTGACTGCATATAAGAGCTGCCTGAATATCGGTAAGTCTGTAATTCGGTGCAAGCAGGAGCTGCTCATAATACCACGGTCCGTCGCTCTCATGCTCCATAAGGGATTCATCCCTCGTGATTCCATGAGTACGAAGAAGGATCAGCTTTTTATATAACTCCTCATCAGTTGTGACTATTGCGCCACCCTCACCGCCTGTTATGGTCTTCACAGCATGAAAACTGAAGGTTGTCATATCAGCCAGTGTTCCCACATGAACTCCGTTATATTTTGTACCGATTGAATGCGCAGCATCCTCGATCATTACAAGACCATGCTTGTCGCAGATATCTCTTATCGCCTGAAGATCAGCTGTCTGACCGGTATAATCCACAGGAATAACTGCCTTGGTCTTATCGGTGATCTTCCTTTCAACATCTGCGGGATCTATCTGATAGGTCTCCGGATCGATATCAGCAAAAACCGGTCTGCCACCGCAGTAAAACGCACAGTTGGCACTGGCCGCAAAGGTAATGGGAGTTGTTATAACCTCATCACCCTCACCGACTCCGGCAGCGAGACATGCGATATGAAGTGCTGCAGTATCATTGCTTATAGCGACCGCGTACTTTGCTCCTGTTATCTCGCAAAGCTTCCTCTCCATCTCAGTGATGGCAGGACCTGTTGTGAGATAGTCACTTTTTAATACCTCAACAACCGCTGCGATATCCTTATCATTTATATCCTGATGCGAATAGTATAATTTTTTGTCCCTAACGGGCGAACCCCCGCAAATTGCAGGGATTCCGTTTTTATCATTATTCATTTTATGCTCCGATTTTAGTGGTCTACTGCCTCGTGAAGTCTTGCCTTGATATCTTCGACACTCATCCACTCTGTGTTATTGCCTGAGCTGTAGGAGAATCCTTCCGGAACCTTCTTGCCTGCAGGATCAGGGGTCTGTCTGTCATTGAAAGTAACCTGAGGATATACGATAAAGTGCTTATCAAACTCGTAGGTAAAAGGCGCATCCTCCACTGTTACCATGATCTCATCAAGCTTCTCACCCGGACGGATTCCGATCTCTTTTGTTGCGATTCCGGGGCACATAGCCTCTGCCAGATCCGTAACCTTGAAGGAAGGAATCTTGCTGATGAAGGTCTCTCCACCCTTTGCCTCGTTAAGAGCCTTAAGTACGAGCTCAACGCCCTCGGGAAGGCTTATCCAGAATCTTGTCATTCTGTAATCGGTTATAGGAAGCTCTTTTTCACCCTTCTCAATAAGGTTCTTGAAAAGCGGAATGATTGAACCGCGACTTCCCGCAACATTACCATATCTTACAATCGAGAAATTTATGTCCTTATTTCCGGCATAAGCATTAGCTGCGATAAACAGTTTATCTGAAACCATCTTGGTTGCACCATAGAGATTCACAGGGTTAACAGCTTTATCTGTACTGAGCGCAACTACACGTTTAACGCCTGTATTAAGAGCTGCATTAATTACGTTCTGCGCACCGTTAACATTGGTCTTTATAGCCTCGTCCGGATTATACTCGCAGGCAGGCACCTGCTTAAGAGCAGCGGCATGGATTACATAATCAACGCCCTCCATAGCGCGCTCCATACGGGCACCATCCCTTACATCACCGATGAAAAATCTCATCTGATCAGCGTGCTCTTTATACACCTTCTCATTGGCCATGGTATATTGCTTATATTCATCACGTGAATACACGATGATCTTCTTGGGATTGTAGTGCTCAAGAAGATACTCTGTGAAACAATGACCGAACGAACCGGTTCCTCCTGTTACAAGTATGGTTTTATCATCTAATTTCATTTTCTACCTCTTTTCAAAGCATAATTCTAATAGATTATACTATAATCAAGGAATTCCTACAAATTATTGCATCTCATAAACGGTCCACATATCCTTCTGCGATATCTTCCCGCACCAGGAAAATGTCGGATTATTTTTCATAAGTACATTAAGAATCTCGTCCCTGTTGTCATGATCTGCGGCATAAACAGCAAGGATATCGGCACCGGCAATTTCACTATCTGTTATAGCCTCCGTATTATCCGTGTCAACATAGTATAGCTTGTCATACACCAGCAGCTCATCCGTAAGTCTCCAGATATTATCCGGAGTTGCACTGTTATAAATAACCACAGCCTTTGCATCCTGGACCTTCATATCTTCGGAGAATTTGATTCTATCCCTGTCCTCCGGATATAGGAAAAGAACATTCCGGTCTATGAAGAGTCCTTTTGCTGTAATAATTGCAAATATTAAAAAGGTACCCAAAACCGGTATCGCTATTTCTTTTATTTTTCTTGCTCCCACTATGACTCTCAGTCCGATTCTTGTGAAATAAACCGCAAGTAAAAGTATTATCGGATAAATCGGCATCTCATAACGGTTTGAAGTATCGCCAAGAAGAAGCGCGGTTTTGGCAACCACAAAAAAATAACCCGCCGAGGCCGCAAAAAGGCTTCGGATATTTGCGATATGCAGCTTATCCTTCTCTCTTTTTATTCTAAGGAAAAAGAACAGTCCTATCAGAGCAATTACTATCATTACGATAATAAGCCATACCATACCTGACATAAGGTAATCATTTGCAAGGCCAATAAAAAATCCGAATCGCTCTATGATATTGGAGCCATCTGCAAAGGCAGCCTGGGCCTCCTGTCCCCTATACCCCCTGAAGATATGTGAAAGTGACGCCGGATATACAAGAACGGCGCAGCCAAGAGCAAACGCGCAGCCGATACCATATACCAGAATGTATATTAACCGCTTTGCCATAGATGCAGCCTGCCGGATAAACTCACTGTTCTTTGGCATGAGGAACAGGAACCATATTCCGAACGCAAGCCCCATCATTACCATGAAAATCAGGAAATAGTACTGTGTTAGAAATCCCAAAAAGCTTATGACTGCAATGGCTAAAATACTTTTTACGAATCCAATCTTAAAATCTTTATCAAAAGGCTTTGCAAGCGTGTAGCCTTCCATCTCATTTCCCGTATAATACTTCTTGATAAGGTTCATCAGTCTCATGTGACACAGCGCCGAAGCGAGCACGAAAACCGTGAGCCACATATACATCCTTATAAACATCACACAGGATATCGTCATGGGATTAAAACCGTAAGCAAACATCAGGATAAGCCTTAATCCCTTGCTCATGCCCACACTTTTCGCAAGACTGTTTAACAGAAAGAAACTTATTATGAACGCAATTATATTGACGATAAGCCCCTGCCACTTTGAAAAGACCTCCGGTGTCAGTGAACAAACCGTATGAAGCATATCATAAAAAAGCGGAGGATGGACATCCCAGGACTGCACAAGATGAACGAGTCCGTAATTAAATCCCTCGCCCTTTTTCACTACAAACTCATCCCGAAGAGTATCTGTATCCACCCATTCCCTGTCAGGATAGTAGAACCCCAAGCTTCTGTTTGTAGAAAAATATGAATAATACTCATCCTGATGAAATCCCTCTTTTTGTACGCCAAAAAAGCAGATAGTAACTATCTGCAAAACCAGGATAACCAGTAAAAGTAAGTTGTATTTTTTTGCGATTATTTTCATCAAAGTCCTCGAATTTTAGCGTGCACAACCCTGATTGTTTTTGGTGCTATTACAAAAAGAGTAAGATATGTCTTATCCCTTTTAGTCATATACTCATTATTATAGATGTTACTTATATGCTTTCTCAAAAAGCCCACCACGTTCTTTTTATAGAAACGGTTATGGCGATTCATCTTACTGATCGGTATGTGCAGCAGATAATCAAGCCTCTGAATGAGGCAGAATCGCATAGCTTCTTCCTTAAGTTCAGGGAAGCTTTTTTTCACAAGACTTCTTGCAACATCCGCATTTCTTACTATATCCGTAAATACCGGCGGGAAGTAATCCTTCTGATCAGCTTTCTTTCTTGAGTTACTTCCGCTTCTGTAAAAAACATGATAATACTGCTGCGGAAGAATGACGAGCTTCTTCACTCTTTTCAGCATGTGTATCATGAGATAAAAGTCCTCGTTAAGCTCACCCTCCGGGAAGCCTTTGCACTCTCCCTGAAAAAGCTTCCTGCTTGTCAGCTTGGTACAAAATGAGGCGTCACCTGTGTGCATAAGAAGTGTCCTCATATGCTCAGCACCGGTCACAGTGTTTTCCGTAACAGGCGGGATGCAGACATCCGGAAGTCTTGTACCATCCTCTGCAATCTCATCCCTTGAAATCTGAGCCATCAGAACAGGTTCCTTTTCAGTGCTGTTTTTGATTATGGCTTTCATCAAGGTCTCATACATATGCGGGTCCACATAGTCATCCGCATCGACGAAACCTATATAATCGCCGGTCGCCGCACTGAGCCCCAAATTTCTCGCCTTACTGCTGCCGCCGTTATCCTGGTGGAGCAGGAGGATGCGTGGTTTTTCTCCGGCTGCTGCGTTACTGCTATCCTGCGTGGAACTATCTTTTCCGTCAGCATTAAAGCCATGTGAGTCAATGTAATTCTGGACACGAGCGTAGGTATCATCGGTAGAGCCGTCATCCACAACTATGATCTCCAGTAGTTCATCCGGGTAAGTCTGGGCACAGACTGACTCTATGCAGCGGATTATAAGGTCTTCTATGTTATATGCGGGTATGATTATGGTGATTTTCTTTGTAAACAAATTATATTCTCCTGTCCCCTCATTCCAGGTGATTGTCTTCCTTGAGGGTTCGGATGAAGCCCGGCGCTTTAAGCACCTTCGCGATGCTCATGGGGCCATCCTTAGGCGTATTGTAATTCGTGCCGCCGGTAATGCTCTTACAAAATGAAAGGAGTCTTTCTGCCGCGCATTTTGCGTTCCAGGTAGTCACGATCGTTTTGTAGGCATTTCTCTGAAGGGCACGTTTTTCTTCGGTTGATAGATTTATGAAATCTGTGAGTTTTTTCCTAAGCTCATTCTCATCGCAGTTATCAAAGGTAAGTCCGTTTACGCTGTCCTCTATGAGGTAGGGCACAGCTCCGGCTTCAGACGATGCAATAACCGCGCAGGCGCTGTTCATCGCTTCATTTACCACTGCTCCCCAGCCCTCGAGATAATTACTGCCAAAGATGAATACATGGCTTTTTTCCATGATATCACGCACTTTGTCGGGATTCACAGCTCCATGCAAGGTGATATTTGCCAAAAGCTCTTTTTGCCGTATTTCTTTCGAAAGGGCTATGGCAAGCGGTCCGTCTCCGACCACATCTATATGGAAATCCATTCCCTTTTCTCGCAGTATTTCTGCAGCTGTTATCGCAAATTCAGGATGCTTTAACTTGATAAGTCTTGATGCAAGGCAGATCCTAAGCTGATCGCCATCCTTATAAAGCATCCCGTCAAGCTCTTCATCCGTATATTGCCTGAGCGGAGGATAATATCCCCATTTATACATCTTCCCGGGATAAGCACCTATAAGGCTAAAGTCTCCCGAGACATACGCTCCTGCGCAGAGCATATATACCGGCGAATTCTTGTATTTTATATGCTCCTCGTATTTTGCTTTTAAGCCTCTCGGGGAAATTGCCTTCCATCTTCCCTCGCGGTAGATTCTTTCACTGACGCGAATCACTGGTTTTCCGGAGTCGAGCCTTTCTTTTATAAGTCTCTCCGTAAGGCTCGCCTTGTTTTGACCGGTCCAACCGAGCATAAGTACATCGCAGTTTTTTATAAGCGCTGCGCATGCGGCCTCATCCTCGTATATTCTGTGAACATAAGGGATGCTGTCCGTATCAGAATTCCATCCCAGGTTTCGCCGTCCCTCCTCCATGGGCTGTGTCTCTATGAAAGAGAAACCATCGCCTATGCGGGAGTACATCTCATCACAAAGGGGAATCTGGTGGTGGTTTATGAAGTTTGAGATAAAGGTGATATTTAATCCTATCAATTTATGTTATACCCCTCATCCGGCACTTCGTGCCACCTTCCCCCCAGTGGGGAAAGGCATATTATTCTTCATCTATCCCCCAGGGGGAAGGCATATTATTCTTCATCTATCCCCCAAGGGGAAGGCATATTTCTTTATATATCTCCACGAGCCGCTTGAAGTTGGCGGCGGGATCGTGGGTTATCATCGCGTGCTTGCGGGCGTTATCGCCGTACACAGCTGCAATGACCGGTTCTCGGAACATCTGTCTGATACATTTTGCAAGATCCTCGGGATTTCCTGCTTCAAACAAAAGTCCGTCCACATTTTTCTCAAGCATGTCCGGGATTCCGCCGGTATCGGCAGCAACCACGGGAACCCCGAGAAGCATGGCCTCTGCCATGGAATTGGGCGAGTTTTCCAGAATCGAAGGACAAATAAACAGGTTGCACTTAAGAAGCTGTTCCTTCATCTGCTCTGCAGAGAGCTTTCCCAGCATCACAACCTTACCACCGAGTCTGCCCTTTCTTATAAGTCTCTTTAAGTATTTACCATAGGCTGAAATTCTGATAGCCATGGGATACTTGCTCTTTCCCGAGGAATTCTTCTGCTCGTCGGGAATAGTAACTGTCTTCCTTCGTATCTTGCCGATGACACTGTTTCCCGCAACATATATCTTAGTATCAGGAAACTCCTTAAGTATCTCAGGAACCGCTTCCAACACAAAATGAAATCCCTTCAAGGGATAATCTCCCTGTGACAGAAAGATACTGTGCGGAACCGTATTTACAGCTCTCCAAGCATCCTTATAGAAAGTGGGACGCATCGTTTCATTCATCTTGTGATATTTTGCAGTGGGATTTATTTTCGAAGTTGTCTCTTTATCAAAACCGGTTCTCCCCGTGATATGTCCGGTAAGTTTAATGGCTTCTATCTCGTTTTCCGCGCGCTTTGCAAACTTCTCCTTTTGCTGCAAAAGCGAATCATTTTTGTATTTATCACGGAAAGTCATATCATTACAGACACTCTCCGGAAGGTTCGCCATATACACCTTTTCTATCTCGCTGCAAAGCCCCTGTATCCCAAGAAGCGTCCTCTCAGGCTTGCCAAAGGCTCTGATCGCAGCAAGGCTGTGCGGGAACTCTGTCCCGAACACATGGATAAGATCAGGCTGAAAGCTCTCATATATCTCCTTAAACCTGTCCTCCAGCTTCTCATCGTATATCTCAGGCGCATTAAGGTTTTCGGAAAAGCCATAAAAGCTCACATTTTCAATTTTCACAGCATCCCTGCCCATATCCTCTGCGGGAAATGCCACACCCAGTGTGATGTTGCAATTTTCCTTCCCCATAAGGATCTTATCGTAAGCACCTGAGAGCCATCCCTCGCGGTCTGACCATGCAAGTCCTTTCGCCTTTGCAAAAGCAGGGAGCATGATGTTACACACCCATAAAACTTTCATATCTTCCTCATTTAATGCCTTTTAAGCTTATATACCAAACTCTTCACCTTATTATAAGCTCCTGCCGTTTTCGGGTTCTCCGCAATTTTTGTCCGCAGCGGAGCCAGTGTCAGTTTTCTTATAAGATCAAATTTCTGTATCTGCTTCTTCGGAAGGTAGAGATGAATTATCTGCTGCCTCTCCGTCTCCGAAACCTTCCTATTCTCTCTTGTCTCGGAAAAGCCACCTCCCTCGTAATCCGCAATAAGCAGATTCATATAAATAGCCAGCGCCTTCTCAACATAAATGCAGCGGAGGAAGTGCTCGTAGTCGGCCCTCACCTTCCAAACCGTATCGAAGGCATATCTGTACATAAGTCTCTCATCGTAGAAGCATGCCTGATGCGACGGAACATTTCTGTAGCAGGCAAAATCATTGATCTTTGGCACCGAAGAAACCCTCTGTGAGGTTTTCATCTCATATATATCACCGTAGTAAATTGAGGGAACAATCGTACCCGAATTCTTCTCATCAAGCTTTATCTTACTGTGAACCTTTTGAAGCACCTTGCTGTTTGAAAAAATATCGCCGCAATTAAGGAAATAGATAAAGCCCGGCTCTGTATCCTTCGCCTTATTTCCTGCTTCCTCCTTAACAGCACTGACCGCAATATTCATGGCATCGTAAATGCCGTGATCCTTCCCCTTTATAAAAAGAGCTCTTCCGCACTTTTCATCATCCGAAAGGAACTCCCTGGCCTTCTCATAAGATCCGTCAGTGGAGCCGCCATCCTTAATGACAATGGAGACGTCCTTGAAGGTCTGCATTTTTATGCTCTTAAGAGTCTTTAACAGGTCCTCGCCTGCATTATATGAAACTACAATTATCGTAAAAAATGATTTTTTCATATCAACCAAATCCTCGCTCTGAAAGCGTTGCGGGCAGTTCATGGAAAAAGATAGTCTCATAGGGAAGAATTCTTACTCCATCATTTGCTGCCCCTCTCATATACATTATAAAATAAAGGACGCATCCAATTACCGTAAGAACCTTAAGTATCTGCCCCGTCTTATATCGTTTGTAATCAGGATCTGCCATAAGCCTTTTTAGCAGCGCCGGCACGTATAATATCTGTGTCACCATAAAGTAATAGGTAATCCTCGAAACCGTGGGCAAAAAAGAACAGAATACATACAGCAGCAATGCACCTAGATTCGAATAAAAATAGAAGCTCATTTTCTTATCACTTACGATATTCTTCCCAAGCACAAATACAGCTAAAAACAGCACTGCCACGCATCTTGCTATACCTATAGCACTGGTTCCGCCGGATAAATATTCTGTTCCCTCGTAAGAAGGATACAGCTTCGTCGCCACCACCAGATATACATCCTTAAGAAAAATGCAGGAAAAGCAAAGTGCCGAAAGCACTATATACATCCATCTCTTCCACTTCATCGATGCCAGCGGATAAAGCACCAGCACTACTATCAGCGACTTGTGGAAAAGTGCCCCGCACAGAATCAGAATAATAAATCTCGGCCAGTCTCCGTTTAGACAAAAACGAATCGAATACAGCGCCACAGCCAGCGCCAGATAATATCTGACCGTACTTAAGGACTGGAAATAATATCCGAGCAACATAAACATGATAAAGCTCAGAAAAAAATCCTCAGACTGTCTGTACAGCGCAGAAAGGAAAAAGAAAACCGTCACTGCGGCAAAAATTGCAAACACAGCCACATAATTTTCAAATCCCGACAGTGTATAGACAAACTTCGTGAGGTAATTAAACCCGGGTTCCGTCGGAACGTAGGCATTACTGAAGGTCCTGTGCATGAATTCCACATAGTTACTGTAGTCATTTCCGACGTTCAGCCTTATTGCAGACACACCTGATAAAAGCACAAATAGTGAGAAAAGTCCGATTACATTTCTCACTTGCTTTCTGCTGATTCCGCGATATATGTAATTATACTGACCGCTACCTATGACTGCAGGCCTTACATCTCCGCTTTTTATCAGAAATGCGATCGCCAGAGTCACAAGCGTAAGTGACATATAAACTATCATAACCGTTCCAGTCTTCCCTGTCTGATGCCCTTCTTCATAAGTCTGTAGCACTGCCATACGGATTTTTCCCTGCACATCTCATCTCTGTGCACAAGTAAAAAGCGAAGGCTCATAGCTCCCGCAAGCGCTCCGTATAAAAAGTGATAGAGCACTCCTCTGTCAAAGAAAAACTTATCATTAAATCCCGTAAACCAGGTTGATGGTCTGTCGGACTCCTCATGTCCGATTGAAACCCCCGTCCTGTATATCTTTAATCCCTTTTTCAGACAATCGTGAAGGAACAAAGAATCCTCACCGTTGCTGTACTTTGCTCCGCCTCCGAACAAAACGGAAAATTTTACATTAATCCCTTTAAGGGCCGCTGTTCTTGCAGCTATAGCGTAAGCAGGATATCTTCCGTAATTTTTCCAGGTAACCCTTGCAAAGTCTGTGTTGTGATAGGTCTGTCTCCCCTCCACCGCCTTTACATTAAACAAAAGCATGTCTGCCTCGGGGTGAGAATCAAACTCGTTCTCCATAAGAGCTGTGTACCCATCATCAAGAACAATATCCTCATCAATAAACTGCAAAAGCTCATGATCCGCATTTTGGAGCGCCAGATTTCGTGACAGTCCAACACCTCTCTCAGCCTTGTTAATCGTCTTTATCGCATGAGATTTACCCAGTCTGTCGGTATAATCATTTTCCTCAGTAAGATCCCTGTCGCACTGATTCACAATTACCGCATCCGACTGAATATTCATTTTTGACGGAAGCTCTTCCGTATCCTGCTGCACGGCAGCCACAAGCAATTGTATTCTCGACATATCAAAGTCCCAGGTATCTGCTAAGAAACTTCATATCGGCATCAACTATGACAATGCCGTAAATCTTACATCCAAGCTTATTTAAAAGTGAAATAAGGTGCTCTGTCATAGCACCGTTGTGCTCTCCCATTTTTACGGGAATAATAACGCCGTCCACACCTGAAAGCTTCTCGCGGGATTCGTTATCATTTCCGGGAAGAGGCATCGCATTTACAGAGGGCATCTCTCCCGCAAGTCCGTTTCCTATGACCTCGGTCAGCCTCTCTGCTGCTCGCTTTGCATTATCTATTCCATCTTTATCGTCCGCACTTATGAGTGCAATCTTATTATTCGCTTTAAACTTATCCTTAAATACCAGCAACAGCTCATTTCTGAAAAACGAAGGCTCTTCCTGTCCCTTTGAACTTAGAACACCCAGAACCGGAAGGGAATATCTCCTCTCGGCATCCTCGGGAACATATACGGTATCATCCATGGATCTTATAATTAAGAGTCCCAGCGTAGCTATTATAAAGCCGATCACAGCACCGAGAATTACAGCCACTCCCATTCTGTCAGGAATCAGTTCCATTTTGGTTTCTGTTCTTCCGATTAGCTTAATCTGTGTAAAGGCGTCGTTCAGATCACCGTATTTTACAAGAGCATCACCCGCTGCAGCAGCAATCGCTCCCGAAAGTTCCTTGTCAGGATTGGATACAGTAAGAATCATCACTCTCACATCTGAGGGAATATCTGCATTTAAAGAATCCTTAACAACCTGCCTTGAAACTCCCGGTACCTCATGATAACCTGCCTTCTCTAGGTTCTCCATTGTCATATCCAGAATGTTATCTTCTGTTTTGATGGGAAGATCGGTATCCTCATCCTTAACCAGAATATTCCAGGTGTAGGCATTGTAGGCATCCACCTCGCTACCCTTGTTTTCATCGTAGGCAAAGTACAGATAAAGAGTTGACTCTGTCACATAGTTCCTTGCGGGTGCGTATACCACATTTGCGAGAAAATATATGATTCCGGCTACAAGCGCACCGATTACGGCAAAGAGCGGAAGTATCCAGATCTTACGAAGAAGAGTAAGGTAGAATGCTCGAAGGTTTAGTATTTCGTTGTCGTAGTTTTCTCGTTTTGCGGCCATGGTTCCCTCATTATTCAGGTTTCTTCAATGCGGTTGTTTGTGTCTCCTCCACTCCCTCGGTTGCATCGGGAGTAAACAGTATCTTGAGCGTGAGCAGCATAAGCTTGAAATCAAGCCATACTGAGTAATTTTCTATGTAAGCGAGATCGAGCTTTAATTTATCATAAGGTGTCGTATTGTACTTTCCGTACACCTGGGCGTAGCCCGCAAGTCCTGCCTTTACCTTCATTCTGAAGGCAAATTCCGGCATGGTCTCCATGTACTGCTCAATTATCTCAGGTCTCTCGGGACGCGGTCCTATGAAGGACATCTCACCCTTTAAGATGTTGAAGAGCTGTGGAAGTTCATCAATTCTGCAGGCTCTGATAAATTTACCGATAGGAGTTATTCTTGAATCATTCTTGGTCGCAAGCCTTGCAACACCATCTTTTTCGGCATCGACTCTCATACTCCTGAACTTCATGATCTTGAATTCTTTTTGGTTTATTGTGCAGCGAATCTGTTTATACAGCACAGGGCCGTGATCATAAAGCTTTATAACTATAGCTGTTATCAGCATGATAGGCGATGTGAGGATTATCAGGATAAGCGAGCAGATGATATCCACCAGTCTCTTGATGGCACGCTGCTCTACCTTTAAGTAGTACTCTCTAAGAAGCAGTACAGGTGTATCGAACAGATGCATCTGTGTCGATCCCTTAACCAGCACATCAGTAATCTTAGGCATCATATAAACCCTTATAGAATTTGAGTACAAAAACTTAAGCAGTTTATTTCTGTCCTTGGTGGGAATATCCCAGATTACAACGGCATCATATCGCTCAAGGCACTCCCTCTCTATATTCATGAGGCCTTCGCTGATATTCATGCACTTTACAATATTATATTTATCCTGTCTGGAATTGAATTTTCGAAGGATATCATCCACAGGATATTCACCGCTCACAAGAAGCATTTGCCTTGCCGGGAAAATAGCCCTGTATAACCAGTTGGTACAGACGGCCCACAAAAATGAAATCACCATCTGCACAATCAGTATTTCAAGCATCGGAAACGCCGGCACAAGCCAGTTTCTCATAAGTGATATCTGAAAATAAGAAATTACATTAACCATGAAAAGGGCAAAGATCTGAGACAGGAAAATATCCATGGATTTCAGATATCCTATCTTCAAGCCCCCGTAGGTATTCGAGAAAAACAGCATCAAAACGAAATAGATTGCAATCACAAGCACATGTCCGCGGAAATACAACTTAAGACCGGCTCCCAGCTGATATCCGTCCGCGCTTATTCTAGGCGCAGATACCAGCGGGTAATAGGTTTTAATCCAGAAATAGCCATAGACAACAGTCTGCATCAAAAGCCCTATAAGCCCCAGGCATAATACAAATACTCTTTTTATAGATTCAATCTGTTTCATACAATTACCCTTACAGCCGGCGAACAGTCGCTCGAACAGCCCACCCGATAAAATAGTACAGGCTGGCGGCAATAGACAATCCGGCTATTTTTCTGTATAGACCCCAAATTCTTCTGATTGCTGTACATTTATTTGATGAAAGTGATTTAGCAGGTCTTCGGTAGGTCGCAAGAACCTCATCCAGCCCGTAAGCAACCGTTCCCCCTTTTAATATAGTCCACCAGGTTGCCGTATCCTCACTTTCAATCTGAGGCATAAATATTTTTTCCTTATGAAGCACATCCATATCTATCATCACGGTTGTCGTGAAAATAACCGTTCTTGAAAGTGCTTCTTTAAATGTCAATGTAGCGGGAGCATGGACAATTCTCCCTGTGGGATTCGCATTTTCATCCCCAAATTCATAGGACGTAAAAACAAATGCCGCCTTCTTTTCCTTAAGAAACGAAAGCTCCTTCTCAAGCTTATCCGGTTTCCAGATATCATCTG
This sequence comes from Butyrivibrio sp. INlla16, assembly GCF_900104155.1. GTDB lineage: Bacteria > Bacillota > Clostridia > Lachnospirales > Lachnospiraceae > Butyrivibrio. The sequence continues at coordinate 50,880 of NZ_FMYB01000015.1, forward strand.
CATCAAGAAAAGCAAGATATCTTCCCGTTGCAGCACTTATTCCGGCATTTCTTGCAGCTGCCGCGCCGCCATTGGCAGCCTTTTTTATAAGCTTTATTCTATCATCACCGACTGCTGCACTCTCTATGAGCGCGGCGCTATTGTCAGAGGAAGCATCATCCACCAGTATAAGTTCATAGTTCTCATAGGTCTGCTGCCCCACCATGGCAATTGTTTCCGAGATATAGCTTTCAGCATTATATACCGGCACCACAATACTTATGCGGTTTTCAAGGCTGCGGTCGTTTCCCATCAGAGTTCTTCCTTAATGATATAAATAGGTCTGTGCTTAACCTCAAGATAAGTCTTGCTCAGATACTGCCCTACTATTCCCAGGCAGAAAAGCTGCACTCCGCTTACCAGTGAAATAATGCACACAAGAGACGGCCAGCCGCTTGTCGGATCTCCGAAAGCTGCCTTTCTGATAATCGTCACAATTATCAGTATTATCGCAAGGAAACAGAACACTACTCCGAGAATCGATGCAAAAGCAAGCGGTACTGTCGAGAACGCAACTATGCCGTCAAGCGCATATAAAAATAGTTTCCAGAAAGACCACTTGGTCTCGCCCTTTTTTCTCTCGATATTTTCAAATTCAAGCCACTTTGTGGAAAAGCCTACCCATCCGAAAAGTCCCTTCGAGAAACGGTTGTACTCCTCCATGGAGAGAATAGCATCCACAAACTGCCTGGTCATCAGTCTGTAATCTCTGGCTCCGTCCACAATTTCCGTTTTGGACATTTTGTTTATGAGACTGTAAAATCTTCTCGCGAAAAAAGATCTGATCGGCGGTTCACCCTTTCTGGTAACCCTTCTTGTAGCAACCGAATCAAAGCCCTCATTAACTATGTAGCCATACATCTCAGGCAACATAGCCGGCGGATCCTGAAGATCACAGTCCAGCATTACGACATAATCTCCCTTGGATTTCTGAAGTCCCGCATAAATAGCGGCTTCCTTTCCAAAATTTCTTGAGAAATTTATAAGATGTACCCTTTCATCGATCTCTCTGAGCTTTTTTACCTCTTGCACGGTATTGTCCTTAGAGCCGTCATTTACATAAATGATTTCCATCGAAACGTCATTATTCTTGAAGAAGCTCTCTGTCTTCATGAGTTCATCATAGAAATCCTTTACATTTTCCTCTTCATTGTAGCAGGGTACGATTATGCTTATAAGCTTCATTATTATCTCTCCGCCCTCATGGGGTTGTTCAAAAAGTCATCATATGCAAGTCTTATGCCGTCTTCAAGCTCTGTCTTGTAGGTCCAGCCGAGTGAAGCAGCCTTGGATACATCGAGAAGCTTTCTGGGAGTACCGTTGGGCTTTGTAGTATCCCACTCAATCTCGCCCTCGTAGCCAACAACTCTGGCAACCATCTCCGCCAGCTCTTTTATTGTGAGTTCCTTACCTGTTCCGGCATTTACAGTCTCGTTGCCGCTGTAATTATTCATAAGGAATACGCAAAGGTTAGCAAGATCGTCAACATACAAAAATTCACGCAGAGGTGAACCATCGCCCCAGCATACAACCTTCTTTTCACCGGCTTCCTTGGCCTCATGGAATCTTCTGATAAGTGCAGGAAGAACATGGGAATGAGTCGGATGATAGTTATCATTGGGTCCGTAAAGGTTTGTGGGCATTACCGAGATATAATCTGTTCCATACTGCCTGTTCAGGAACTCGCAATATTTAAGTCCTGAAATCTTGGCAAGGGCATATGCCTCGTTTGTCTTTTCAAGCTCACTTGTAAGAAGGCAGCTCTCCTTCATGGGCTGCGGCGCCATTCTGGGATATATACATGATGATCCGAGGAACTCCAGCTTCTTACAGCCATTTCTCCAGGCTGAATTTATAACATTCATCTCAAGGATCATATTGTCATACATGAAATCCGCAAGTGCACTCTGGTTAGCTTCGATTCCACCAACCTTAGCAGCTGCAAGGAAAACGTACTCCGGCTTTTCCTTTGCAAAAAACTCCTCAACCGCATCCTGTCTTGTGAGGTCAAGCTCTTTATGTGTACGGGTTATGATATTTGTATAACCCTGTTTCTCAAGTTCTCTTACAATTGCAGAGCCAACCATTCCGCGATGGCCCGCAACATAAATCTTCGCATTTTTTTCCATCATGTGTTTCTCCTAAAATTCAAACTACAATACTCTATTTTACTATAATATGGAGTTTTTTTCCATTTTAACGCCCTGCCGGTAAAAAACCATCCGTAATATCGTTTCCATCAAGTACAAAACCATCGGGAGCAGGTGTCGAAGGAAAGGCATCGTATCCTGTCCTGTCGCCTTCCAGAGGATAATAAATCACAGCATTTCCTATAACCTTCTGTCCTACTTCATACTTATTGTAATCCTGCTGCGAAAGAAGGTACTGAGTTCTGAATCTTGGTACATCATCTTTTATCAGCATTCCGCATTTATAGAACATAAAAACCGCAAACAGTGCTATTACTGCTTTATAGATATATTTCTTCTGTGGCGTATTCACTCTGTTATCAAAAAGAATGACAAACCGTCCCGCAAGAATGGTAACCGGAAGCCACAGATAAACGCATCCGTATCTCACAAGAGGCGCGGTAAAGACAAAATATATCAGTGCAACATAAGAAATTCCTTCAATAAACAAAAAGTCCGAAAGCGCCACTGCTTTTCTCTGACTCAGCATAAATATCTTCTGCACATTTCCGCCGGCACCGTTTTTCTCCTTTTTTGCAGCTGTCATTTTCGAAATAGCATAATAAATGACGCATCCTATGAAAACCGGCAAGCATACCAGATCCATCACGAACATCATTTTGTTAAATAGTGACAGTGCAGAAAACCAAGTGGGAAACCACTGACCAAAAGGGGCATTATACATGGCCACATCGGTAAAGCCTCGCCCGTAAGCAGCAATCTCATGGGCATCGCTTATGGCGGTTTCAACCGGAACCTTCCAGGCGAAGTTAAACAAATCAACTCCCGTAAAAGGATAAACCAGCCATCCCGTCATAACAACATTCCTTACAAAATAGGGAAGTGCTATAAAAATGCAAAACAAAACGCATAATAAGATAGGCTTTAACCCTGCTTTCTTCTGCTTTTTAATAATCCTTACAATAGGGTAAATCGCAAGCAAAACAAGCGGTGCCGCTGACAGCTTAATGGTAGTCACCCAGACCGCACAGATTGCAAGCAGCGCATGCGGCAAAAAAGCTCTCTCATGCATGGAATACAGATCAAGCCAGTGAATTACTATATAGAATACCATTGCCGCCATGAAATAATCCGACGCCGGGGAAACAATCTCATCAAAGATTGTGAAAAGGTAATAAATAGCAATTACCCTCACAAAATCAGATAATACGATGTGTCCTCTTCTTGCTATGCTCTTAAGATCTGCGCACTGCCACGCAAGAAGAAGTGCGAAATATCCTGCCATTGCATGCAGGGATTTCCCTAAGAAAGCACCACTGTACAGGGCTGATAATGCAAAGGACGCGCTGTTATAGCCAAGCCTTAAATGCAAGTTGCCAAGCCCCCTTACCATACCATACTCCTCAATCCATCTGATTGCCTGGGCATGATAAAGATCCGTATCATAATGCATAAGCCCATGGGAAGTTCCATAGGCCATCAAAAGAAAAATCAGCACATAAAGCCAGAAGCTTCCGGATTCTTTTATCTCCCGGATTCCTTCAGTCAGACTCTCTATTATTTCCTCCCTGTACTGGGCAAATAAAATAAGACAGATAAAGATCAGAAGGATATTGGCAGCGAGAGAAACCCTGCCTATGATGCTGAAAAATTCAGCAAGCAGGTTTACCATCAGAATTCCGGCTATAAGTATACTCTCCCTGTATTTGTAGCTATAGGTGAGCTTTTTTTGCCCCTTCGCAGTGGACATGCAACCGATTGATGATATCCCACGCAAAGTGGCAAAGCCGATTATATATGTAGTTATTGACACATAGAGCCAATTAAGTATTACCGCGAGCATCTAATGAGTTATCCTTATCAAAGAATATCCTTTAAATATCTCTCTATAGCTTCATGCCAGTCCGCAAACATGAAATCCGAAGTGAGTTTGAACATGTAGTTCTCAAGTATTGAATAGGCCGGTCTCGGTGCTGCCTGGGGATTTTTAGCGGAATATTCGGCACTTGTGACATGATTTACTTTTGTACTCTTGCCTGCAAGTCTGAAAATCTCCTCTGTAAAATCAGCCCAGTTTGTATCTCCTTCGCAGGTTCCGTGGAAAAGGCCGTAATTTTCTGTCTCAAGAAGGAAATGAATTGCTTTTGCAAGCTCATAGGTACTTGTAGGTGTACCGAGCTGATCGCATACAACACTTACTTCGTCAAGCTTCTCTGAAAGACCGAGCATTGTCTTTACAAAATTTTTACCATCACCGTAAAGCCATGCTGTACGTATCGTAAAGTATCTTTTAGCAAACTTTTCAACAAACTGCTCACCAGCCAGCTTAGTTATACCATATTTGCTGACCGGTCCTGTCTTATCGAACTCTGTATAGGGTCTGTTTCCGTCTCCGGCAAATACATAGTCAGTTGAGATATGAACAAGCTTTGCATCTGTTTCGGTAGCTGCTATTGAAAGATTTCTGGGTCCGATTGCGTTGATCTTATAAGCAAGGTCCACATCGCTCTCCTGTGCATCTACCGCTGTATATGCAGCACAGTTGATTATCGCATAAGGCTTAACCTGTCTTGCAAGCTTTGTAACAGCATCAACATTTGTAATATCAAGAGGAGTTATATCATCTCCCTCAAAAACATCAGTATTAACAAGTTCATATTCACCTGTATTGCCGAGCTCGAGATTAACTGCTCTTCCAAGCTGACCGTTACATCCTGTAACAATTATTTTTTTCATTACGATATCCTTCCTTCTCTAATATGAGTTTACGGACGACATAAATGCCGTCCGTCATATAATTCATATTATTCTCCGAGACCATTTTCTATAGCATTGACCAGGGCTTCCATAGCCTCCGCCTCATCAGGTCCCTCACATTTGAATTCAAGTTCATCGCCGCACTTTATACATGCGCCAAGTACACTTAGTACACTCTTGGCATTAGCCGAATTCTCGCCATACATAAATGTTATGTGTGATTTATAATTCATGGCGACCTTACATAAATTTCCTGCAGGGCGAAGATGCAGCCCTGTTGGATTTTTAATAATCACCTTTTTTGTTATCATACTAATTCCCCTATATTTTTAAGCCGTAGTTCCCCTTTTGAATTACAGCATTACATCCTGAATCAGCTCTGCGAGCTTCTTTGCCTCTTCCTCGATTACTTTCTGGTCCTTGCCCTCTATCATTACACGAACAAGGGGTTCTGTTCCGGATGGTCTGATAAGAACCCTGCCGTCGCCGGCAAACTTCTTATCAAGTTCCTCAATGGCTGTTGCAATCTCGGGATATTCCATATAATGATCTTTCTTATGAGTAGGCACTGTCGCATTGCAAAGAGCTTGCGGCATTACATCCATAATCTGTGCCAGCTCTGAAAGCTTCTTCCCGGTTTCCTTCATAACCTTCAGAAGATGAAGTGCTGAGAGAAGTCCGTCTCCTGTGGTGTTGTCATCAAGGAAGATGATGTGTCCAGACTGCTCTCCTCCAAAGTTTGCGCCAATCTCTTTCATGCGCTCAAGAACGTATCTGTCTCCTACCTTGGTCTTTTCAATCTTGATTCCTTCTCGCTCTCCCATCTTGAAGAATCCAAGATTACTCATAACGGTAGCAACAATTGTGTCCCCTTTAAGTTCACCCTTTTCCTTCATGTGCTTACCGATTATGGCCATAATCTCATCGCCGTTAACAAGTTTTCCATTCTCATCAACTGCCAGGAATCGGTCAGCGTCTCCGTCGAAGGCAAGTCCTATATCCGCCTTCTCGGTAACAACCCTTCCCATAAGCTCTTCCATATGGGTTGATCCACAATTCGAATTAATATTTGTACCGTCCGGGCTTGTATGAATCGCGATAACCTGAGCGCCTGTCTGTCTGATGGTCTCTACGGATGTGTAGGAGCTTGCGCCCTCGGCGCAGTCCATTACAATCTTCATTCCATCGAGTCTTACGTCAACACAATTTAAACTGTGATTGATATACTCCTCTCTGGCATCTGTACGGTTTTTAATCTTACCCACTCCTGCTCCGGTGGGCATTTTTACGCCCTCGAGGTTATTCCTGATAAGCTCCTCGATCTCATCCTCCATGGAATCCGGAAGTTTAAAACCGTTTCCGTCAAAGAACTTGATCCCGTTGAATTCCATAGGATTGTGGGATGCTGAAATTACAACACCTGCATCCACACGATACTTCTTTGTGAGGTAAGCAACTGCAGGTGTAGGTAAAATACCTACATTAACAACATTGGCGCCTACCGAGCATGCCCCTGCCATAAGTGCGGCAGCAAGCATATCTCCTGAAAGTCTTGTATCACAGCCAACCATAATTGTCGGTCTGTGTTTGTTTTCTTTTGAAAGCACATATGCTCCGGCTTGTCCAAGCTGCATTGCAAGACTGGGTGTAAGCTCGTCATTGGCTACGCCTCTCACGCCGTCTGTTCCAAATAATCTTGCCATATATTCCTCCACCTTAATTCTCTTCTAATTTCGTAAGCTTAACGGTAACTTCAACCGTATCGGTGGTTGTCACCCCACCAGGTAGTGAAAGCGATACAGCTGTCCTGTAGGTTCCTGCTGCATCTTCGCCGCCCTCGCTAATCTGTGATACGTCAATGATACCGGATACATCCTTTTCACTGATGGCATTCACATTCGCCGAAAGTCCGCTTACTGAAAGTGTAAAGGTCTTATTATCGTCAACTATCTGAGCATCATATCCCTCAGGGATATTCATAAGTTCGATCTGACTGTAGGGTATGCTGAGTGCTTTATCGCTCTTCTTATCAATATATGCAACAACAGTTGCAATACCATTGAAGTCCTCATCACCAAAGCTTACATTGCCGGGAAGATATGCGGACAGATCTATTGTAGTCGTCAAATCTTCCGTACGTCCCGTCAGATCAAGTGAATCATCAGAAACGGTAATCGTATCAATCTTATTAAGCACTGACATTCTTCCTGCAAGCAGAACACTGTCTGTATCGGTATCGATCTCTCCGGTAGCAACATATCCTTCAGCCGGAACTCCTGATACCTGATATGTTACAGGAACTCTCTTGGTTGCCAGGATTGTTACACTTACACCCACTGAGGTGCTGCTAAGCTTCAGATTATCCTTCGAAACTTCTCCGCCATCTGCATCATAAAGATGAATCTCTGCATTGGTTCCGATATTCGTGGTATAACCGGTTACTTCGACGTTTACAGAAGCTGTCTTAACACTCTGAACGATTGATTCTGCACCTGTAATTCTGATCTGGTTCTGATCAGTAACGACATCACCTATTATATACCCATCAGTCAAGGTACCCGTCGTAGAAGCAGAAATAGGAAGTGTCTTGGAATCTCTTCCCTCTATATTCAGCTTAACGGAATCTATCGTTCCCGTTATGCTCTGAATCTGATTTACATATTTATTTGTGTTAAGCTGAATTGCAACATAGTATGTGCCATCGATATTAGTGGTATTCTCAAGATCGGCTATGGCAACGACATTATCCCTGCTAAGGGAATCAACTATGGATCTGGGTGCATAAACGGTGACCGTGGATATTACATCACTGTCCTCCAAAACCTGATACACCTGATTGTTATCCGTTATACTGTTTGCATTTCTGAATGTGACCGGAACATTGCTGAATCTCACTGAATCAACAGGGTCACTTATGTTTGTAACCAGGAACCAAAGAAGTGCGGCAAATAAAAGCGAAGCAATCTTCAGCCCCAGATTGGCAGTCAAATTTAGCTTCTTCATTTCGCCTTTCCTTTCACCGTTTTGTTACTTATTATTTTTTTCTTTTTGTCCTTCTTTTCTTTCTTATCTTCAGTAGCCTTATTCTGTATCTGTCTCAGTCTCTCTCTCAGGCGCTCACTGTCGACTGCTCTCTCGAGCTCTCCCATGTAAGCAACACTTATTTTTCCTGTCTCTTCGGAAACAATTATGGTAAGTGAATCTGTAACCTCGGAAACACCGACACCTGCACGATGTCTTGTTCCAAGCTCTTTTCCAAGCTCCATATTGTCGGAAAGAGGGAGATAACAGGTAGCCGATGTTATTCTGTCACCTCTGATAATAACCGCACCGTCATGGAGAGGTGTATTGTGTTCAAAGATGTTGATAAGAAGCTGGCTTGTAACCATTCCATCAATATCAATACCCGTTCTCTCGTATTCATTAAGAGAAGAAAGCTGCTCAATAACAATAAGCGCACCCGTTCTCACCTTGGCCATCTCCACGCAGGCCCTTATAATCTCATTTATTGTCTTATCTGAAAATCTTCCCTCTTCCGTTGTCTCAGTAAAATTGAGGAGTCCATGGAAAAAGTTTCTTCTGCCTATACCTTCGAGCGCCTTTCTCAGTTCCGGCTGCAAAATAACAACCATAGCCGTTACAGCAATTCCAAATACGTTCCTTACTATCCACAGGATGGTCGACATATTGAATGCTGCGGCAATAACTATAAAGACAACAATAACTACGACCCCTTTTAAAAGGGACCATAGTCTCGTGTTTTTGGCCCAAACCAGAATATGGTAGATTAGGAACGCTATGATCAGCATTTCGATGACATCAAGCGCCCTGACTCTTGGCATATGCAGGCTTGTCAGATTGTTTTCAAGAAAAAATACGATCTGTTGCATCTATCTTACTCGCCTCGGTCTTTACCTCTGTAATCCTTGCCCGCACCGGATACATTTATCTTCTTAACCTTCGGTGCAGGAGTGGAAACCGTAACCTTCGGAACGGCCTTTACATAATAGTAGTACTCATCGTCTTCAAACTGCACCTTCTCAATTCTCGTATAATCCAGATTAAAGGCAAAGAACTGAAGCACCATGAGCAATAAAATTGAAATAATTGTCTGCACGATAACTCCCAGGAAAGAAAGACCCGTGCTGTAAATCATGTCGCCTACAAGCAGACATATTATATTTGCAAGAGATCCTGCAATAATAGCTATGGTCCATGCGTGATCAACCGACATGCGTCGTATGACATAAACAATTGCAAGAGTAATTGCAAAAGCTACAATGAACACCCACATACGCTTATTGGATAAAAGCTCCGAAATGATAGTCCGGAACTGTACTGCAGATTCCTCTATCTGTGATCCTGTCAGTGTAGTAGCGTTCCCGGAAATATAATTCACAAGAAATGCAACTATTATTCCAAAGGACATTGAAACAATTGAAGCAGGTGTTCCCATAAGCCCCAGAGCGATAGGCATCACATAAGGAATGCTCAAATAAAAACACATAGGTGTCAACATTACCGCAATTGTATCTTTCGGTGAAAACCTGAAATAAAGCAGAAACATCAAAAGAAAAACAATGAGTGCAACTACCGCGCAAAACAGAGATAATTTATAAAGATGTGCCAAAATAAATCCGGCAGATATAAGCACCATAAAATTGGAAGGCATTATGGAACACAATAGTGCAGCCATAAGTAATATGGGCAGTTTTGTCAGATTAGCCTGATAACCGATCTTATTACCGATCATGGTAAACGCGATCAGAGAAAGTAAAAACTTCCAGATATATGTTATGTATAACTCATATTTTAAATAAAAATTCTTGATATATTCTCGTATTTCCAGTAAAGACGTCATTTTCCTTATTCCTTTTCATACATTCTGCCAAGCTTCTTAAGGCAGGAGTAATATGCCCTCATATTCTTTCGCATTTTTCCGTATCGGATAGAATAAACGATGTATGAAATCACTGAATATACAGCTACAAGCGCAATGTAGTAGACCAAATATTTCCGTGCGGTTGCAGCAATATCTGTATTGTATACGTCCTGCAGCACATCAGAAAAATGATACATCACATAGGCAGCGACCAGTATCAGATATACCACTGTGGCACTGATAATAGACCTCAGCACCTGGAATCCGACATAGTCGCTGCGAAAATACGAATTTATAGCGTTATTCTCTTTCCCCTCACGCTGCTCGTAGGCAGCCATCCTGGTCATCAGGATAACTCTCTCCTCGTTTAACATTATAGTCCTCAGGTTTTAAGAAATTTCATGCCGGACGTCGAGCTGGGCTGCTGGGCCTGTTTCTTTGCAAGTTCAGCCGCAAGAGCCTGCTGACGCTGTTTAACGGTATCATTAAGCGCATTAGTAACCGTAGCCTTGCACTTAGCACAAAGCCTACCTGTAGCAATACGCGCTCCACAATTCTCACATGTAATCTGAATCGGAGAATTCTCGGTAAACATAAGTCTCTCTTCAAGGATCCACTTCTTAATCTGCTTTGCTGGACAAGAGCAGTCCTCGGCAATCTGCTTGAGACCGCTTCCGGGATTCTCCTGAATGTACTTCTTTACCTCCTGGAATTTCTCCTCAATCTCCTTCTTGCAAACATCACACAACATCTCGCCGGCAATGTAATTAAACATCTTGCCACATCTTGAACAATTACGAATATTACTCATGATATCCTCCTATTAGCAGTGCATATTTTTCACACCACCTGGCCTATTGCAAGCGTAACAAAGAATATCCTTTCCACCCCGTGTCTTCGGAATTCTCTTGCGAGCTCGTCCATAGTACTGCCGGTCGTGTAAATGTCATCAACAAGGATAATACACTTAAATTTTACATCATTTTGGCTTATATTAAAAGCCTTTTTCAAATTCGAGCGGCGCTCGGAGGAGTCAAGCATCTTCATGGGAACCGTGTCTCTGACTCTTCTTACGATATCATTTCTGACAGGTACTCCAATCCTTTTTCCAAGGGCATCCGCAAATACTTCCGCCTGATTATAGCCTCGTTTTCTCTGCTTTTTGTCATACATCGGCACCGGTATTACGGCATCCGCACGCATCGCTTTCATGGCTTTTCCAAGATATTGCATTGCAGCTTCCCCGTAATAATCGGCATATTCTCTTCTTCCCGAATATTTGAACCTGTATATGGATCCGGAAATGGATCTGTATCTGAAAACACCGAACCCCCTGTCAAAATAATGTCTTGTTTTTTCACAGTCGGGACAATACTCCTTATCCGCATCAGATAAAGGTTTACCGCATTTCATGCAGATAATTTTGCCTGCAGGCTTTATCACCCTTTTACACTCCGGATGTATCAGCCCTTCCTTACGTTTTACAATAGTGTCGCAGACCGGACATCTTCTGGGATACAGAATGGAAATGACCCCCTCGAGAAGTTCCTCAGCCTGCATCCGCCACCTCCAGAATCCTTGTCTTTAATCCCGTATAGCGTCTAAGCTGCTCCTCATTTCCTATCATTGTATCAATAGTCTCTGTATTTCCCAGAACCACAACACATTTCTGAGCCCTTGTCACGGCCGTATACAAAAGGTTCCTGTTAAGAAGCATTCTCGGCCCTCCAAGAAGCGGCAAAATAACCGCCGGATACTCGGAGCCCTGAGACTTGTGTATGGTTATCGCATAGGCATGCTCAAGGTCATCAAGTTCGGAAAAGGGATAGGTCACACATTTTCCCTCATCGAATTCAACCGTCATCTCTTTCATAACGGTATTGATATCCTTCACAACACCCATATCACCATTAAAAATGCCGAGTCCCTTTTCGATAACAATCCCGTTTTTTCCGCATATCTCCCACTCAGCCTGATAGTTGTTGTGAATCTGCATCACGCGGTCTCCCACACGGATAACCCTCTCTCCATGCACATATTCTTTCTTCCTGCTGTCGGCCGGATTCAGATAATTCTGCAAAACGCTGTTAAGTGTCTGCGCCCCGAGAGGTCCTCGCTTCATGGGCGTAAGCACCTGAATATCCTCAGATCCGGCATCAACATAGCCAGGGAGCTTATCTCTGATCAGCTCGATCATATGCTTGTAAATGACATCCGCGTTATCTCTTTTAAGAAAAAAGAAGTCTTTACTCTTATTATCCAGCTTTATAGGCTCTCCATCCTTTATATGGTGTGCATTCATTACAATATCACTCTGCTGCGCCTGTCTGAAAATCTTTTTAAGTGTAATGGTTGTAAAGCATTCACTCTCTATAAGATCGCGCAGCACCTGCCCCGGGCCGACGCTCGGAAGCTGGGAACTGTCGCCCACCAGAATAAGATGTGTTCCCGGTATTACAGCCTTTAAAAGCGATGCAAAAAGATGCATATCAACCATGGACATCTCATCGATAATTATGGCATCAGCCTCAATCGGATTGTCAGCGTTTTTGTCAAAATGGAGCCTTGTCTTCTCTCCTCGGTCCTCCAACGGCGCTCCGCCGCCCATTCCGAGAAGTCTGTGGATAGTTGAAGCCTGATAGCCCGTTGCCTCGGTCATTCTTTTCGCCGCACGCCCGGTAGGTGCCGCCAGAACTATCTCCATCTGCTCCTCTGCATAATATTCAATAATCGTGTTTATAGTTGTAGTCTTACCTGTCCCGGGACCGCCCGTAATGATAACGACACCGTTTCCGGCACTTGAAGCTGCTGCTTTTCTCTGCAGTTCATCCAGCTCAATACCACGCCTTTTCTCAATCCTTTTTATTCTGTCCTCAAGGCTTTTTTCGCTCTCATGTGAGACCTGCAGATTAAGCTCTCGAAGCATAACAGCTATTGCCTGCTCCTCATAGTAGTAGGATGCAGCATATACTTCATCACCCCCCTTGTAGATGAGTTTTCGCTCCACCATGAGATTATCCATCTGCATTCCTATGCTGTCCTCAGTTACTCCGAGAAGCTCCCCGCTCCTTTTTATGAGTTCGCTCTTTGGAAGAAAACTGTGACCGTCCTGCGCTCCCTCGAGCAGCACATAGAGAATTCCGCTTCTTATTCTGTAATCGGAATCTACGCTGATTCCCACCTTGGACGCAATTTCATCGGCGGTTTTAAAGCCGATTCCCTCGATATCATCAGCAAGCTTATAGGGATTCTCCTTCAGAATCCTGTAAACCTGATTGCCATATTTTTCATAAATCCTGACTGACATGTTGCCCGTGATTCCGTATCCGGACATAAAAACAAAGGCATCTCGCATCTCTCTCTTATCCGCAAGCTGAATGGCGATATCTCTTGCTTTTTTCTCACTGATGCCCTTGATCTCTGCAAGCCTTTCCGGCTCATCCTCTATTATCCTGAAGGTATCCTTACCGAATTTCTTTACAATTCGTCTCGCCATAGTCTCGCCGATTCCCTTGATGGCGCCGGAGCCTAGATATCTCTCCATCGACTCCGTATCATCCGGGGCGGCGATCTTATAGCCGGTCACCTTTATCTGTTCACCATAAACAGGATGTTCTGTCATCTCTCCCGATATCTCAAGAGTATCCCCCTCATCTACATCTATAAAGCTCCCGACACAGGTGATTTCCTCACCGTCGCTGACAAAAACCATAACTCCATAGCTTCTGTCAGGGCTTCTGTATATAAAATGATCTATATATCCCTTTACTTCCATTTTCCTCCCAAAGGACAAAACTATTCCCTCTTCGTTTAAAAAGAGGGAATAAATAATTGCTTATAATTTATAAATCGTAATTTCTCTTCATGTTCTCATACAGCATCTGGGCCAGTCCCACGCTCTGTTTGTCAGCTCCTGTAGCCGCTATATCCTGAATTGTCAGATCCTTGAAATAGTCAACCATTTTCCCCATGGATCCCGACTCATCCTTGCTGAATACCTTGGCTGTCTTCTCATAGCCCTTGTAGATCTGTTCCATGAAGTATGCCTCAAACTGCTTGCAGGCATCCATGAGCTCTTTATCTACCTGAGCCTTATCCTCCTCCGTCTCGATTCGTCTGACTTTGGAGGCAGCCGAGTTTATCTTCTCGGATGCAGCCTGGCTGCTGGCGTACTGTGAAATTCCCGATAAGCTGTTCATTGAATTCATATCAATAGCCATATCTTATACCCTTATTATCTCTTCAGACCGTTTGCTGTCTGCATCATCTCATCAGTTGTGGTAATCGCTGTAGAGTTCATCTCATAAGCTCTCTGCGCTACGATAAGGTTAACCATCTCAGTCGCAACATTTACATTAGAGCCTTCCAGATATCCCTGAACCACCTGGCTTCTTCTGATACCGGCTGTTGTGGCTTCGGGTAGAGCATTACCGCTCGCCATTGTTGCCATAAAGCTTGTATCTCCGACTCTCTCAAGTCCCTCCGGATTTCTGAACTGGAAGAGAGCAATTGTTCCTATATCCTGTCTGTCCTGGTTCGCATCGAGGTAATAAAGATTACCTTCCTGGTCGCAGGTAATATCTGTAGCCTTAACGGTTTCTGCATTAACAACCAGAGGCTGTCCGTCTATTCCGAGAACCGGATTACCTTCAGAGGTTGTAAGCTCCAGCGTATTCTGCTCTGTAAGCGCCCATACAAAGTTACCGTTTCTGGTGTATCTGAGATTAGCGGCATTCAAATCCTGAGCGTCTGTCGAATATACAAAGAACCCGTCTCCCTGAATCGCAAATGCCGAACTGGAATCGTTGTCCTGCATATTTCCCTGTGTAAAGAAGGAATTGATGGATGAAACTCTTACGCCAAGACCAACGTCCGAATTAACAGGTGAACCTGTGGTCTGTACCGTCTTGGTTTTCAGCTCCTGATAAAGTAAGGATTTGAATTTTGCGCTCTGCGCTTTATAACCCGCGGAATTGACATTCGCGAGATTGTTTGCGATGGTATCAACGTTTGTCTGCTGAGCATTCATTCCGGATGCTGCTGTCCATAAGCTTCTTACCATATAATACCTCCTGGCAATTTAGAAAAATAACCTTCATCTTGTAATATAGCCATATTCTGCCAATTAATTTATCGGCATTTTATCAGGCATACTTAACCTTTATTAAGTAATTCTTCCAAGCTGATTCACTGCTATATCAAGAGTGTCATCCTCTGCCTGCATTGCCTTGGCATTGGTATCGTAATTTCTCTGAATGGTGATAATATTGGTCATCTCATTGACCACACTGATATTGGATGACTCCAGATATCCCTGATTAACCGTAGCATTAGCTGCCTCGGCAGTTGTGGATACCACCTGAGCTCCGCCGTCACCGATGATAAAAGCATTATCCTGATATCTCTGTAAAAACTGCGGAGAATCAAAGCTTGCCACCTGAACCGTAGCAACGACATTCTGATTCTGGATAATTCTGCCGTCCTGTAAAATTGTAGTATCCGCCAGGGGATCAATCTGAATAGGATTATTGTTGACATCCAGGACATTATTACCCTCGCTGGTGACAAGGTAGCCATCCACTGTAAGGGTAAAATTACCGTCTCTGGTATATTTGATAAGCTGTCCGCCTCCATCCGGATCATCGGAGGCAAAGGAAGTAGCAAAAAATGCATTACCGCCGGCGGTCATGTTGTCATTAACCTGATCGGCATCAACATTCGGAAGCCCGTTATTAAGAGCGAGATCAAATTTCTGCTCAGTATGTCTTAAGGCTCCCTGTTCAAAATTGGTATAGGACCCGGCAAGTTTAACGCCGGGATTCATAAGGCCGAGTCTCCGCGCTGTCCAGGGTGCATCGGAGTAATCCTTGATCTTCAATCCCAGAAGATCACGGAATGAACGGCTTACCGTACGTTCCTCCTTGAAACCGGTGGAGTTCACATTGGCAAGATTATTGGTCTCAATATCCATGCGACTCTGCTCGTTGATCATACCTGTATACGCGGTGTACAGACCTTTTACCATATTTACCTCACTAAGTGATTACTTGTTAGCCTTCGCGATATCCTGCAAGGAACTCAACATAACGTCCTGTTCCTATTGCCACCGCAGTCATGGGATCCTCTGCTGTCACGGTATTGATACCTGTCTTGGATGCGATCAGGTCATCAAGTCCGCGAAGAAGGCTGCCGCCACCTGTAAGGACGATTCCTCTGTCTGCGATATCTGCAGCAAGTTCCGGAGGAGTCTTCTCCAATACGCTGTGGATAGCTTCCACGATCTGGGCTGTGGTCTCTCTCAAGGCCTCTTCAGTTTCTTCTGAGGACACCTTAACAGTCTTCGGAAGACCTGTTACAAGGTTACGTCCTCTAACATCCATATAATCGGCTTCTGCTCTGGGATATGCTGCACCAATCTTGATCTTGATATCCTCGGCTGTTCTCTCACCGATAAGAAGATTGTGCTTTTTACGCATATATCTGACAATGGCTTCATCAAAATCGTCGCCCGCAATCTTTACAGATGTGCTGACAACAGTTCCGCCAAGGGAAATAACCGCGATATCGGAAGTACCACCACCTATATCAACGATCATGTTGCCGCAAGGCTTTGTAATATCTATTCCTGCGCCGATTGCTGCTGCAATGGGCTCCTCAATGATACGAACATCTCTGGCACCTGCCATAAGAGTTGCATCCTCAACCGCTTTACGCTCAACCTCTGTAACCCCACTGGGTACACATACTGCTATAAGAGGCTTTCTGAAGGTTCTGTGTCCGATTGCCTTGGTGATGAAGTACTTCATCATCTGCTCGGTAACTTTATAATCTGAAATAACACCCTGTCTGAGCGGTCTTACCGCAACGATATTGCCGGGTGTACGTCCAAGCATCAGTCTCGCATCCTCACCGATAGCCTTGATCTTCTCGGTATCTCTGTCATACGCTACAACCGAGGGCTCCTTCAAAACTACACCCTTACCACGGATGTAAACAAGGATACTTGCTGTTCCTAAATCGATTCCTATATCTGTATACTGCATGTAATCTATTACCCCTTTCTGGAAATAAGGCTCAGAGCGCATAGTCGCTCACAATAACTTTAATAATGATATAATTCATCTGCCATTATAAACCAATGGGGCAAGTTTTTAAACATCTAATCGTATTTTTTATTACTATGTAGTATTTACACACATGGAATAACGCATTAAAACACCTACACCTAATCAGTATTTTTATCGGCAATACTTTATAAAAACTTTATACTTTTATATAAAAAATTTTCATTTTTTCTCGAGCATCTTTTTGATATAGGCACCTGTATAGGACTGTTTACACTTCGCCACCTGCTCAGGTGTACCCGAAACCACAACGGTTCCGCCGCCGGAGCCGCCCTCGGGGCCCATATCTATGATATAATCTCCGGTTTTGATGACATCAAGGTTGTGTTCAATGACGATAACCGTATTGCCCGCTTCCACCAGCTCATGAAGAATTTTCACCAGTTTTTGTACATCTGCAAAATGAAGACCTGTCGTAGGCTCATCCAGAATGTAGATGGTCTTACCTGTACTTGCTCTGGAAAGCTCTGTTGCAAGCTTTATTCTCTGAGCCTCACCTCCGGAGAGCTCCGTGGAGGGCTGTCCCAGTTTGACATAGCCAAGTCCCACATCGTACAGGGTTTTGATTTTTCTTCTTATGGTCTTTATGTTTTCAAAGAAAGGCAGCGCCTCTTCAACTGTCATATCAAGAACATCGTAGATATTCTTTCCTTTATAATGCACCTCCAGCGTTTCTCTGTTATAGCGCTTTCCACCGCAGACCTCGCAGGGAACATATACATCCGGAAGGAAATGCATCTCGATCTTGATGATTCCGTCTCCTCCGCAGGCTTCGCAACGTCCGCCCTTAACATTGAAGGAAAATCTTCCCTTCTTATAGCCTCGTGTCTTGGCGTCGGGAGTGCCCGCAAAGAGATCTCTTATCATATCAAACACACCTGTATAGGTGGCAGGATTGGATCTGGGGGTCCTTCCTATGGGCGACTGGTCAATTGCGATGACCTTATCAAGCTGTTCTATGCCCTCGATCCCCTTATGTTTACCCGGAATACATCTTGCTCTGTTAAGATCTCTCTCCAGGTGCTTATACAAAATCTCATTTACAAGCGAGCTCTTGCCCGATCCGGATACACCGGTAACAATAGTCAGAACGCCGAGAGGAAACTTTACATCTATATTCTTAAGATTGTTCTCCTCTGCCCCCTTGACCTTGATCCAACCGGTCGGTTTCCTTCTGTGATCCGGGACCTCTATTTTAAGCTTACCCGAGAGGTACTGTCCTGTGATGGACTCCTTAACCTGCATGATCTCTTCAGCTGTTCCGGCAGCAACAATCTCACCGCCATGCGAGCCCGCACCAGGCCCCACATCCACGATGTAATCAGCTGCCCTCATGGTATCCTCGTCATGTTCGACCACAATGAGAGTATTTCCGAGATCCCTGAGATTCTTAAGTGTATTCAAAAGTTTGTCATTATCTCGCTGGTGAAGACCAATACTGGGCTCATCAAGGATATAGCATACTCCGCAAAGCCCTGAACCTATCTGCGTCGCAAGTCTTATGCGCTGTGCCTCTCCACCAGATAGAGTTCCGGTTGCTCTGGAGAGCGACAGATAATCGAGTCCCACATCTATAAGGAATCCGACTCTGGCTCTAATCTCTTTCAAAACCTGAGCTCCTATAAGCTCCTGCTGCTTTGTAAGCTTTAAATTCTCAAGATATTCATGGAGTTCTCCGATTGACATTGAGGTAATCTCAAAAATATTTTTATCGTCAATCGTAACAGCCAGCGAATCAGCCTTAAGTCTCTGACCCTTACATGCAGGGCAGGGAGTGATGCGCATATACTGTTCATACTCCGCCTTCTGATTTTCCGAGTAAGTTTCGCGATATCTCTGCTCCACATTTTTAATGAGTCCGTCAAAGGTGATGGGATATCTTCCCTCACCTCTCTGTCCGGTGTACTCGACCAAAACCTCCCTGTCTGCACCGTGAACCAGCATGTCTCTTACTTTCGTAGGCAGCTTCTCATAGGGTGTATCAAGGCTGAACTTGTAGGACTTTGCCAGTGCTCTAAGCATAGCATTGGTAAAGCTTCCCTCCTTACCCGAGGACTGCCATCCCATAACCTGAAAACAGCCCTCACTTATGGAAAGCGACTTATCGGGAATCATGAGATCCTCATCAAATTCCATCCTGTAACCAAGTCCCGTACACTCGGGACAGGCACCGAAGGGATTATTAAAGGAAAAGCTTCTGGGTTCGATCTCGGAAATACTGATGCCGCAATCCGGGCACGCAAAGCTCTGGCTGAAGTTCATAGGCTTTCCGTCTATGACATCAACCGTAAGAAGCCCCTCCGCAAGATTCAGAGCGCTTTCTATGGAGTCCGTAAGCCTGCCTCTAAGTTCCTCGTTATCAGCTCTGATAACAAGTCTGTCGACTATTATCTCAATATTATGCTTAATATTTTTATCAAGCTTGATCTCTTCCGAAAGGTCATACTGGCTGTCATCAATTCTCACACGTACAAAGCCCGCTCTCTTCGCTCTGTCGAGAACCTTGGCATGCTCACCCTTCCTGCCTCGAACGACAGGGGCGAGTATCTGAAATCTTGTACCCTCCTCCAGGGACAATATCTGATCCGCCATCTCATCGACGGTCTGCCTTCTGATCTCTCTGCCGCAGTTAGGGCAGTGCGGTATACCTATACGGGCATAGAGAAGTCTAAAATGATCATATATCTCTGTCACCGTACCAACTGTGGATCTCGGGTTCCTGTTTGTGGACTTCTGATCTATGGATATAGTAGGCGAGAGACCCTCTATTTTCTCAACGTCAGGCTTATCCATCTGTCCCAGAAACATTCTCGCATAGGAAGACAGAGACTCCATATATCTTCTCTGCCCTTCCGCAAAAATCGTATCAAAGGCCAGGGAGGATTTTCCCGATCCCGACAGTCCCGTAAATACAGTAAGAGTCTCCCTGGGGATGTTGACCTCCAGGTGCTTTAGGTTGTGTTCGTTTGCTCCGCGAACACGTATGTAGTCGTGTATATCTTCTGATAGTATTTTTTTCGCCATTTTATGCCCTCATCCGGCGCTACGCGCCACCTTCCCCCAGGGGGAATGCTTTATTTTGTCACCTCTAATAGATGCTTCTTCAGATCAATCATCTGGTCGCGCAGCATCGCAGCAGTCTCGAAATCAAGGTCGACAGCCGCCTTCTTCATGCGCTTCTCAACATCCTTGATAACCTTCTCGAGTTCCTTCTTATCCATGGACTCGGGATCCTTCTCAAACTGTACCTCCTGCTTCGCAACAGCCTTGGTAACACTGATGAGATCTCTGACAGCCTTCCTGATGGTCTGCGGTGTGATGCCGTGCTCTTCATTGTACTCCTGCTGGATTTTCCTTCTGCGCTCTGTGATCTCTATCGCATTCTTCATGGAATCCGTCATATTATCGGCGTACATAATGACACGTCCGTCCGCATTTCTTGCTGCACGTCCGATGGTCTGTATAAGAGATGTTTCTGAGCGAAGGAATCCCTCCTTATCGGCATCTATGATAGCCACAAGCGCTATCTCGGGAATATCAAGACCCTCTCTAAGCAGGTTGATTCCCACAAGAACATCGAATACATCAAGTCTCATATCCCTGATAATCTCAGACCTCTCCAAAGTATCTATATCAGAGTGCATGTATCTCACCCTGATGCCTGTATCTGCTAGGTACTCTGTGAGATCCTCCGCCATCTTCTTGGTAAGGGTTGTTATAAGCACCTTATTGTTTCTGGCAGTCTCCTTATTGATCTCCGTAATCAGGTCATCAATCTGTCCCTCGACAGGTCTCACCGAGATCTCCGGATCAAGAAGTCCCGTAGGTCTGATAATCTGCTCGGCGCGCAGTAGCTCATGCTCCGCCTCGTAAGGGCCGGGCGTAGCCGAACAGAACAGCATCTGATCAATATGTGTTTCAAACTCCTCGAAATTCAGCGGTCTGTTATCAAGAGCCGAAGGCAGTCTGAAGCCATAGTCCACCAGCGTGGTCTTTCTTGATCTGTCCCCATGGTACATAGCGCCTATCTGCGGAATAGTCATATGGGACTCATCGACAATTATCAAAAACTCTCCATCAAAGAAGTCCATAAGCGTAAGCGGCGGTTCACCCGGCTTTGCAAAATTTAGATGCCTCGAATAATTCTCAATGCCTGAACAAAAACCGGTCTCTCTCATCATCTCAACATCAAAATTCGTTCTCTCAGCGATTCTTTGAGCCTCGATCAGCTTATCCTCGCTCTTGAAAAACTTCACCTGCTCATCAAGCTCGGCTTCGATATTCTGACAGGCCAGATTTATCTTCTCCTGAGGAACTACATAGTGCGATGCGGGATAGATCATAACGTGAGTCAGCTCATTTCTCACAGTGCCCGTCACAGGCTCAACCTCACAGATTCTGTCTATCTCATCTCCGAAAAGCTCAATCCTTATAAGATAATCATCCGCCTGGGCAGGGAAAATCTCTATGGTATCGCCTCTTACTCTGAAATTACATCTGTTAAGATCAAGGTCATTCCTTGTATACTGGATTGCCACCAGGTCCTTCAGTATCTGTTCTCTGCTTCTCTCCATCCCGGGACGAAGCGAAATAGACATCCCCTTGAATTCATCGGGACTTCCAAGACCGTAGATACAGGACACGCTGGCAACAACTATGACATCCTTCCTCTCCGAAAGTGATGCCGTAGCCGAAAGCCTGAGCTTATCAATCTCATCATTTATCGAGGAGTCCTTGGCAATGTAGGTATCCGTCTGAGGAACATAGGCCTCGGGCTGGTAATAATCGTAGTAGGATACAAAGTATTCGACCGCGTTATTTGGGAAAAACTCCTTGAATTCACCGTAGAGCTGCCCCGCCAGAGTCTTGTTATGACTTATCACAAGAGTCGGCTTATTCAGCGCCTGAATTACATTTGCCATCGCAAAGGTCTTACCGGATCCGGTAACTCCCTGAAGAGTTTCGAACTGATTCCCCGCTTTAAATCCGTTTACTAGAGCCTCTATCGCCTGCGGCTGATCTCCGGTCGGCTTATATTCTGATTTAAGTTCAAAATGATCCATGATATTACCTCAAGTATTCTTCCGAACATATTTTCGATATATCACTTATTCTATCATATCATTTATAAAAACTCAATCGTATCAAATGTTCTTACAATATCTATAAAAAGCTCGGGTTCATGCGGCTTTTGGCCAAAATACCCCTCACCTTTTCCTGGCTTTTCTCTGTCAAAAAGCCTCACCAAAATACTCTTCTTTTTCTTCCGGGTTTTTATCATCAGAAGATCTGCCGGTATATCACTGACTCTTGAATATCTTTCGCCGGCAACAGGCGCGCAGCACCTTTTAATTACTCGGCACATCTCATCTTTGAAGGCATCAGATACATTTGACCCGGAAAGCAAAACCTCCATCGTTCTTCCAAGCTGATAGATATCTGTTGCAAAGCACTCAGAAGAAAGGCCTCCGTATTGCTCGGGCGCCGCGTACCCTTTTGTACCCGCACCTGTAATACTGCTGTTTTTCATAGCCTCTTCTCTCTCATAACCCGCGTAAATCGCCGCTGTTCCGAAATCAATAAGGTAAAGCTTACCCTCCTTAGAGGTCATGATATTCGAAGGCTTTATATCCCTGTGGATGACAGGTGTCCTAAGTTCATGAAGAGCACCCGTAATTTTGCAGATATCTGTGAAAAGTGCCTTTAACTCATCTTCACTGCTTTCTCCAAGGTCCGCGTGTTCAAGCGTAAAACCACCCAGATACTCCATAACCATCTCTCTTTCGGAAAATGACAAAGGCTCCGGGGAATACTTATATCCCGCATTTTTAAGATACCTAAGGACCCGCCATTCATTTTCAAGCTGAAGCAGCGCATTTTTCCCTCTGCTTGCCCTTTTGACAACGCAGAATTTGCTTTCTCCCTGCAGAACCCCGAGGTAAACCTCAGAATTACCGCCTCTTCCTATACGCTTTTTTGCTACTACTTCACACATACCGCCGCTGCCGTGACAGGTCTCTTCTCTCCTCTGCTCCATAGCTGGCTCCTTAAGTACTCAATATTTTTTTGCATCTCGTTATTGCCAACGCACATCTGCGGGCAAAGTCTCCTATGAATTTCTGTATCTCTCTGCCTTTCAAAAAATGCACTGTTTGCAGCTATCAAAGTGCTTCCTTCGGGAAGCCTCCCCTCGAGATAATAGTATTGTCCATGCATAATTACATCATCTTCCTCGAAAAGATCGGTCGCACCAAGCCTTCCGATGCGCATAACCCTGTTGCATCCTCTGTTCATAGCATAGTAATTTATTCCCTTCATTACCAGCACCGTAATGTCGGGCGTACTCTTTCCAACCAGAAAGCCACTATGGCCAAACTTCTTAAACAACCTCTGAAGAAGTGCCGGTACATCCTTATCATAGCCTTTATGTATCAGCTTTTCGGCATTTCTTATAATCCTGTCGCTTAGTTTCTTATTGGCTCCACAGGAGCTGAGCACCATTACCACCAGATCCGACCTGTCTTTTAAATGTATTCCCTTTACCAAAAGTCCGTCATTATTAAGTTTTTCTCCCGGCTCACGAAGCGTGGCCGCATAGTAATCCATTTACCACACACCCTTTCATAGTTAATTTATTAAAGAATGGAAATATATCCGCGAATCCGGATACGGCTTAGAATTTTAAAAACAGAAGAAACTATATCGCAAAAAATATTTTTTGTAAAGAATATTTTTTAAACAAAATAAAAGCGCCTCTGCCCAAATCGGCAGAAGCGCAGTAACATAACGCCAATATAAAATTTTTACGCTGCATCATCAAGTGCAGAGCTCTTGATTTCTTTCTTAATGATCTCAATAGCCTTGTTCAGCTGATTGTCCGTACCATCCTTGTTGTACTTTTCATAATCAAGCGCAATCTCCACATCGGGAGTAATTCCGACACCATTAATATCTGTGCCCTTGGGTGTGAAATAATTACTGATTGTAAGCTTAACGGCAGTCCCGTCGGTGAAGGGGAAAATCCTCTGTACCACACCTTTTCCATAGGTGGTCTCACCAACGATAGTGCCCTTGCCATAGTCCTTAATAGCTCCGGACAAAATCTCCGATGCACTTGCAGAATAACCGTTTACCATCACAACCAAGGGGATGTCGATTTCATTCTTTCCATCGCACTCATAATCTTCTCTGTTGCCATCTCTATCCACCGTATATACAATATCTCCCTTAGGCAGAATCTGTCTTGCAATCTGGCATACAGCAGAAAGACTTCCGCCGGGGTTGGATCGAAGATCAAGAATAAGCGCCTTCATACCTTTTGACCTCAGCTCAGTCATACCCTCGGTAAACTGCCCCGGTGTCACGGAATCGAATTCGGTGATGCCGAGATATCCTATATCGTCTTCAAGCATCGTGGTATTAACTGTCTGGGTCTCAAGCTTATCTCTTTCAACCTCGAATTCCAGATAATCCGGCTCTCCTTCGCGGTAAATGGTAATCTTTACCTTGGTGCCGATCTCGCCGCGTATAAGCTGTACTACTTCATTCAGAGTCAGTCCCTGTACGTTCTCTCCGGCAACCTTATAGATTACATCATTTGCTTTAATGCCGATCTTTTCGGCAGGTGAATCCTTAATTGTTCCTGTTACTCTCGGAAGATTGGTGTCCTTGTCCATGCTGACATAGGCACCTATACCATAGTAAATACCCTCTGTATCCGACATCAGATCCTCGTACTCGGAAGTGGTATAGTACTCGGAATACGGATCCTGCAAAGATGAAACGACGCCCTTGTAAATAGCATCCGCTTCAGCGGCCCGGTCAACCTCGGTCTTGTAATAATAATTATTTATTGTATCCTCTATGACCTTAACCTTATTGATGGTATCATCGCTCATAGCGGTATTGGTACTATCCTTTTTCGAACCGAAAATCGAAAAGCCCTTCGCCCTTATCACAAACAGTCCTGCAACTATCAGCACTGCAGACAGAAGAAAACCTGCTGCAAGTCCAATAAAAAGCAGACTGATCTTATTTTCCTTTGGTTCCATAGTGGTACTTCCTTTCAGTCTCAGTCAGCTCCCATCAGAGGAGTGGCTGAATAAAAATGTATCATTTCAGATAATTCCACGGGCTTACATAACTTCCGTTAAGTCTTACTCCGAAATGAAGGTGCGGTCCCGTAGATCTGCCGGTCGAACCGACAGAGCCGATTCTCTGGCCCTTAGTCACCTCAGCTCCTGTTGAAACGCTGAGCGAGGATGCATGCATATAAATCGTATACAGTCCGCTTCCATGGGATATCATAACATAGTTTCCCATTGTCGAATTATAAGCAGCCGCCACAACCTTGCCGTCATAAGCCGCAAGTATGGCAGAACCGCTTGCTGCAGCGAGATCGATGCCGTTATGCATCTTCTGAATCCCCAGTGTGGGATGCATTCTCATACCATAGTCATCCGATATTCTTGTATATGAAGGACAGGGAAAAGTGAACATTCCTCCGTCATACTTTCTTGCATTCTGAGCCGCAAGCTCAGCCTTTTCTGCCTCAACAGCCTTCTCAAGAGCTGCGATTGTGGCATTTTCTTCCGCAATCTGTTTCTCATACTCCGCGATGGCAGCCTCTTTATCCTGAATGTTCGCGGAAAGCTTGGTTACCTCCGTATTCTTCTCAGCGATAAGAGTCTGAAGATTGCCTTCCTCTATAACAACCTCTGCCTTGGCTTCATCAAGGGTTTTCTTCTCCTCCTCAAGAACCTCTTTTGTAAGAGTGGTGAGTTCCGTCTGTGCTATATACTCATCGAGCCTACCCTTGTCATAGGCTGACAGTTCCTCTATATACTCTACCTTATTAAGCATATCTGAAAAGGTCCCCGTCTCCAGTAAAAGCTGGAAGTAAAGTGTATCTCCCCTCTCATACATGAAACGGATTCGCTTTTTCATAGCTTCATACTGCTCGTTCTGGATTCTGATATCCTCCTCGAGCTCAGCCGTTGTCTCTTCTATATCTTTTTCTTTCTGTTCAATCTTATCACCGAGATCCTGTATCTTCTTCTGAATGTCATCAAGGTTTGCATCCAGCTTGGTGATATAGGAATTCAGATCCGACTTCTCTTTTTCAAGAGATTTCTTAACAGACTGCAAATCGGTGAGAGAGCTCTTCATGGAATCCCTCTCCTTCTTCGCGTCTTTGATCTGTCCCTCTTTTTTCTTTATACTCTCCGCAGTTACAGCGGCGCGCACAGGTGTCCCCGCAAAAGAAACTGTGCCTGCAAGCAGGCACAGAACCAGAACTGACCCTGTTATTCTTTTCCCAAATGTCGTACTAATCAAAATCCGGCAGCCTCCCCATAAACTCCGTTGCTCTTATACATGAAGGTGTTTACGTACAGTTG
Organism: Butyrivibrio sp. INlla16; assembly: GCF_900104155.1. Taxonomy (GTDB): domain Bacteria; phylum Bacillota; class Clostridia; order Lachnospirales; family Lachnospiraceae; genus Butyrivibrio. Next base: position 77,230 of record NZ_FMYB01000015.1, read on the forward strand.
TAACACTTCCAAGGAAACCGATTCCCACTCCTATAAGAATTGAAATAGGTGTAAGAGCTTCAAAAATCTTTCCTACCGGAAGAATATCCAGTATTGAATTAAGCATAGAAAATCTGATTGCCAGGAATTCTTTTGCCTTATTGTAGATAAAATAAATTATCACAAGCGGGAAAAGTGAACCTATAAGTCCGATAATAATACCCTCTATGACAAATGGCGCACGCACGAAAAAGTCCGTGGCACCGATGTACTTCATGATATTTATCTCTTCTTTTCTGACCGAAATTCCTATCGTAACCGTGTTGCTGATAAGGAAAATTGAAACCAGCAAAAGAATTCCGATTATTCCGAGTGATACATAAGCTATCAGGCTGTTGATTCCGCTCAGCGTGGAAGCCGTAACCTCAGATCTGTTGACCATCCTTACGCATTCTATCGATTCGAGATAGGTTACCAGCGCAGGCTGCATGGACACATCATTTAAGTAAATCTGAAGGTTCGCAGAATCCTCCAACGGGTTCTCCGTAAAGCCGTCCGCATACTCTCCAAGGTAATCGGTTTTAAATCCCTCCCAGGCATCCAGAGCAGAAATATACTCAACTCTGCTGACCTCAGGTCTCTTTTCAATCAGAGATTTGGTCGCAAGGATTATATCCTCCGTCGTTCCCTCATTGAAAAATACCGTAACGGAAACTCCCTCCTCAGCTGTCTGAACCACATGCTGAAAATTGGTTACTATCGAATAAAATATACCAAACAGGAACAGGCAGGCACTGATTGTTGCAATTGATGCAAGCGTATACCATCTGTTACGACCAAGGTTCCTAAAGCCCTGTCCTATTGTATAGAAAAAACTACTCATCCTCATCGTGATACTCACCCTCTTCTTCGTCGTGAATCACGACGCCTTTTTTCATAGTAATAACGCGCTTGTGCATCGCGTTAACAATCTCCCTGTTGTGTGTAACAACAATTACCGTCGTCCCGTTAAGGTTGATCTGCTCCATGAGCTTCATGATCTCCCAGGTATTACCGGGATCGAGGTTACCCGTAGGCTCATCCGCAAGAAGTATCTCCGGCTTATTTACAATAGCTCTTGCAAGGGCAACTCTCTGCTGCTCTCCGCCTGCAAGCTGAGTTACCTTACTCTTGTATTTTCCTGCAAGTCCCACCATTGCGAGAACCGAAGGAACATTTCTCTTGATATCTCTGTTGGACTTCTGGATTATTCTCTGGGCAAAAGCGACATTTTCATAGACATTTCTGTCCTTCAGAAGTCGGAAATCCTGGAATACTATTCCAAGCTTTCTTCTGAACTTCGGGATGTTTCTGTGTCTCATTCTGCCAAGGTCCTGTCCCATAACGGTGATAGTTCCGTCAGAAGGAACAAGCTCCCTCAGAAGCAGCTTTATCAGGGTGGATTTACCCGATCCGCTGTCTCCTACTATAAAAACAAATTCACCCTTCTTTATGTGAAGGGTGACTCCATTTAAAGCTGGTGCTCCCGTAGAATAAGATTTTGTCACGTTATCGAGCGTGATGATCTCATCCTCCGAAACCGGTCCGGCGGCACGTTTTCTTCTGTAAACTTTTTCCATACTTATTACTCCTACTACTTAACTGTATCGCGATCCTACGTATTCTTAGTATCGCTCCATGTATTTCATGTATCGTACAACCATCAGTGCAATCTTGAATGTGATGGCGTCATCGAATACACGAAGATCAAGACCTGTGCTCTTTTGGAGCTTATCAAGTCTGTAAACCAGAGTGTTTCTGTGAATAAACAGCTGTCTGGAAGTCTCTGAAACATTAAGGTTATTTTCAAAGAACTTATCAATCGTCGCAAGTGTCTCCTGATCGAATCCATCGGGATTTTTACCGCCGAATATCTCACGGATAAACATCTTGCAAAGCGGAATGGGCAGCTGATATATAAGTCGTCCGATGCCAAGCTCCCCATAGCTTATAACCTTGCGCTCATCGAAGAAAATTCTTCCTACGTCTAGCGCCATCTTGGCCTCTTTATATGAACGGCTGACTTCCTTAATCTCTCCTACAACAGTACCGATGGCAATATGAACGTTGGTTATGCCCAGGGACTCAAGATGCTCCTGGAGTTCTCCCGCAGACTTTGAAATCTCTTCGGGTTTGCTGTATTCGGACACATCCTTAACGACAATAACATTGTCCTCATCCACTTCTGTCACAAAATCACCGCCGTTACCGGTGCCATGAGTTCTTATAAGCTCAAGCACATTGTTCTCACGAACCTTATCCGCGGAAACAATCATGGTTACACGCTTGGAATCGGACGGAATGTGAAGTTTCTTAGCTCTACTATATATATCCACCAGAAGAAGGTTGTCAAGGAGCAGGTTCTTGATGAAATTGTCCTTATCAAACCTCTCTTTGTAAGCAACAAGCAGTCCCTGGATCTGATATGCGATCATCTTGCCAATAGTATAGGTGCTCTCACCGCTTCCCGCAGCGATCAGTATATACTCGAGCTGCTGCTCATCATATACCTTGAAAAACTGATAGCCCTGCACTTCCTGAGAATCAGCAGGTGATCTGACAAAATCACGAACAGAATCACCCATGTTTGTAAAGTCGGGTCTTGTTGCGGCAACCTCGTTTCCATCTACGTCAAGTACGCATAAATCCACATGTGCTATGCCTTTTAAGCCGTCTATGGTATTTTGAAGGATCTGATTTGAAATCATAATTAATCTCCCAAAATTAATTTTTCATTGTTCTTATTTTATTCTACTCGATAAATGCATAAAAATCCACAAATTTTATCTGTTTTTTTGTTGATTTTCCATAATAATTTTTGAGGGTGTTTTTTCCGATATAAGAAATGGATAAGGATACATGTGCAGTGGTGTGATTTTACACCAAAGCAGTACCCAAAAATGCCTAAGGAGGTGCCTATGGACATACCTGAATTATCAATGGCATTATCGGCAAGCAAGCTTCAATCTGACTGGGGAACAGCTATGCTCTCCAAGAATCTTGACGCTCTGCAGGATGTCGGCAACACCATTGAAGAAATGATCGATGTGTCCGCCCTCGAAAGGTCAGTCAACCCGAACCTGGGTGGCACAATCGACATCCGGCTGTAAATTCAGCCACGAACGGACACCCCACACATATCATATTATTGTTTCAGCCTCGTTACGCAGAGCGTATAATCGGCTGAAAAATAACACGATATGTGTGGGGTGTCCTGTTTCTTGCCTTTATTATCCCCTCATCCTTATCTCATCTGTGCCAATCTCGATTCTGCCTTCCTTGAGGAGGTGGCCGATGGCGCGTTTGAATTCGTTTTTACTCATGGACATTTCGTCGCGGATGAGTTGGGGGTCGGCTTTGTCGGTAAAAGGAAGGCGGCCGCCGTTTTCCTGCATAGCTTCGAGAATAGCCTCCGCATCAGAGCCGATCTGAAGATATGCTTTCTCGCGAACACTGAGAGTGAGCTTTCCATCGTCGCGAACCTCTACCACTCTGGCGGTTATCTCATCGCCGATCTTGATATCTCCGTACAGCTCCTTCTTGGGAATGAGAGCTGAGAAAATATCGTCAACAGCCACGAAAACTCCGAAGTTTGAACTGGTCTCATAGACTGTTCCGCGAACTCTGTCATCCTTGTGATAAGGGCTGTCGGTTCTAAGGAACTCATATACATTCATAGTAACCGCAAGTCTTCCGGATTTATCCACATAAAGGGCACAAAGAACACTCTCGCCCTTCTTCACTTTTCTGGTCTGCTCTCTGAAGGGAAGAAGCACGTCCTTCTCAAGTCCCCAATCCATAAATGCTCCGATTTTTCCTACATCGGTGACAGTGAGCATATTGACGTCGCCCAGCATGAGCTTGGGAGTCTTGGTCGTGGCGATGAGTCTGTCATCCGAATCCTTGTAAAGGAAAACGGTAAGTTTATCTCCTATCACTGAGCCCTCGGGCACCTGCTTTTTAGGCAAAAGCACCTTGTCCTCGTCGCCCTGCTTCTCTGCAAGGTAAACTCCGAAATCCACCTGTTTAATAATTATCAGTTCCTGTTTTTCTCCGATTCTTAACATTTCTATAATCCTTTTATTTCTATTATTGCATATGGTTTGCCGGCATCATCGTTTATATACGTGAGATAGCTGTCTTCCCCCACATAAACCACCGGTTGTACCTCATCTCTCAGATGCGCCTGCTGCCTATACTCCGCTCTTATCTGAATCTTTTCCCTGCTCCTTGCAAGGTTCCTCAGCTTATCCAGATCATTTTTCTCCGCCACATAATCGAAAGCCTGAAGCGCAATACGTATGTACTGCCCGTTGTTCACATGAAGGTTTGAATCAAGATGATGCATCCCGATTATCTTAGAAGGCGCCTTGAATGTCGCTGCACCCTCCACCGGGCGAATCTTTCTTGAGGCGTAGTCCATTGGGAGCTTCTCATCAAGAGGATAGGTAGCAATTATATCATCGTCTATCCTAACCGGTGTCCCTTTTTCCATATTGATCAGTGTCCACACGGAATTCGCAACCGCAAGCCTCTCGCCATCCTCGGTATCCATATAAAAATTTCTGAGTCCGAAAAATCCGTTAAGCTCATAGGGTACGGTACCCGTCACAACCCTTTCGCCAAGCCCCGGCAATCTGTTCACCACCACCTGCCAGCTGTTTAAAACCCAGGCCGTTCCCTTTTTTGCCATCTCTTCTATGGTCGCAGGGCCTTCCTGTGTCTGAAAAGTCGAGCAGTCCTGGAAATAATCTATAAGCGATTCAAATGTAAGATAATTTTCTATATCCGTTTCCGAATACCGTATTCTTGAATTAAATGAGTACATTTTTTTAAATCCTCTTCTTAATTATCATAGCACAAATCGCTGCCGTTAGCGGCATAAGCATCACGACGCAGTATTCGTACCTAAAGTCCACCACCGGAGCTGCTATAAGGAGCGTAAGCACAAGCGCTGCCTGCAGTATCACAAAAACCGAAAGCTTTCCGCCCATAGTCTTTTTCTTCCAGAGCATCATAAAAAGGACAAAAACCACAAGCCATGTGTAAGCTCCGGCGCACCATAGCATCCCGTAAAGCGGCACAAAGCTTCCGAGCTTGATAAGAATTTCCTTTCCCTTTACAACCGCTTTTCCTCCTATAAGAGGCGTAGGCACAAGCCCATAGGAATTGCCCATTATGCCGTCGATATTCCCCACATCATAGGAAACATCAGGATACACGTATCCGCCCTCAAGGTCAAACCAGGCTCTTATATAATGCACGGGATGCGCCAGTCCAAGTCGCATCCACAGCCCAAGATAGGCACCTTTGTTATTCTCGATAATCTCGGGATGCCCTACCCTTACAAGTTCCTTGATATTATCCGCAAAATCCGGAGCATAAAGCTCATGGATATAGGTGGTGTCTATGACCGCCTCCACCAGTTCCCTGTCACCGGAAGATAATTCCTCATCCTCCACCAGAACTCTCGCCACCTGCTGAAGAGGCAGTGATAGCGATTCCGTAAAATCAGGCTGCACAACACCTGCAGCATTCATAACAGGTCCCTTTATCAAAAGGGCAATCACCACTGCGGCTATTACAGAGACAAGCGCCTGCCTCATATTTTTCCTGAAACCATAGATGAAAAACGGCGCACATACCAAAAATGCATACCAACCGTTCGATCTGAAAACAGACATCAAAACCGAAAGAACTGCAAAACCGGCGAAATCCATAGCTCCCGGATTTTCCTTAAAGCTCATCTCACAGAGCCTGCATCCAAGCAGCATAACTATCCCCGCAAAGGGAATGTCCTTCCAGATGGTAACTGAAAACACCGCATTAAACGGTACCAGCGCAAAGAATGCAAGAGACAAAAAAGCAGGGACAGCTTTTCCCGTAACCCTTTTTACCTGCACCACTACTCTCGAACAGCAAATAGCAAAAAAGATCATCTGTGCCACTGTATAGAAACTTATCGCTTTATTCACATCACCCGTGACCGACATGCCAAGCTTATAAAACAGTGCTATCAACATCGTATGCGCTATCGGATGATGATTGGAAAGTGGATTCACTCCGATAACCTGCTCATATTGCACGATGGAATCTGCGGTCATGATCCCGGGGTATTCATATAGAAAGTATGGGAGCCAGCACAGAAAGCAAATCGCTGCGGCCAAAAAGAAAACTGCTGTGTCACTAAGAGTATTTACCCCGGCACCTGCCTTTTCAACAATCTCATCATCACCCTTTGCAGAGCCCTCTTTAGGAATAGGAAACGGATTCCCAACCTTCAAAACCAGCTGAAACACCCTAAAATACGAAAGGAAAATTCCCACCAGCATAATGGCAATTCCAAGAAGCCTGAACAGGGCACTGTCAAAACGAGCCACCGCTCTTTTCCCGTACAAAAATATCACTGCGGCCGTCAATATCGCGGACATCACATATATAGGCAAAAAGAGCTTCCGCTTTCTGTTTTTTCTCGCCTTCACCCCCATCGCACAAAACAGCGCAAAAAAGACAAGTGTCAGCGGATTTCTGACTGTGATCCCCAGCATGAGCTGAAGTCCCCATGTACACAAAAATGCCACAAGAGCATTATTCAATTCTTTTTTCTCCAAAACTTCCATATCTGTTATAATCCTTGTAGAAATAGCGGACCGAAAGGAACTACATTATCGCATGAACAGTCAAAACTTACCATCAGACAACACAATAAAAGTCCATGAGCTTATTTACTACATATATTTCCTTTTGCTTTTTGGCGCAAGAGCCATCGGACTCTATGACGGACAGCCCGTTTACAACGCCTGCCTTGTCCTTGGCATGCTCGCTTTTATCATCAAAATCGCGGCCACAAGGCACACACTTTACGAATACATCGCAGGAATTGCCTTTCTGGGAACCGGCGCACTGACCTACCTCTGCTCCGGGGAAAAAGGTCTCCTTATCTACTTTACCATGATGCTCGGCATGAAGGGTATACGTGAAAAAAAGGTTGCAAAGCTGGGACTCATCATCCTTTCCGTCTCCTACTTTGTCCTCTACCTGCTCTCCGTCACCGGCATCATCTCCGAGCTAAATCACATGAATAAGCGTGGTGACTTCGGATATCTCCTTCGTCATTCCCTGGGATATCCCTATCCCAACACCGCGCACACAACGCTTTTAATACTGATTATCTTATTTTTCTATCTATATGAAGCGAAGGATCTTAGAACCCTCCTCAAGGCTTCGATCATAGCCTTGCTCCTTAACTTGTATGTTTATCTCTACACGGTAAGTCTCACGGGACTTATATCCATCTGTTTGTACCTTGTCATAAACATCTATCTTCAGGTAAGGAAAAACCGCACCAAGGCAGAGGACACAATTATCTCGCTGCTCTTTCCCGCTATAGTTATCTTCTCGATCGCGGGACCTCTCATTGCAAAGGGCAGTGCTTTTGAATTCCTGAATAAGCTTCTTCACAAGCGCTATGAATATGCGCTGTATTTCCTGACCAATGAAAAGATTACACCCTTCGGTTCTTATTTCAAAGTGCCGCCCACCAACTGGTATATGCTCGACAACTCCTTCCTGTATCTGTTTTTGCAGCTTGGAGTGGTACCTTTCGCTCTGGTCTGCGCTCTCTATATTATGTGGATCGGAAATCTCGTAAAGGGAAACAAAACCCGGGAGCTGGCAGTCATCATCACCTTCTGCTTTATCGGAATGAGTGATCCCTTCCTGTTTAACCTAAGCTTCAAGAATCTGACCTTCATATTCCTTGGCGCTTACCTTTATGATTCTCTGAAAAAAATGGAGAACACGCTTCCCGCCGTACTGAGCAAGGAAATAATTATCCTTCCGTTTGGCGAAAAAGAAATATCTGCTTTCAAAAACGGATTTGCCATTCCCGGAAAAATCCTGTCAAAAAGCTTTTATGAAATCAGCATACACCTCGTAAGGTATGCGCTCATTTTCGCAGTAATCGGGCTTATCGGCTGCGCTTTTTATACAAAAACTCACACTGAGCCCAAGGTTCTGTATGTCGATACAAAAATCGCAGATCCGTACTTCAAGCACAAAAATATTGAAATGACTCAGGCCGATGTCGATGCCGCACTGGCTGCCGGAGATCTCGTCGAAGGCTACGACAGCGACGATCCAACCATGTATGTGTTTAAGAAAAATGCTCCGCATATGGAATATATACGAAGCACTCTGACCTTCGGTATCTGGGCCGGTCTTATTGCGGCTCTGATAATATCAATTGTCGGATCCGCCCGCAAACGATGAGATTTCTCTTACATACTCATCGTAGTCTCTAATGTATTCACTTGCGTCATAGTGCTCGCTTGCAAGGACAAGCAGCACGGAATCGGCGCTGAAATCGTACATCTCCTTCCAAACCATGTTAGGAAGATATATTCCGGTATTCGGTCTGTTCAGACAGAAAATCGTCTCATTCCCCGCTCCGTCCATAACCTTAACCTTACTGGTTCCCGCCACGTTTATAAGCACAAACTCAGTCCTCTTATTCGCGTGCTGACCGCGAACAACGGTTGCGTCACTTCCATACATATAGAAGGCTCTCTTTATATCGAAAGGGATATCCTTCCCACCTTCCACGATGACAAGCTGACCTCTCTCATCACCCATGTCCTTGAATTCTATCATCTTTACGCGGTCCATATGATTAAGCATAACTAAACTCCCACACGTCAATAATTGAACGAAACTTAATACTTTTTTAATTGAAAGACTCTTTATATAAGACTAAAATTATAAAAGAGGCTACGTTACATTATAAATTAAGATTGGGGGTTTGTGCAATTTAAGCACAAAGGACAGACATGAATTTCTTCAAAAAATGCATGAACCAGAAATGGTTTCCTTACACAGTGGCATCCTGTTCCGCAGTACTTGTTTATCTTGGCGTGTCACACATTAACCTGCTGTTTAAAGGAATAGCTGTACTTGGGAAATATTTTTCACCGGTAATAACTGGACTGATCCTGGCATATGTTCTGCATCCGCTTGTTGCCTTTTTCGAAAGGACTATCCTTTCAGGAATAAAACAAAACGGAATAAGAAGGTCTCTGGCAATACTTCTCTCTGTCATGGTTGTACTGTTGTTTATCGCAATACTGATGATTGCCCTGATTCCTCAGCTTGTAGACAGTATTACGACTTTTGTGTCAAACCTGGACAGCTATGCACGTTCGTTGGAAAACCTGCTGAATAACTTAAATGTCCAGGCAGGTAACTTCCATATCAACCTTTCCGGAATCATAGGCAAGATCAATACCTTCCTGTCGCAGTTTGCACAGAAGCTCCCTCAGGCCATGTCCCAGATAATAAATGTATCTGCCGGCATAGGTAAGGGATTCTTCAACTTTATCCTTGGCTCTATCCTCGCCCTGTACTTTCTTGCAGGCATGGAAAAGCTTCAGGCCGGAAGTGTCAGGCTTATGAAGGCATTTATTCCTGACAGCTTTTATCAGAGAATGAGCACATTCTGGAGCACCTGCAACGATATCCTGAAGCGCTACATCGCAGGAGATCTTCTGGATGGACTAATCGTCGGAATAGTAAACTGGTTCTTTATGACAGTGACCGGCATGTCCTACTCAGTGCTGATCTCACTGTTTGTCGGAGTAACCAATCTCGCGCCTACCTTCGGACCCATAGTCGGTGCCATTATAGGTGCTTTCATCCTGGTTTTGGTAAATCCTATCCATGCACTTATCTTCCTCATCTTCACAATAGTGCTGCAGACAGTTGACGGATATATTATCAAACCCAAACTTTTCGGAAATACACTTGGTGTCTCAGCCGTTTGGATACTTGTTACTTTGGTAGTCGGCGGGCGCATGTTCGGCGTTGCCGGAATCATGCTTGCCATTCCGTTTGCCGCTATCTTTAACTTTACATATCAGAATTGGATTCAGAAAAGAGAGGCTGCTCTTGCCGATAAAGCAGAACCCCCTGAAGAGGAATAATTATGAAGGTAGAGGAGTACACTTATCAGGAACTTAAGCACATGCTCGATTACATGAAGCGGATGTACGATACCGTCCGCCTCGTTGACCCTGTCGAATGCCGCGTGATCAGTGTGGACACCTCAGGAGAACTCCACTATGAAAAGGAGTGTTATTCCGCATGGAATGCCGCCTCCCGCTGTTCCAACTGCGCCAGCTACAGAGCGGTTATGAGCAGTCAGCGCCAGACCAAGGAAGAGGTGTATGACGGTCACAGATTCTTGGTACAGTCTATTCCGATAAAACTCGTACTCCCTGACAGAAATAATTTTTCCTGCGTAATGGAACTGATTACTGTCGATGACAAGGAAGGCGAGACATTACCGCCTACTCATCAGATATTAACCGGTGAGGATGAAAAACAGGTCTCCCAGGGCATGACCAAGACCGATTATCTCGTTACTCACGACCTTCTCACAAGACTTAATAACCTCGACGGAATCTGCCGCGAGGTCAGAAGAATTCTCGTGGAGGATCCCGATACCAAACGTGTTCTTATCACGGGTGATATCCGTCACTTCCGAACTCTTAATGAGCGCTACGGTGTTCAGCGCGGAAATGAAGTCCTGATTGCCATCGCTGATATGCTAAGAAGAAACTGCGGCGAGGATACTGTTTACGGCAGGACCCACGCAGATCACTTTGTTCTATGCATGCCCGAAGAGCGTTTCGATGAGGGCGTTTTTATGAACGCCGTGGAAGAAATCGGACAGATGATAGACACAGAGAATTATCACCTGTTTTTCCATCTCGGAGTTTTCAGGATTGATGATCCCGATATCCCGGTAACAGTTATGATAGAGCGTGCAGACCTTGCTCTTAAGTACCTTCACGACAGAAGAGAAAACGTTCTGACCTTCTATACCAATAAGCTCCTTAAACAGGCTGAAAATGAAATAGAATTCCTGAACGCCTTTCCCAAAAATCTTGAGGAGGGTCAATTCCATATTTTCCTTCAGCCAATCTTCGATCAAAAACAGCGCGTGACCGGAGCTGAGGCTCTGACCAGATGGATAAAACCCGACGGATCGATAACTCCGTCGGATAAATATATTCATATTCTTGAAAAAAATGACAATATCGCAAAACTAGACTGCGAGAACTGGGAACGAGTCATGAAACAGCTTCGTTCCTGGCAGGCCACCGTTAGAGATCACCTTGTTATTTCTGTTAACGTCTCTCCAAAGGATCTCTTTTACATGGATGCTCTCAAAAAGGTCAAGGAGCTGGTACGTGCCTACAGCGTCGATCCTAACAAGCTTATCCTTGAGTTTTCAGAGAGAGATCTTATGAATGACACAGAGCTTCGACTTGAGATCCTGGACAAATTCAGGGCAGAAGGCTTTAAGGTAGCGATAGACAATTTCGGCGCAGGGGATTTCTCCATAAATATGTTAAAAGAGCTCCAAGCCGACTATATAAAACTGGACAAGACCTTCATTGACGATGCCTTAGCAGATCCCCGGAGCAAGATCGTACTTGAAGCCTGTGTAAAACTTATCCATCAGCTTGGCATGAAGGTTGTGGCAGAGGGTGTTGAAACACAGATGCAGTTCGATTACCTGAAATCCATCGACTGCGATAGATTTCAAGGTTATTATTTTACCCCGGCCATTCCAATCCAGGAATTCGAAGAGAAGTATTAAAATTAAAACGCCCCGTGCATTGCACGGGGTTTACTATTACCGCAAGGAGATGCGGGCCACATCATAAATTATTAATGGCAGGTGCTGGTACATCATGAAGAGGATGTGCACCGTGATAGGTACGTATATGTTTCTGGTCCAGAAGAATGCTACTGCGTAGGGAAGAGCAAGCACCATGGCTTCCACAACACCAAGGGGCAGATAAGCATAACTGAAACCGCAAAGTATAAGTCCCAGTGAAAAGCTCACAAGAGCTGATGTACAGGAATCAAAATTCATGATTGCTTTTCTGAAGAACAATTCCTCTGAAATAGGACAGAGAAAAAGAATTGTTATGGCATACAGGAATTCTCCGATATAGCTGTTTTCCCAGGTAATACCATAGGTTCCGTCCAGCGCTCCGATGAAACTGGGCTGGATGAGGCGGAACTTTATCATGTAGCAAGCCTGCGCTGCTAAGACAGTAAGTGCAACGGGTATCCAGAATTTCTTGATACTCTTAAAATTTTGCGTATACTCTCTGATTGAAAAATCTCTGGCGAAATAAACAGCCAGTACCAGATAGAACACAAAAAATATGTAAAGCGTCTTAAACGGCTTTATTATACAAAATATGATAAAAAGCACTTCCCATATAATCGGAAAGGCCAGATTCTTAATCTGAGATTTCACAACTCACCTCTAAGTGTATAATATCTGATTGATTATATCACATTACTCCGATGTCTGCTCAAATACGGTAAAAAAAATCCTCAGAGGAACTCTCTGAGGAAAAACTGGGCTAGTAGGATTCGAACCTACGAAATGACGGAGTCAGAGTCCGTTGCCTTACCGCTTGGCGATAGCCCACCGACAAGATTGTATTATACGTATGTTTATCCATTAATGCAAGCACTTTTTTTAAATTTTTATAATTTTATTTTCCGGTTTCCTAAAACACTATTCTATAAGCCAATTTCCGCATTATTTTCAAAAAAGGTGTTTGAAATTTAATTATACATGTATTATTATAATCCAGACGAGGACGTTAATTTTGACGCCCTCGTTTTTTTGTTTTTCAGGAAAGGATGATTCTTATGTTACGCGAGGCAAAATATGTAAATGCAATTTATAGAAGCGGAAGCTTTTCAAAGGCTGCTGCGGCTCTGTTTATTTCCCAGCCCTCTCTCAGCGCCACTATAAGGAGGCTGGAAAATGAACTTGGGACCACATTGTTTAACAGGTCCACAAATCCTATCTCTCTAACCGATGCGGGAAGGCAGTATCTTTTATATGCCGAGAAATTCATGGCTCTGGAAAATGAGGCGCAGAATTATTTTGAAAGCCTGAAAAATTCCGACCAGGGACATCTCAATTTCGGAACCACCAGCTTTTATTGCTGCTATTCACTTCCGATACATCTCAATCCATTCCGCAGCAAGTATCCCAACATAAGTATCAACCTGAATGAAAATACCAGCAGTGAAGAGATGATCAAAACACTCCGCCTGGGCCAGATTGATTTTGCTTTGAGCAGTAATCCTGTAGGCTTTGAAGAATTCAAAAAACTCTTCTTTCTTAAGGAACAGCTTATTCTCGCTGTACCGGGTGCCTGGGAGGTAAATGGCAGCCTTATAGACTATCAGCTTTCCTTCAAGGATGTCCTTAACGGAAGACAGCGAAGCCAGACCTGTCCCAAGGTATCTCTTGAGCGCTTTAAGAATCTTCCCTTTTTATCACTAAGGGAGGGCAACGATCTTTACACAAGAAGTAAAGAACTCTTCGACCATGTAGGCAGCGTTCCCACAGTATATATGTATCTGGATCAGATTCCCACCACCTATCACCTTGTCACCTATGGTTACGGCTTTACAATTATCCGCGACACCACACTGCACATAGTTCCGTCTCCTCCAAAGCAAAATAAAAACCAGGTCGTCTTCTATAAAATCGATGATGATCTGGCACTCAGAAATATATATTTTTATTATCAGAATTCCTTAACCATAACACCTGCACAGGATGCTTTCATGCGATACACAAGATATAACTGCGGAACCGAAGAGGCATTTTCATAGAGGAGCAGCGCCCACCGAAGTGAGCGCTGCTATATTTTTTATTCTGCCTTTTTTCTTGTATATCTCGGAATGATATATCCGCTTGTGTTATAGGTATACTCATACTCTGTATTTACAAGTGTTACCGATGAGGGCTGATAGAGTGGACATATGATAGCCTGCTCTTCCATAATCTCTTCCATTCTCATCTGAGCTGCAAGTCTCTCTGCTTCCTTATCACTTGTTGCAAGTTCGCCGATTACCTTGTTATACAGCTCCATGTACTCATCATCATGGAATCTCTCATAGTTAAGTCCCGAACCATCGATCCACATATCAAGGAAGGTTGCCGCATCCTGATAGTCACCGTACCATCTTGTGATACCAAAGTCGTAATCACCGTTGCCCATATCCTGGAGTCTCTGGTTATAAGAAGTACTTCTCAAAGTGATAACCAATCCGGGAAGCTTCTCCTGAAGTTCAGCCTGGATATCGGCTGCAATAGCTGCAAGGTTACTGTCATCGTTATATAGGAATTCAAGTTCAATGGTATCCGTTCCAAGTTCACTCTTTGCTGCTTCAAAGTACTCAGTTGCCTTATCCGGATCGTATTCGTTAAAAGTAGGATTACCTGCATAATCACGATAATAGGTTCCGTCAGAGGTAGCTGCAAAGCTTGCGGGAATAATATAATCTGCTGCAACAGACTGATCACAGAGGATGTTATTTACAATGGGCTCCTTGTTGATCGCAGTACTGATTGCAAGTCTGAGATTCTGATTTGAAAGGTACTCATTTTCTGTGTTAAATGCTATGAAGAACAGTCCTCCGAGGAGCTGTACCTGCATTGACTCATCGCCTTCATACTTTGCAATGTAGTCGCCGTTAAGGGTTACGCTGTCAAGTTCTCCGCTCTCCCATGCCAATACTTTCTGCTGTGCATCAGTTAAAAGTGAATAATGAATTGTTGATACTTCAATTTCATCTGCCGCGTAATAATCAGGGTTTCTTGAAAGTGTATAGGTTGTTCCGCCAACTTCCCACTCACTCATTACGAATGGTCCGCAGTATATGGAATGCTCTTTATCAAGCATGAACTGGTCTCCGGCTTCTTCAGCAAACTTCTGATCTATCGGCATGAAATATGAGCCTGCTGCCAAAATGGAATCGAAGTAAGATTTAGCTGCTGTAAGCTTAACCACAAAGGTGCTGTCATCAGGAGCACTGATACCGAGATCTTCGGGAGTATATCCATCTGCCCCGCTTATTACTTCCTGGGCATTCTCAATACCTGCGGTAACAAGCATATATGAATAAACACAGCCCATATCAGGATCTGCAAGACGTCTCCAGCTGTAAAGGAAGTCATTTGCCGTTACCTTATCACCGTTTGACCAATATGCGTCGTCGCGGATATGGAAGGTATAGGTCAGACCATCTTCGCTTATGTCCACCTTATCAGCAAGTCCGTAAGAAATCTTGCCGTCCTTATCATATTTGTAAAGACCCTCATTTGTGTTGGTTATCATTCCCATCGATGTTGCCGAATAGTTCAGATTGGGGTCCAGTGAATTCAATTCTTCTGTAAGTGCATACTTAAGGTTAATTCCCTCTGCTGCAGATGCGGTTGTTCCGCCGACACCGCTTGCGGATTTTGCACCCGAGCCTCCGCAGCCGGTAACACTGATTGCCAGTGACATTGTCATCGTGACTGCCGTAGTCAAACCAATTACTCTCTTCAATAGATCTTTTTTCATAAGCCTCTCCTCTCTCCGCTGTTAAACTGCCATCCAGCGGGCAACCTCCTCGTCAGTTCCAAGAACCATGTGATTTTCAGATAGATAATGTGCTGTCCCTTTGCTGTAATCCACCATCTCCTTAGCTTTGTCGTAGGTGACAAGCTTCTTGGTGGGCTCTGTCAGCGGATTTGGTTCCGGAATCGCCGACAACAGGGATTTTGTATATGGATGTACAGGATGTTCAAATATCTCCTCCTTTGTACCCATTTCAACGAAGTGTCCCAGATGGATAACCCCGATGTAATCCGAAATATATTTCACCATCGCAAGATCGTGTGCTATGAAAAGATAGGTAAGTCCCCTCTCTTTCTGGAGATCCTTCATGATATTTACAACCTGCGCCTGAATAGATACATCCAGAGCACTTATGCACTCATCCGCGATAATAAGTTCCGGCTCCATGATCATCGCTCTTGCAATGCCGATTCTCTGCCTCTGACCACCTGAGAACATATGGGGATATCTTCCTGCCTGTTCGTGGTTTAGTCCTACTCTCTCGAGCATTGCGTATACCTTTTCTTCTCTCTCCTTCTTTGACTTGCAAAGATGATTGGAATCAAGTCCCTCGGCAACGATATCAATTACCTTCTTCCTGGGATTAAGACTTGCCATGGGATCCTGAAAAATCATCTGCATCTTGCTTGTGAGATACTTTTTCTTTTCGGCTGTCATCTTTCCGGACACTTCCTTGCCGCCCAGGATGACCTTTCCTTCCGTGGGATCATAGAGCCTTATAATGGCACGTCCTATAGTTGATTTTCCGCTTCCGGATTCTCCCACCAGCCCGAAGGTCGAGCCCTTCTTAATCTTAAAAGAGACATCATCCACGGCCTTGACTGTAGTCTTACCGCTTTTAAAATATTGCTTTAGATTTTTAACTTCCAAAAGAGTAGTATTTTCCATGATGTTCTCCTCCTAATATATAGTTGTGGGGTTAAGTTACCTAACAGCCAGCTAGGCCTTAGCCCTCTTGTTGCTTAAGCTGTACAATGATAAGGCATTGGTCTGACCTTGTTCTCCTAGGACCACTTAGCGTCCGTTAGAAAGCCCGTCAGCCAGCTTATCATTTGCAGCTGTTCGTTTTATGTAGGTAGGACTGTCTTGTACACGTCCGGTTAATACCACAGGAGATAGAATAAGCAATGGGGAATGCTGGACACCATGCAAATTCAATGTTGGGGAGGAACCTTATTTATGATGTACAATGCAGTTGGAATTGATGCTTCTAAAGGAAAG
>NZ_FMYB01000036.1 GCF_900104155.1 Butyrivibrio sp. INlla16
CTGCATATCAAGAGTAACCCTCTTACCAAGTATTGGTAAGTCTTGAGCCTTCCTATGATGCGAGCCGTGATGTTTTATTAAAGGCGCCCCACACTTATGGCAGGTGCAGTTGTTACTTACAGAATGCATTCTGATAATGATTTCATCATCAGTTTCCTCAACATCAAGTATCTTTAAATCAGCAGGGTAAAAACTCTGTAAGTCCAGAGAAGAAGTAGTAGACATATCCCTCTATCCTTTCGGAATCAATATATGTCTATTATACACCGCCTTGGAATGCTATACTATAGCCAAGTACTAATCGATGAGGAAGAACCGATTTTGTTTTGCAAACAGCACGAAGAATTGTGGCAGGATATTTTTAGTGGAAACTGTTGACAAGAAAAATGTTTGGTGTTTGAATAATATTTAGCGTTTGACAAAAACTATCGGAGGTATGAAAGGAATGCGGAATAGGTAATATTGATTCATAAATTTGCAATATGCAGATTGAAAAGGTCATCAGAGAATGGCTTTTTTAAGCACGGATCATATTATCTTGAACACATTTTTCATAGAGCCGATTGGTCATAGATTATCAGTACCGGGGCCCTTGATTTATCAGGGGTGTTTTTAGTTCTGATATATTAAGTGAAAATAGCATGCAGCTCATACTATAGCTGCATGCGATGTTAAGGGATAATGGATCCGTCTGCATAATGCAGGCGGTTTTTTTGTGTCGCGGAAGTTGCAATTTATGACAGGAGGACGTATGGAAACGAAAACAAAGAATCCCTTATGGACGAGGGATTTTACGATAATAACAGTTGGTAGTGTGATTTCAATGTTTGGAAATAGTATGGCAGGATTTGCCATGAGTCTTATGGTGCTCGGCTTTTTTGTGGGAATCGGAGGAGTAACCAGTTACACAATCAGAATCTCTTCAACTCAGAGCTATGTTCCGGATGAGACAAAGGGCAGATTTAACGGGGCTTTTCAGGTTCTTAGTACATCAGGTGCACTTCTTGCGCAGCTGATGGCCGGTGTTCTTACAGTCTATATGGATCAGAGGGCTGTGCTTCTTTTGTTTGAGCTTCTAAGTGTGTTTGCGGCCATAGCTTTTGTGGGAACTAACAGAAAATATGTAAAGCCAATCTATAACAGAAACATGTAATTAGAAGGAGGTACTATGCCCAGACGATTACTTATAAAAGCAGAAAATATAGTTCATTCCTATGGAGAACAGACTGTTCTTGATTTTGACAGATTTTATTTATACGAAGGTGAAAGAGTAGGTCTTGTTGGGGTAAACGGAGCCGGGAAAAGCACTCTTTTGAAAATTCTTTCAGGAGAAATAGAACCAACTAAAGGGACAGTTTACAGAGACTGCGAGCCATTTTATTTTGAGCAGTTTGGAATGACGGAAGTTTATGATACAGACTATGAAGAAGCAGGGAAAATGGGAGTCAGCGATCAGCTCTGGCAAGAAAACGTCAGTGGCGGTGAGAATACAAGAATCAGGCTGGCACAGCTTTTTTCAAGCCCTCAGGCGGTAGCTTTCCTTGATGAGCCAACCTCAAACCTTGATTTTGATGGAGTGGAGCTATTAAAGAAAAGGCTTAGGGAAATTGAAACAATGGTCATCATCAGCCATGACAGAACAGTACTCAATGAGCTATGCGACAGGATTGTAGAGATATCCTTCAGTGAGCTTCAAAGCTATAATGGCAATTATGATGATTATGTTGTTCAGAAGGAAGAGCAGTATAAAACACAGCTCTCGGAATATGAAAACTATCAGTCAGAAAAGAAGAGATTGCAGAATGTCTACACTCAGAAGAAAGCTAAGGCAAAGAAGGTTGAGAAAAAGCCAAGGAACATCACTGCAAGTGAAGCTAAGGCGCGGGCCCTCTGCGGAAACAGGAAACCGGAGGATAAGGCGAGAGGAATTGAGAAAAGTGCATCCAATGTACTAAAGAGGATAGAGCACATGGAGGTAAAGGAGAAGCCAAAGGAGGAACCGACTGCAAGACCGGACTTCAGGCTGACAAATCCTCCAAGGAATCCAATCGTCATACGAGGCGAGCATATTAACTTTTCATACGATGACAATGTGATATTTGATGATGCGGACTTCATGATAAAAAACGGAAGCAAGGTGGCGCTTCTTGGAAGTAACGGTGCCGGTAAGACAACACTGCTGGAACTCATAGCTAATAGAGATATGGTCTACGTAGTTCCGGGAGCCAAGATCGGATATGCCAAGCAGAATATGTCGCAGATAGATTATGACCGGACAGTTCTCGAAAACATAAGAAGGGTAAGTATACAGACAGAAAGCTTATCTCGTATAATATTATCCAGGTTACTGCTTACTGAAAAAGACATGAATAAGAAGGCATCACAGTTATCCGGAGGAGAGAGGATGAAGCTTTCCTTCGCGATGCTTTTTGTATCGGATGTCAACTTGCTCATTCTTGACGAGCCTACAAATTATCTGGACATTCCGTCGGTTGAGGCGCTTGAAAAACTGCTGATAGAGTATGAAGGTACTCTGATTTTTACATCGCACGACAAGATGTTTGTGGACAGGATAGCGACAGAGAGACTTTACGTTGAGAATGGGAAGATAGTAAGTGATATGCAGAAGAAATAGTGAGAAAAAAGGAGGAACATCATGGCAGTTAAATTCATGCGTACAGGACAACAGGGAATTCTCGTATGGGATGAGGAGACAGGCTACAGGTTCGGTATAGATTTATTTTTATCTGATCTGGATGACAGACAGGTAAAGAACCCGTTCGATATCGAAGAATTGAAGGATGTTTCCCTCTTTTTCGGAACCCATGACCATATAGATCATATTGACAGAGATGCCTGGATAAAAATTGCGGGGTTAAACTCCAAGGCAAAATTTGTAGCACCTAAGTACTTTGAAAAGACTTTGCCTTCTGGGCTTGGAATAGAAAAAGAACGGTTTATTTTTGTGGATGAAGAATACTCTGCGGATGTAGATGACCTGCACATAGAGGCAATTCCCGCAGCGCATGAATTTCTTGATACTTCGCCGGAGGGGCTTCACCCGTATCTGATGTATATAGTTACTTTCAGTGGAAAGAAAATCTGCCACATGGGAGACACCTGCCTCTATGAAGGGGTATATGACAAGCTAAGGAAAAGCGGCCCCTTTGATGTCATGTTCCCTCCGATAAATGGGCGGGATGCAGTGAGACTTAGAGATAACTGCATCGGAAATATGACATATCAGGAGGCAGCAGATCTGGTGGGGACTTTAAAGCCGGCACTTGCCGTTCCGGGACATTACGATATGTTTAAGTTCAATGGTGCTGATCCAAACGAGTTTAAGGACTATGTGGAAATAAAATATCCGGGGCAGAAGGTAATGATTCTGCAGCCGGGTGAGGAATTCGAGTTATAAAAGATAAGCGTACTTTTTAAAGCATTAATTGACAGTAGTAAGGCAAATAGTGAGAAGAGTTTTTTGCAAAACTAGGATAAGTTAATAATGTAAATACAGATGAGTTTCTTTTCACGGGAGGACCTATGCTTAGACCTGACAAAATAACAAAGGCCGGACGCTTTAACAGTTTTGATAATAACGAAATATTACTTGGAAAAAAGAAAAACCACCTTCCTGCAATGGGGTGGAACAGCTGGAATGCCTTCGGAAGCGGTAATACCGAAGCACTGACCAAGGCAATGGCAGATAAAATGGTTGAGCTGGGCCTTGATAAGAAAGGCTATCAGTATGTAGTTTTGGACGATGGCTGTTATAACCCCGAGAGGATTGGTGGGAAGCTTGCTGCGGAACCGGTGAAGTTCCCGGGTGGTTTTAAATCTGTTTCCGATTATGTCCATGCTAAAGGTCTTAAGTTTGGCATGTACAATGATATAGGTGTAAAGACCTGTTCCGGAGCGAGGGTTGGTATCTGTGGATACGAGGATGTGGATGCAAAAAGCTATGTTGAATGGGGCGTTGATTTTATGAAAGTTGATAACTGCTATTATCCCTTCGATAACGCTACTTTTTCAAATTCAGAGAATGCTGCATACACCTTTACGCCTGATATCAGAGCGATAAAAATATGCGGAAAGAAAAGCGAGATTCTTAGCGCCGTATCCGATGGCAGAATAACCGGTGATCGTGCTCATGCAGAAAAGGATTATGTGACGGGACTCGGAACCTTCGATGGAACGGGACCTGATGCTTCTCCTGTGGGAGTTAGAAGCAGTGAACTCATTTTTGATTATGAGCCCTCTGCTGATAATAAGACAGATAATAATGAATATCAGATCTTAGTGGAATACAGATCCTCAAAAGAGGAGGGTCGTGGTGACTGGCTTCAGCTTGCAGTAGGTGATGAGTATTATTATGACGATTTTCTTACCAAGGGACTTGATGCGGAGCTTTCTGATAAGAATTTGAATGATCCCGATAACAGAAATAATCCCGTGGATAACAATATGCCGGATCTGGATGAGGCAGAAAATAAAGAGGCAGCAGATAAGGAATTTATCTGGAGTGAGCCTGTCACAGTCAAGCTTGGTGACGGCATTAGTCATATCAGGATTATGAATCACAGAAGACAGGAAAACACTCTTAATTCTTATTCCAGAATCCTGAAAGCACTTAATGAAGCTGCTCCCGGACACGATATCATCTATTCTGCCTGCGAATGGGGTAAGAGCCATCCGCAGAACTGGGCTTATAAAGTATGTGACAGTTGGAGAATCCTGAATGATATAACATTCCGGGTAGGAAGTGACGGTGATCCCGGGCACGGCGACTGGAAGGATGATTATACTCCAAGTGTGACGACGCAGTATAACAAGGCGGTCATAATGGATGAGTTCGCAGGTCTTGATAAAGGCTGGAACGATCCTGATATGCTGATGATAGGCATGGACGGACTAAGTGAGATTCAGTGCCGAACACATATGACACTGTGGTGCATGATGAATTCGCCTCTTATGCTGGGACTTGATCTTAGAAGAGTACAAAAAGGTGACTGGATCTACAACATAATCGCCAATGATGATGTGATTTCAATTAACCAGGACTCTCTCGGAGTTCAGGCAAAGAGGGTATTTTCAACTCTGGCAAAGGAGTGTCCTGACAAGGAATATATACGCGATATAAACCGCGTGGACATTCTTGTTAAACCGCTTAGCGGGGACAGATTTGCAATAACCTTTGTAAATGTCAGCGAGGAAGATAAGAAGGACTCTTACAGTATTACCCTGGGGGAAATTCAAAAGTTCCTGGGAGATAGGATAAAATCAGCAGACACATATCTTGTAAAAGATATGTGGACAGGAGAAGAAACCGAGAATAATAGCGGCATATTTGAAGTTAACGGACTTAAAGCCTGTGATCAGGTTACTATAGTTGTGACTCCTGAAAACTGATTATTACAGAAAAAATGACGACTGCAGCATTCATAGATTATTTAACAGAAGAATACCGTGGCGATACAGCCGCTTTTTGGAAACATATGATGGCGGATAATTCAGAAGAGATGCTGATGCAACCTGTCACAAAGAAAAAAGCGGCACTGATATTGCACGCCATGATGAGGGATTCACTTGACATAAAGGACGTTGACTGGGATAAGGCCAGGAAACTAAAAGATATCTATGATTGCCGCATCTGTGCGAATGCTGTCGCACAGGTAATTGAAAGAGGTCTTATAGAACCGGAGAAGCCGGACTTATTCGGAATGCAGATTCCCATGGAGGATGAAGAATTACTGAGCGCTGTGAAAAAGCTTATCATATAAATATAATGCTATCTTTAGAAAATTATTAGATTTATCTGTTACAGTAATAATATACGTATTGTGGCATGCTATGTGATTTCAATAATGAGGATGGAGCATGAGAGCACAAAGTATAAATCATTACGGTTACGATAAAGAAACTGAAGAGGAATGCACAGAGCTTATAAACGGAACCAACAGAAAACATGTGATGATTCTGAATATATGGTTCTTTATAGTGAATGTGCTGTGTATTATATTCTCGGCGTTTGATATTTTCAGCGTAAACCAGAGCGAGATGAGACTGTATATTGCTTATGCAGTTGTTTCTGCTGTGTTTTTTGTGGTGTGCAAGACCTATGGAGCGAAACCAACTACCGGAAGAGTGACGGTTCTGGTAGTCGTAAATATGCTTATATGGATGGCCTATTCCATTCAAATATCAATTGATCAGCCATACATGGCAGCTACACTTTTCATGGTCATGCTGGTTGTATTGTCTTTTTCTTTTATTTCCACTATGCTGAGGACATTGGCAGGCATAGCATTGTGCTGCGGATGTTTTCTCTATTGTTCATTTAAAATCAAAGCAATTTCCATCGCAGAGCAGGATTTATATAATGTAATTATTTTTGTATCACTTTCAATCGTACTGCACTTCGCCTTTCAGAGGACCAGACTGCAGCAGTTTGTCACGATGCAGAAAAATATACAAATTCAGCGCGAGCTTGAGATCAAATCAAGCTTTGATGCGCTTACTTCTCTACTAAACAGAGGGCGCTTCTTTTCTCTTGCTGGAAATATCCTTTCAAATCCCCATGATGAATATATTGCAATATGTCTTCTCGACCTCGATGAGTTCAAACAGATAAATGATAAACTGGGGCACCAGATGGGCGATAAGGCTATCCAGATAGCAGGACAGACAATTATCGAGGGCCTCGGAGTGGATATGACAAAGAAGTGGGCTTTCCAGGAAATGGTCTTGAAGGAAGGAATCAGTTTTCCCGGAAGGCTTGGCGGTGATGAATTTATAGTGTTTATAAGAGGGAAAAAGAACAGAGAGGAAGTTACTGAGCTTCTTCAAAATATGCTCAGATCACTTAACAGCGTGGAAGTAGGAGATCTTCACGGAATACATGCATCTCTTGGGGTGACCGAGATAACAGAAAATGACAGAGACATAGATGTTGCTTATAAGCGTGCTGATGAGGCCCTGTATGAGTCCAAACGTGCAGGGAAAAATCAGATACGTTTTATGGAAGCAGAAGAATAAAGGCGGGGGGCAGACTATGAATTCAAATGAAATTAACCTGCTGATATTTTTCATAATAATCCTGCTAATGCTAACAGCAATTACTCTACATGAAAACTATACCAGAAAAAAACGCACGGCAGCAATTCTTGAGATACTGATTGGAATTATTGAAGCGGGAAATCCTAATCTCGACGGACATTCTCTCCATGTGCATAATTTGACGATGGTATTATATGAATTTATGCCCTTCAGATACAGATTACAGGTCAGCCAGATTGACCTTCACTATGCATCTCTACTTTTGGACATAGGGAAAAACGGCATACCTGATTCGATAATGGAACACGCGGGGAAGCTTGGACAAAATGAGTGGGAGATAGTAAAAAAGCATCCGGATATCGGAGTAAATATGCTAAAGGATGTGCCCGGGATGGGGAAAACCCTTTCCTATATTCTGTATCACCATGAAAGAATGGACGGTAAGGGCTACCACCAGCTTACAGGGGAACAGATTCCCCTCGGAGCCAGAATGATTGCGGTGGCAGATGCTTATTCCGCCATGACAATGAATCGCTTGTACAAAGCGTCTTTGCCCTACGCTGAAGCTACATCCGAACTTCGTTTATCAGCCGGTACACAGCTTGATGAGAATCTTGTAAATATTTTTTGCAATATACCGATGAGTAAAATCGATTCCTGTATGGAGGATGTCAATCTTAAAATGGAGAGATATCCCAACGCCAGAAAGGGGAGTATTGGAGTATGAAGTGGAAAAGAGTGCTTTCCGCCATACTGACAGTAATGGTGCTAATATGTGCGATGTCCTGCGGGAAAAAGCAGGATAAGCAAAACGCATCGGGAGTGGATCCGGAGACGGCGCCTCATATAACATTGGCGCTAAGAGCCGGTATTTACTCCGATGTGATAAAATCCTGCCTTGTTCAGTTTGAAGAAGAGAACCAGGTTATTTGTGATGTGCTGGAACTTGGAGAAGAAGAACTTCACAATGGGATTATTGAAAATGCTTCTAAAGCTGAAGGCGCATATGATCTGTGTATGATAGACGGCTCCTGGAAAGCTGAGCTTGCTGCAAATACTGCACTTTTAAACCTTTCAAAAGAAGGCTATGAGCTTGACGATGACATAATAAAAGCAACTACAGCCATTTGCTATGATGAAAATGATGTTTATGTTGCGCCTTATTACGGTAATGTAACAGTACTTCTTTTCAATAAAAATCTTGTGGAGAAGGCGGGCTATACTGTGGACCGGCTTTCGTCTCTAGAAGAGATATATGAGGTGTGTAAGGCATCACAGGATAGAGGAAATCTGGGCTTTATGTACAGGGGCGATTCACCGAATAATTATGTGGTGGATTTTCTTCCGATTCTCAGATCCTACGGCGGCTGGGTTGTTGATGAAAATAACAATCCCACTGTGGATACTGCTGAATTCAGGGAAGCACTCGCTTTTTACAAGAAGCTTATTGCTACAGGAAAATCGGAAAGCAGAGATGATCTTATAATGGCGATCGACAACGGAGCAGCTACTATGGCGGTAGGCTGGCCGGGGTGGTATACGCCTACAAAGAGATCAGCATCTGACTACATTGCACTTACGGGAAAAGCGTTCAGTGACTCTGAAGGGTATAATGCAAATGTATATGGTATATGGACCATAGGTGTTCCTGTAAATAGCCAAAATAAGGAATTGGCAGTGAAGCTTGTTAAGTATCTGATGGATCCCGAAGTTCAAAAAAGAACAATAGAATACGGAGGCGTTCCCTGCAGATATTCAAGCCTGACTGATGAGAAGGTTCTGGCAGATAATCCTCCGCTAAAAGCGGTCTGTGCTGCTCTTGAAAACGGCGTTTACAGACCGGATATGGAAGAGTGGACCGATTTTTATACAATACTCGGAAATAAGATGGAGCTTATCATAAACGGGGAGAAAGATATAGACGAAGGGCTTTCTGAGGCACAGGCAGAGCTTGAGGAGATGCTCCGTAAATAATCTATATCCTTGCAACTATGCCGAGCTTTGCGTGCATGAGCTTTTTGTTTTCATACATTCGCTTATCGGCAAGCAGATAAACACTGTGAGAGTTTTTCTGCTCCACTTCAGTGCTGAAGGCATAACCGGAAGCTACGCTTCTTCTGTAGCCGGGATACAGAACATTTTTCACCTCAAGCGCGTCTTTAAACCTTGTTAAAAGAGTATCCACTTCATCAAAATGTTCCTTTTTGAGAATTGCCACAAACTCATCGCCACCTATCCTGGCGATGAAAGCTTTGTCATCAAAACACTGTTTAAGAACCTGAGAGAATTCCAATAAATATTTATCTCCTGCGGCATGTCCGTCGCTATCGTTAATTTCCTTAAGGCCGTTAAGATCAAGGCTTACTATGCAGTAGTCGTCATCGCTTTTGTCCAAATCTTCCAGATACTTATCATAGCGTGATCTGTTTGGAAGATCTGTCAGTCCGTCTGCATAAGCAAGGTGTGTCAGAGACGCATACTCTTTTCTCATGGCGAAGGATTCCGACAAGTAAATGAAATAGTTAATGAGGTTTGCGAAAACGAATATCAGTCCTGCCATCGGAATCATGCGTATTGTCAGGAATGATGAGGGAACAATATTCCTTATTTCCAGAGAAAAAGCGGCATAGTTGATTATGTATGACAGAGCAAAAACAGAAAGACCGAGTAACTGTATTACCTCGGCAGGCGCAAGCTTTTTTTGCTTAAAATCTTTAAAGAAGATGATAAGCATGAAGAAGGAACATAATATGGATATGCACTGATAATACGGCAACGTGCGATTCATATGGATGACACCTGTGAAATGAAGCACGATAAGACCTATACAAATGAAGGAACTGGTGCAGGACACCACCATAAATATCCAATCTCTGTAATGTTGTTGAATACAACTAACGATCAGGTAAGTAAGCGGAACCATAAGATAAAGAGAGACATACTCGATTTCGGTCGCTTTGCTTTTGGTGTCGATGAAAAAGTCGATCAGCCTGAAGTAACCCAAGAGCCATAATCCCAGATCAATAAACAGGACTGATGCAAAGAGCTGGGAAAGAATATTGGGCAGAGTTTTGTAAAAACTTAAGGTGATAATCAGAAAAGCAGCACCAAAAATAATCAGGAAAATTCCCGAAGCAAGAGGGAACATATTATGGAATATGTAGAAGCGCATAACATCGTGATAATCTCCATATACAGGCGCCACGAAGTAGTTGTAGAAACTATCTTCTTCCACATAGAGAACAAGCCTCAATTCCATAGGATGATCTTTTTCGGGAACAGGAACAACGTGGTAACTGCAGCCAATGTAATCCCCGTTTTTCAGCAAATCTTTATATTCGGAATGGACGAGTTCATTATCAATAAACAGGTCAAATGCAGAATATCTTGAGAGGAACATCAACGTAGGAAAATCGAAGGAACTGCTCTCGGGAATGGTCCTTGAGAGAACAATGGTATCTACCTTTTTTGATGCATAGTTAAGAGCCTTCGGGATATCGTAAAGAGTGATATTCTCGAAGCTTTCTTCGTTAAATTCAACAGACCATTCTTTATCAAATGTGTATATCTTTCCTGCATTAGCCGGATAGAATAAAAAGTGGCATATAGTTACAAGAAGCAGGAAGGTAAGAAGTGCAATTATAAGGAATTTGATTCGTTTAATCATCTGCAGGTACACCTCCTTCCTTCGAGGGTGTATTGCCCATAATGTCATTTACAAATCTGCCGATTTTGGAAGTGTGATGCTTGTCTTTTTCTTCATACATGCGATTATCGGCAAGCACAAAAACGTCACCTGCATCGCTTCCCTGGACTTCACGGCTGTAGGCAAAGCCGCAGGATGCAGACAGATTAAGGTTTGTTTCATGACTGTTAAAAGCTTCCAGTCTTTCGCGCAGGTCATTGATCATTTTTTCGCAGATGCCTTCCTGAGGATTCTCTATTGCCACAAGGAATTCATCACCGCCGGTTCTTCCTATCAGAGCTGCACCGGAAAAAGCCTGCTTCATGATGTCTGCGAAGGTCTTTAACATTCGGTCACCCTCCTGATGCCCCAGTGTGTCATTGACCGGTTTCAAATTATCCATATCGATCGAAATAATGGCGAAATTTCCCTGTACCGAGGCCATGTACTGCATGCATTTTGCACGGTTCATGAGTCCTGTGAGAGAGTCTGTATAGGCCAGACCTTCAAGGTGTTCCTTCATGTAGACGGAGTTTATATGCTCAATTCCATGATAGAAATAGAATACAAACAGACAAAGAACAAAGCACAGTGCACCGATTGTCATGAAGTTTATATCAGCGTAAGCTTCACCGCCGGCCAAAAGGAATTTGAGCACATTGTATTTTATGATATCAATTACCGAGCATACTATGAAAAGGGCAAGACCGAGTATAAGGATGCTGTCTGAAGTCATACCGACGTATTCCGGACTGTTCCTTCGTTCCTGATAATGCCTTATAACATCGGATATGATTTGAGGGAGCTCTACTACAGTTTCTACTATGGCCAGGACATGAAGTGTGGGCACAAAAATATTAATATGGATAATTCCGCTTATATGTAAGATGGTGGTAACTATCGGGAAAAGCGCATTTATAGCTATCAGAACCTTATTTAGATTGGTGTTAAGGCTTGGATGCGATGAAATAAGAAAGGAAATAATAGCAAAAGGAATAGAGTACAGAGAAAAGTACTCTAGGAAATTGAAGAAGGCTTCATAATCCGAAAGGAAGCAAAACAGGTCGTTGAAAGCAAGATTGTAGGCGCCAAGGAAAAAAGCTATCAATGATGTGAAGATCAGTGACAGGTCATGTCCGTGGTACATAAATAAATATGATGACAGAGTCAGCAAAAGAAATGCAAAGATGATTTGGAAGCCCCCAATGAACAGAGGGAGGCGCTTTTTCTGTAATAAGAAACGCTCAAGTTCAAAACGATTTCCGTAGTATACAGGTGAAAGACCGGAGAAAGCATCATCTTCCGTGACATCAAGTTTGATTGTCAGAGTTTTTCCGGCATATTGGCTGGCATTTTTGATCGGAACAAAATTGTAGTGTTTGGGAAGGAGCCGACCGGAATCAAAATATTCGTTTCCATAGGTATAGATTACTTCATTATCTATGTATACAGTAACTACGGAAAGGATTGTCCTGAACATGATACAGGCTGATGGCACCGACTCCGAAGGCATTTTTGTACTTAGGATTACAACATCGCCCTTTTGGGAATCTCCTATATTCAGATCTTCAAGAGATGCATCATCTGCATGAAAATTTCCATGCCTTACAGACCATCCGTCTTCCAGGGTGGTCATATGATAGGTGTTTGGCGTGGTCATAAATGAGCTGCCAAAAAGAATTAAAATTACCGGTATTACTACCAGCAAAATGGGCAGCAGCCACACGTTTATATGTAAATAATCGCGAAGTCGCATAGCTCTCTCCTGATAATAAGTATATCAATAAAAAAAACAGTCTTTTATAAAAAAACAGTTATATTTCTGAATTTTGTATTACCAGAAGAAGTAAAAAGACCTCATCCGAGTGATGGATGAGGTCCGAGGATTTTTAAAAGCTTCCGCTGCTTCCGCCGTGGCTTGTTCCCGAAGAACCTGTATGGGTTGAAGAACCGCCGGTATCCTTTGGCTTAGCATGCTTTGACAGAGTTTTTCTTATAAATCTGTCGTGGTGTCCGGTTAGGGACAGACCATTTTGTGAATAATTCGAAGCTCCGGTTTCTCTGTGAACCGTGTGGAGCTGCGCAATAAATATGAAAAGCGGAATCAGTGCAAGTAAAAGACCTGCAAGAATACAGATTCCGAGTTTCCCTGCTGTGAAGGTGTGGGAGTCAATATCATCCTGAAGCTTTCTGCTGCAAGCAGAGATAAATTTATCGAAGGAGGAATAATAATTTCCTGCCGATAAATCGCTCTTGCAGGCATCAATCAGGTCTTCCTGATCTGAATCCGAGTACACCTGTATTGCAGAGCCGGTTGTTGTAATATGCCATTGTCTGGAGGTTATATCAATCAGAAAGAGAATTCCGTCGTGTTTTTCTCCAATGCCATATCCGTTATAGTCGTAGAAATCGTCGGCATAGGCCTCAACATCGCGGCTTCCGAGACTGTCTACGGTAACAATGACAATGGCGGAATTATACTCGTTTTCCACCTGATAGATATGAGTTGCCAGAGCGTTCTCTTCGTCATCCGTCAGCAGATCGGCGGCATCGATTACAGGGAAAAGTGATCCGTCTACCGTATAAACGGGATCCACAAGACCCTCGGTGCCGGCCTTTACATTAAACGACAGGATGACTGGCAATGCCAGAATGAAGCATAGCAGCATGGCCGTAATGATATTCAGTTGTTTTTTATGATTCATATTCCTATCCCTTAATGTATTATTAGCTGATAATGATGAGACAGATGATTATGGAAATAAGTGTAAATCCAAGCGCTGAAAGGATATAGAGTACGGCAGCTCGTCCCTTACTTACAGGAAGGTTGCCGACAAATTTACCGCTCTGACCGTTCATTGCGAACAGATAGTTGTTTCCGTTCCAGGAAGTGTTTAACAGCCATACCGGATAGAGCGCATATTTGTGTGAAAGACTGCGCACCTGTTTGTTTCTGGTAATGGGTGTTACTGATGAATAGCCGGTTACGGTATTTCTGATATCGTTTTCAACCGTGTTCTCCATACGATTCACGATGTGCGTCTTGGTTTCCTCTACATCAACGTCGTATCTGTTTGCAAGAAATCCTGCAAGATATCCGCTGTTGAAGGGAACCGCCTCGGAAAAGTTGAAGGGTTCGATGGATTCCATAAGATCATCGGGCATCTCTTTTGAAGCGTCATGGGGTACATGACTGAATTCTTCGTGACCGGATCTGTCAACCTCGTAAAAACTGGTTTCTGTGTAATTGTAGTCGCTGTCACTCCAGGTTCTGACCTTTGTTGCTTCGAATCTGTAGTCAGCATCTATCTTTGCATCATAAAGCCAGTACGGAATATAAATTCCGCGAATTTTGTCTATATGATTCTGCGCAAAGAAAACCCTGGGTAAAAGCAATTTTCCTTTAACATAGCCGGCATAGCTGTCCATGGCGTCCTGCTTACTTTTCTTAAACGGAATGACATAGTCGGGGCGAAGGTCACCGGCGAACTTTTCTTTTACAACAACATTGTTGCTGCAAAAAGGGCAGGTGAGGGATCCTTCAGTCTCAGAGGCGACTATCTCACCTCCGCAGGACTGACAAGAATACACCACCATACCATCGGTTTCGCCGGGTTTCCATTCTGTGCCTTCCGAAAGCCATTCATTGCTGTCTGCTTTTGCATCCTTGTCCTGTTCCTCCTGTCTGGGGGCTTTGTAATCACTAACCTTTATTTTTGTGTCGCAATAAGGACAAAGCAGCATCTGACTGCCGGCATCAAAATTCATTACCCCTCCGCACGAGGGGCATTCATATTCGGTTAATCCCATAGATAATTTCCTAAACTATTATTTCTGCCGATAATTATGGTCTGGGCTGACCACAGTTTGAACAGAATTTTCCGCTGTTAACAGTTCCGCATGAGCATGTCCAGTCTGCGCTGGGCTTGGGCTGACCGCAATTTGAGCAGAAATTGCCGTTGTTAACGGTTCCGCATGCACATGTCCAACCACCTTGGCTCTGAGGCTGCATCTGAGGAGCTGCCTGTGCAGGCTGTGCCTGCTGACCCATAGCGAAGAGTCCGGCTGCGTTTGCGCCGCCTGCCTGCTGTGCCATGTTCATTCCTGCAAATGCCATCATAGGACCTGTTGATGTGTTCTTAGCGGCATCCTGCATAGCCTGTGCCTGTGCGCCTACAAGAGTAGCGGCTGCCATGTTGGGATTTGAAAGAACAGCATTCTTCTGAAGCTCTTTGATCATCTTTTCATCTTCTTCAGAAGCGTTTACGGAGTTGATACCGAATGTGGAAATTCTGATTCCGTAAGTGTCGCCCCATTTAGCTGAAAGAACTTCGTTCAGTGCGTCAGCGATCTCTGTGGTGTGTCCGGGAAGAGCACTGTAACGAACGCCTGTCTCTGAAATCTTTGCAAATGCGGGCTGAAGAGCTGTAAGAAGCTCACTCTTAAGCTGAGATTCGATATTCTCTCTCTTGTACTCTCCTGTGAAGTTTCCGCAGAGATTGGTATAGAAGAGAATGGGATCTACGATCTTGTAACTGTATTCACCGTGGCAACGGATGGAGATATCAACGTCGAGGCCGATGTTTTTATCTACAACACGGAAAGGAACCGGATTAGCGGTACCGTACTTGTTGCCGATGATATCCTTGGTGTTGATATAGTAAATGCGCTGGTCGTTAGCGGCATCTCCGCCGAAACTGATACGCTTACCGATCTTTTTAAAGGTTTCCTTGATGTTGGAAGAGAGGCTTCCGTAGAAGAGAGAAGGCTCTGTGCTTACATCATATACGAACTCACCGGGCTCAGCGCAGATTTCAGTTACTTTTCCCTGATCAACGAGAATCATGCACTGCCCGTCAGCAACTGCTATTATTGAACCGTTGGAAATGATGTTATCATTACCCTTGGTGTTGGAGCTTCCTCTGCCGGTACGCTTAACGCCCTTAACGGCAAGTGTGTCAGTAGGAATAGCATCACAATAGAAATAGTCTCTCCAGGAATCAGCGAGAACACTTGAAGCAGCTCCGACTCCAGCTTGTAAAATACCCATACAAAAATTTCCTCCTTTTTAATAAGTTTTACCTTTTTATATTGTGGTCTTTTTGTCAGACCATTATTGAATACTGATAAAAATTATACCACAATTAAGATATAATTATAAAATAAGATGTACAAATTAAATGGGGTTAAGTTGCCAATTGCAGCGATGAAAGAACATATGAAACTGTTATACAATGGAAAAACATACAATATCAGCAGAGGGACGCTACTCTCCGAGCTATTTAAGCGCGAAAATCTGGATATTCCTATGGTCTGTGCAGGTATGGGAAGATGCGGAAAGTGCAAGGTGAGGTTTGTCAGCGGTGCCCCCAGGGCGACTTCAGCTGACAACTCGTTTTTAAGTGAGGATGAGATAAAAAGTGGCTGGAGACTGGCTTGCAGAGCTGTAATTACAGAGGATGCTGAGATTGAGACTGATCTTTCCACTGCAAAAGAAGATAAGGCTTTCAATATAAAGGAGGAGAGCAGAGAGGATAAGTGCGAGGATCTTTCGTCCGGAAACTTTGTTGCAGCCATAGATATCGGTACCACAACAATTGCAGCAGCAATCATATCGCCAAAGGACGGGAATGACATCATAAAGAAGGCAGTAACCATGAATCATCAAAGAAGTTATGGCGCCGATGTTATAAGCAGGATCAAGGCGGCAAATGAGG
This sequence comes from Butyrivibrio sp. INlla16, assembly GCF_900104155.1. GTDB lineage: Bacteria > Bacillota > Clostridia > Lachnospirales > Lachnospiraceae > Butyrivibrio. The sequence continues at coordinate 16,459 of NZ_FMYB01000036.1, forward strand.
GAAATGCTGATGAATTAAGAAGGCTGGTAACGGATGACTTGAAGGGACTTCTTAAAAATGTAGCCTTAAAGGAGGTCGTGATTGCCGGGAATACTACCATGCTTCATTTATTGGTGGGGGATTCCTGTGAGGGTTTGGGAATTTCTCCCTATAAACCCGTAAGACTTTCCTATCCGGAGATGAGCTTTTCTGAGGTACTTGGAGTCACATTCGAAGAGAAGGATATTTATGATGAAACCGAATGCAGGTTAATGCCAGGTATATCTGCCTTTGTTGGAGCGGATATCGTATCCGGTATGTATGCCCTTGATTTTTATAAGATACCTGAGGGTAAAACCTATATGCTTATTGATCTTGGAACAAACGGAGAGATGGCAGTTGCAGACTCTGAAAAGATAACTGTCTGCTCGACGGCAGCAGGTCCGGTGTTTGAGGGAGGCGGTATATCCTGCGGTATGGCCGGAGTTTCGGGAGCCATAGAGCATATAAAGATTGATAAAGAGAAAAAAACCGCGGATTACAGGACGATAGAAAATACAGAACCTATCGGAATCTGCGGAAGCGGAGTACTTGAACTTGTATCCGAACTCAGAAGATGCGATATCGTCGATGAAACAGGTCTTCTTGTGGATGAATATTTCGAAGAAGGTTTTATATTATATAAGGATGAAAAAAAGACGATTTCTTTTTCGCAGAATGATATTCGTGCTCTGCAGCTTGCAAAGGCTGCGATAAGAAGCGGGATAGATACCCTGCTTTCGGAACATGGCATTACTTCCGCAGATGTGGATAAGGTATATATTGCCGGAGGATTCAGTGAACATCTTGATATTGATATGATAAAAACACTAAAAATGTTACCTGAGGAATTTTTAAATAAAAACATAACTGAGTGCGTGGGTAACACTTCGCTAAAGGGTTGTATAATGGCGATCGGAGACTGTGATTATCAAAAAAAGATCACTGATATTGCAGCCCGTTCGAGTGAGATTTCACTGGCAGGTACAGATACCTTCGGAGAGAGTTTTATTTCAGCTATGAATTTATAAATTGATTTATGCATCTGTTATACTTATAATAGAACGATAGGAACCACGAAACGAGATTAAGAGGTAAGCAATGGATAACAATTATAATAACAATAATGGGGCAGGCGGAGAAGGCGGTCCCAAGAAACAAAATATATTACTGCTGGTTGTTGCTGCGCTTGTGTCAGTGCTTTTCATGACATATTTCATGCGCGCAGTTACAGGTTCCAGTAATAAAGAAGTAACTTATTCCGAGTTTATTCAGATGATCGAGGATAAGAAGGTTGAGAGCGTAGTGATCGAGAGTGACCGCATCAACATTATCCCCAAGGTAAGTTCTGATGAGCTTAAGTTCAATCCCTTCTCCGGTTCGACCACGGTTTTGACATATTATACGGGTAAAGCCGAGGATGATTCCACACTTACGAAGAGACTTCTTGATGCAGGAATTCCGGTAAGCAGTGAGATTCCGGATTCTTCGAGTGCGATCATCTCCTTTGCCGTTTATTATGTTCTTCCGATTTTGCTCATGTGGCTGATTCTTTCATTTGTGTTCAGGCGCATGTCGAAGGGCGGCGGTCCGCTCGGTATCGGTAAAAACAACGCTAAGGTTTACATGCAGCGTGAGACAGGAGTTACTTTCAAGGATGTAGCGGGCGAGGATGAAGCAAAAGAATCTCTTGTTGAGGTTGTTGACTTCCTTCATAATCCCGGCAGATACGTTAAGATCGGCGCGAAGCTTCCGAAGGGTGCTCTTTTGGTAGGACCTCCCGGAACAGGTAAGACACTTCTTGCCAAAGCGGTTGCGGGTGAGGCACACGTTCCTTTTTATTCACTTGCAGGATCTGACTTTATTGAGCTGTATGTCGGTGTCGGTGCGAGCCGTGTTCGTGAACTTTTCGCAGAGGCCAGCAAAAATGCGCCTTGTATTATTTTCATAGATGAGATTGATGCTATCGGAAGAAGCCGTGACAGTAAGTACGGCGGCGGAAATGAAGAGCGTGAGCAGACACTGAACCAGCTGCTTTCAGAGATGGATGGTTTTGATTCTTCAAAGGGTGTCCTCGTTCTCGGAGCTACAAACAGACCTGAGATTCTTGATAAAGCGCTTCTTCGTCCCGGACGTTTCGACAGACGAATCATCGTTGATAAGCCTGATCTTAAGGGCCGCGAAGAGATCCTTAAGGTTCATTCCAAGGACGTTAAAATGGATGAGACCGTTGATCTTAAGGGAATCGCTCTGGCTACCAGCGGTGCGGTAGGTTCGGATCTCGCTAACATGATCAACGAGGCAGCCATAAATGCGGTTAAGGCGCACAGAGAGTATGTTTGCCAGCAGGATCTTATGGAAGCCGTTGAGCAGGTGCTTGTAGGAAAAGAGAAAAAGGACAGAATCCTCAGTAAGGAGGAGAGAAAAATCGTCTCCTATCATGAGGTTGGACATGCCCTTATCAGTGCGGTTCAGAAGAATACTGAGCCTGTTCAGAAGATCACAATTGTTCCCAGAACCATGGGTGCGCTCGGATATGTAATGCAGGTTCCCGAGGATGAGAAATACCTTGAGACCAAGGATGAGATCATTGATGATATCATTGTTTCGCTCGGTGGACGCGCAGCTGAGGAAGTTATTTTCAACACAGTTACAACCGGTGCTGAGAATGATATCGAGAAGGCAACTTCCATGGCACGCAGCATGATTACTATGTTCGGTATGAGTGATAAGTTCGGACTCATGCAGCTCGAATCAATACAAAACAGATATCTCGACGGAAACAGAGTGCTTAACTGCAGTCCGCAGACAGAGTATGAAGTTGACGAAGAGGTGAAAAAGCTTCTTGCCGACTGTTACGAGAAGGCAAAGCAGATCATTCGAGATCACATTGATACCATGGATAAGATCGCACAGTTCCTTATTGAGAAAGAGACCATCACCGGTAAGGAATTCATGAAGATTTATCGTGAGGTAGAGAACATTCCCGAACCCACCGAGGAAGAGATGGAGGAGGCAAAGCACGGAAGAATCTATGCTACGCGTCCCGAATCCGCAGCGGTTGGGGAGAATGTTCCGATCAAGGAGAAGGAGAAGAAGGAGTCTGTTTCTGCAGAGAAGGAGCCGGAACCCGTTCCTGTTACTTCTGAGCAGCAGCCACAGCCCCAGCAGGGATATATAAACTGGCAGCAGCCTCAGGATACTACCAATGGTCAGTCGCAGCAGAGCACGACATCTTTCGGACTTCCTACATACGGCCAGCCTACATATGGCCCGGGCGGAGCATCCTATGCCTCCAAGCCTGAGAAGAAGGAAGAGAATGAGGATACACCTACAGGTGGTGGACGCTTCTCACATATGCCTGACAATTTTGATAATCAGAATTAAGATTTTTTGTGAAAAGACAAAAATGTATGTAAGAATCCAGAGGGCTGTCGCGTAGCGACAGCCTTTTTGATAAGATGTAATTATGGAAGAGAAATTTAATGTACAGGAAGAACTGAAAAAACTCCCGAAACAGCCGGGCGTCTATATAATGCGTGATCAGAATGACACGATAATGTATGTTGGGAAGGCAGTGAATCTCAATAACCGGGTGCGCTCCTACTTCAGGAAAATCGTGGGCCGCGGGCCGCAGATTGACCGCATGGTCCAGCAGATTGCTCGCTTTGAGTATATCGTCACTGATTCGGAGCTGGAAGCGCTTGTCCTTGAGAATAATCTGATCAAGGAAAATTGCCCCAGATACAACACGATGCTGAAGGATGACAAGACCTATCCCTACATAAAGGTCACTGTTTCCGAGGACTTTCCCAGAATCTTATTCTCCAGACTTATGAAGAAGGATAAGTCCAAGTATTACGGTCCGTTTACCAGTGCGGCAGCAGTTAAGGACACCATTGAGCTGATAAACAAGATATACGGCCTCAGAACCTGCAACAGAGTTCTGCCAAGAGACATAGGTCTGGACAGACCCTGCCTTAACTATCATATGAACAGATGCTCTGCGCCTTGCGACGGAAAAATCTCAAAGGAAGAATATGCCGAGAGGATACGAGGTGCTCTGGACTTTTTGGAAGGCAATTATACTCCTATTATCAGGGATCTGACTGAAAAGATGGAGGCAGCGGCGGAGGAGCTGAATTTCGAGAAAGCAGCAACCTACAGGGATCTTCTTACCAGTGTAAAACAGGTGGCACAGAAGCAGAAGATGACTGATTCAGCCATGGAGGATAAGGATATACTGGCCATTGCAGCAGATGAGAATGATGCTGTGGTGCAGGTCTTTTTTGTCCGAGACGGAAGGCTTATCGGAAGAGAGCATTTCTACATGACGCATGTGTCCGAGAATCCCACAAATGAGATATTGCTGAATTTTGTAAAACAGTTCTATGCCGGAACGCCTTTTATTCCGAGAGAGCTCATGCTCCCCGAAGCCATAGAGGACATGGAAGTAATTGAAAAGTGGCTCACCCAGAGAAAAGGAAGCAGGGTTTATCTGAGTGTCCCGGAGAGAGGGCAGAAGGAAAAGCTGATGGAGCTTGCAGCTCAAAATGCAGAGCTGATTCTGAGTAAGGACAAGGAGAGACTAAAGCGCGAAGAAGGCAGAACGATAGGAGCTGTAAAAGAGATAGAAAAACTTCTGGGGATCAATGGAATTATCAGAATGGAGGCCTACGATATCTCCAATATCAGCGGTTTTGCCAATGTCGGATCGATGGTTGTCTATGAGAAGGGAAAACCAAAGCGCAGTGATTACAGGAAGTTCAGGATTAAATCCGTCACAGGCCCGGATGACTATGCATGCATGAAGGAAGTACTCACCAGAAGACTTATGCATGGCCTAGAGGAAAAGCACGAGCTTGAAGTGCGCGAGATAGATGCGAGATACGGCAGCTTTACAAAGTTTCCCGATCTCATCCTGATGGATGGAGGAAGAGGACAGGTAAATATCTGCCTTCAGGTTCTTGAAGAGCTGGGGATTACTATTCCCGTGTGCGGAATGGTAAAGGATGATAACCATAGGACCAGAGGGCTCTATTTTAATAACGAAGAGCTCCCTATAGATAGACGTTCCGAGGGCTTCAAGCTTATAACAAGAATTCAGGATGAAGCCCACAGATTTGCGATAGAGTACCATCGTTCTCTTCGAAGTAAATCACAGGTAAAGAGCTCCCTTGATGAGATTCCCGGAGTGGGCCCTGCCAGAAGAAAAGCCCTTATGCGTCATTTTAAATCCATCGAAGATATCAGAAATGCAGATATAGAGACGCTTAAGCAGGTTCCGGAAATTCCGGAAAATGCCGCGAGACAAATATACGAATTCTTCCATTCCTAAGGACGCCGGAGCGGCATGAAATAATTGTAAAAGCCCAGTGGGTGTGCTAAACTGTGGTAAGTTAAAAGGGGGTATCTCATGGCAACGGTAAAGCTAAAAACTGTCATTAAAAAGATGGAGCTTGAAAACCTCACCCCGGAGCTCGATGTTTCCAAGATTCGAATTCATCAGCCCGATATCAACAGACCGGCTCTGCAGCTTGCAGGCTACTTTGAGCATTTTGAGGCTACAAGACTTCAGGTTATAGGATTCGTAGAATATTCATATATGGAATCCATTCCCGCAGAAGATAAGGAGCGGGTATATCGCGAATTTTTATCCTTTGACATTCCGTGTGTCGTTTTCTGCAGAAATCTGATACCGGATCCGATGTTCGTAAAGATGGCGCTTGAGGAGAAGGTTCCGATAATGGTAACTAAAAAGCCTACATCATCATTCATGGCTGAGATCATCAGATGGCTTAATGTGGAGCTTGCTCCCTGCATTTCCATCCACGGAGTTCTGGTTGATGTTTACGGCGTAGGCGTTCTTATAACAGGTGAAAGCGGAATCGGTAAATCCGAGGCTGCGCTTGAGCTTATTAAGAGAGGTCACAGACTTGTGTCCGATGACGTGGTGGAACTGCGTAAGGTAAGTGATGTGACACTTATAGGAACAGCTCCCGATATCACGAGGCATTTTATTGAGCTTCGAGGAATCGGAATCGTGGATGTAAAGACACTTTTCGGTGTATCCAGCGTCCGCGACACACAGAACATTGACCTTGTTATCAAGCTTGAGGAGTGGGATAAGGACAAGGAATACGACAGACTCGGACTTGAAGAGGAATATACAGAGTATCTTGGCAACAAGATAGTTTGTCACAGAATTCCGATTCGTCCCGGCAGAAACCTTGCGATTATCTGTGAGTCCGCAGCAGTTAACCACAGACAGAAGATGATGGGCTACAATGCTGCTCAGGAGCTTTATAACAGAGTGCAGAATTCGCTCACCAAGGGTCATGATGACGACGATTGAAACATAGAAAATAATTAATTAAGAATAATAAAAAGGAAGTAGTGTTAATGGAAAACCAGACATCAAGTTTAGTAGAAAGATATGTATTCGGAGTTGATATAGGCGGAACTACCGTAAAAATAGGACTCCTTGATATGGACGGTCACAAGATCGAAGTGTGGGAGATTCCTACAAGAACAGAGGACGAGGGGAAAAATGTTCTCCCGGATATCGCTGAGGCGATCAGAAATAAGATGACCGAGAGAGGAATAAAGGATTCACAGGTAGTCGGAGTAGGAGCAGGTGCACCCGGCCCCTTCGGCGATGACGGAACAATCTTCAAGGCAGTTAATCTTGGCTGGAGTGAGTTCAATATGAAGGATGAGCTTCACGATCTTGTTAAGATTCCCGTTAAGTGCGGTAATGATGCCAATGTAGCTGCACTCGGAGAATACTGGATGGGCGGCGGCCAGGGCTACAAGGATATGCTCATGGTTACACTCGGAACAGGTGTAGGCGGAGGAATCATCCACAACGGCAAGATCTTTAACGGTGCTACTGGTGCCGGCGGAGAAATCGGTCATATTCATATCAATGACGATGAGACTCTCGTATGCGGATGCGGACATAAAGGCTGTCTTGAGCAGTATGCAAGTGCGACAGGCGCAGTTCTTCTCATGAATAGATTACTTGAAGAGAGCGATGAGGAGTGTGTTCTTCGCGGTACAGACTTCATGTGCAAGGACATCTTCGATGCAGCAAAGAAGGGAGATAAGCTTGCTAATGAAGCAATTACACGCTATGGCGAATATCTCGGAAAAGGTCTTGCAATGATAGCATCCACTATCAATCCTGAGATCATCGTATTTGGCGGCGGAGTTTCAAAGGCAGGAGACGTTCTTTTTGATCTTGTTCGTCCTTCATTTGAGAAGTATGTATTCCCCGGCGCAAAGAGAACAAAGTTTGCTCTTGCAAAGCTTGGAAATGATGCGGGAATCTTCGGAGCAGCTAAACTGGTTTTGGATTCGGTTTCAAAAAATGAAAATTGATTTGGATGTAAAACTTTCGGAGATTATCCCGAAGCAAAACATTATAAAAAATGAGATTATGAGCAGGCACACCACGTTTCGCACGGGTGGGCCTGCCGATTATTTTGTAAAGGTAGGAACAAAAGAGGCTCTTTCAAAGCTGATAAAGCTTTTTCATGAGGAAGGGCTGACCTTTTCCAAGGACTATTATATTCTCGGAAACGGAAGCAATCTCCTTGTTTCTGATGAAGGATACAGAGGAATAATCTTGTCTCTGGAGGGAGAGTTTGCGGAAGTTGTTCCCGAGAGTGACACTGTTATAAGAGCAGGAGCGGCAGCACTTAATGTAGCTGTTGCTAATCTTGCCAGAGATAAAGAACTTAAAGGCTTTGAATTCGCTCACGGTATACCGGGTTCTATCGGCGGTGCACTTGTGATGAATGCCGGAGCTTATGGCGGTGAGATGAAGCAGGTTGTCCGCTCTGTAACTGCTATTATGGAGGATGGTACCGAGAAAATTTTTAGCCGTGATGAGCTCGAGTTTGATTACAGGACAAGTGTATTTAAGAGAATTAATTGCGTTATAACCGATGCACTTATTGAACTTGAAAAAGGAAACAGAGCAGATATTGAAGCTCTGATGGAGGATCTTAAGAACAGGCGTATCTCCAAGCAGCCGCTGGAGTATCCAAGTGCAGGATCAACATTTAAGAGACCTGAGGGATACTTTGCGGGAAAACTTATAGAGGATGCCGGACTTAAGGGCTACAGTGTAGGGGGAGCACAGGTCTCCGAGAAGCATAGCGGGTTTGTGATAAATACCGGTGATGCTACTTCGGATGATGTATATAAGCTTATATGCGACGTCAGAAAAAAGGTAATGGAGTCTTTCGGAGTTGAACTATCTCCGGAGGTAATACTTTTGGGAGAATTTAAGGCATGAGAATTGTAATCGTAACGGGAATGAGCGGGGGAGGAAAATCCACAGCTATACATATGCTTGAGGATGCGGGGTTCTACTGTGTAGACAATCTGCCTCCGGCACTGTTTGAGAAATTTTCAGAGCTGATAACGCAGCCAGACAGCGAGATCACGAAGGTTGCAGTTGGTCTGGATGTAAGATCCGGCCAGAGGTTTGAGGATGCTCCGAGAGTTATTGAAGAACTTAGGGAAAGAGGACTTCCTGTGGAGGTGCTTTTCCTGGAGTGCTCGGATGCGGTTTTAGTAAAGAGATACAAAGAATCAAGAAGAAGGCACCCGCTCTCTCCTGAAGGAAGAATTGAAGATGGTATCAAGAAGGAGAGGGAGCTTCTTAAGAAGCTTCGTTCGCAGGCAGATTATATTATAGACACTTCTCAGCTGCTTACCCGTGAATTCAAGACGGAAATGGACAGGCTGTTCGTTGCAAATGAAAAGCGCGGTAACCTGATTTTGACGGTATTGTCCTTTGGATTTAAGCACGGAATTCCATCGGATGCCGATCTGGTATTTGATGTTAGATTTTTGCCCAATCCGTTTTATATTGATGAATTAAAGCATCTTACAGGAAATGATAAGCCTGTTCAGGACTATGTTAAGAGCTTTCCGGAGTGCGAACAGTTTCTTGAAAAACTGAAGGATATGCTGGAATTCCTTGTTCCCGGTTATATTAATGAGGGAAAATATCAGCTGGTGGTTGCCATCGGATGTACCGGTGGTCAGCACCGATCTGTTACAATAGCAAATGAAATATATGAGAGATTAAAAGAAGCGGAGAATTTCGGGGTAAAGATTTATCACAGAGATTTGAAGCATGCAAGGTGATATGGATGTCATTTTCCGGTGATGTTAAAAATGAACTTGCAAAGCAGATAGCGACACCGAGGCATTGTCAGCTTTCTGAACTGGCGGCGATTGTTTTGGGCTCCGGTTTGATACGGTGCTCGGAAAGCGGCATGTATACTGTGTTTTTACAGTCAGATGCTGCGGCGCAGTCGAGAAAGTTCTTTACAATCCTAAAAAAAGCATTTAATATAGAGGCTAGCGTGCTTGATAAAATGCCCGAGGAGCATGCAGGAGGCAAGGTTTACCTGCCTGTTCTTAGCGGAACAGAGGAGATTTCATCAATTCTTAAGTCCATTCATCTTATAGATGATACAGGAAAAATCAGGACAGCAGATGATGGAATCAGTCACAGACTGGTTAGACAATCCTGTTGTAAGAGAGCATTTTTAAGAGACACTTTTTTGTGTATTGGTTCAGTAAGTGATCCGAGTAAATCATACCATCTCGAGTTTGTATGTACATCCGAGAGAATGGCGGATGACTTAAAAGAGATGATAGAGAGCTTTGACATAGAGGCGCGAATTGTCATGCGCAAAAAATACTATGTCGTATATATTAAAGAGAGTACTGCTATAGTAGATCTCCTTAATGTTATGGAGGCTCCCGTAAGTCTCATGAATATGGAAAACGAGCGTATAGTTAAAGAGATGCGCAACTCCATAAACAGAAGGGTTAATTGCGAGACGGCCAATATCACAAAAACAGTCAATGCAGCATCGAGACAGACCGCGGATATATTGTTTTTGAGAGACCATTACGGATTTGAGAATCTTCCCAAGGGACTCGAAGATATGGCCAGGGTCAGGCTGCAATATCCTGATGCAACATTGTTAGAGCTTGGAAAATATCTGGATCCGCCGGTAGGCAAATCCGGGGTTAATCACAGGCTAAGAAAGCTCAGCGAACTCGCGGAGAAAATACGAGGCTGAGCGAAGCTGCGTTCTTTGCAGTTAAGAGGAGGAAATTATGACAACAAAATCTATCGAGATCAAGCTTCCGGGTGGACTTGAGGCACGTCCCGTTGCCGAGTTGGTTCAGCTTGCAAGCCGCTACGACAGCACACTTCACATCGAGGCACAGTCCAAGAAGGTGAATGCCAAGAGTATCATGGGCATGATGACACTTAACCTTAATTCAGGTGAAGAGGTTACAGTGATTGCTGATGGCTCTGATGAGGCAGATGCAGTTGCAGGAATGGAAAGTTTCCTTATGGGAAATTTACAGCTCTCATAAGATAATATTGTTTGAATCCTATGGAAAGCCCCGGTTACATTCATTATAATGAAAGTAATCGGGGTTTACTTATAAACATAAGTGGAGGCAGTATGGGCAAAAAAAAGATGCTTTTTGTCTATAATCCAAAAGCAGGCAAAGAGCGTATCAGAAGTAATCTGCTGGACATAATTGATATATTTGCAAAGGCCGGATACGAAGTGACGGTTCATCCTACGCAGGAGCAGGGTGACGCTATAGAGGCTGTTAAAAACAGAGATAGGGGATTTGACATTGTCACCTGCAGCGGAGGAGACGGCACGCTCGATGAAGTTGTCAGCGGTATGTGGATGTCTAAGACTCGTGTGCCCATAGGATATGTTCCTGCAGGATCGACAAACGATTTTGCAATGAGCCTTGGGATTCCGGCTGCTATGCATGCATCTGCCGAGGCAATTGTCACCGGTAGGGAATATGCCTGTGATATCGGAGTTATGAATGGTGATACTTTTGTGTACATAGCTGCGTTTGGATTATTTACGGATGTATCCTATTTAACCAAACAGGATATAAAAAATGTTCTCGGACATATGGCGTATATATTTGAGGGGGCCAAAAGGCTTTCGGAGATCCGTTCATATCATATGAAGGTTACGGCGGATGACATGGTCATAGAGGATGATTTTGTATTCGGAATGGTGACCAATTCCATTTCGGTAGGAGGATTTAAGGATATTACCGGGAAGCATATAAAGCTTGATGATGGCGTTTTCGAAGTTACTCTGGTAAAATTCCCCGACAATATGCTTGATATGAGTAATCTCATGGCAGCCCTGTTAAACCGTGATATAGATACGGAGCAGATGTACTGCTTTAAGACGAGCCATCTTGTCTTGGAATCCAAGGAGAGTATAGCCTGGACAAGAGATGGTGAGTTCGGCGGAGAGCATACCTATGTTGATATTAAAAATGAGAATAAGGCACTGAAAATCATGGTGCCAAATAAGAATTAGTGATTGTTTCTGTGAACGGGTAAGGAATTTGCCCGTTCATTTTTTGTTCATAAAACGTTTAAAGACTATTAACGCCAGATTATTTCTTGGACATTTCTTTTATGTATACTAAAGATGTCAGATGAAGAAAGGCAATACCAATTAAAAAATAACTTTTTCATAATAAGCCAAGGAAACAAAAGTTTCCTTGGCTTCCTCCCTTTTATGGGGCTCTTTATAATGTCTCCGGCTCAGGATAATCCACACCAAAGGTTTCTACTGTTACTTTTTCCATAACCTGATTTGTTGTAGGTCTGTCCATCCAGTCTGTTTCGGTTTCAGCAATTTTATTTACAACATCCATTCCCTCGATAACTTTTCCGAACGCAGCATACGCGCCGTCAAGATGAGGAGCATTCTTGTGCATGATGAAAAACTGTGAACCTGCGGAATCAGGTATCTGTGTACGTGCCATGGAAAGTACACCTTCTGTATGAAGAAGATCATTCTTAAAGCCGTTCTGTGAAAATTCACCCTTGATAGAGTAACCCGGGCCTCCCATGCCTGTTCCTTCGGGATCTCCGCCCTGAAGCATGAAGCCTTTGATTACGCGGTGGAAGATAACACCATCATAAAAATTGTGGTTAATAAGTGAAATGAAATTATTTACTGTGTTGGGGGCAATTTCAGGATAAAGCTCAGCTTTGATCACATCGCCGCCTTTCATGGTAATAGTTACGATAGGATTTTTTGTATCAGCCATTTTTCTCTCCTTTTTGGTTTTTCGTGGTAGAAATGTGCGATTAATTATACAATATAGCTGAGGTATAGAAAAGTTGCTTAGGGAAATCATTTTTTGCTTAAAATATCATACAGATGTAAGTATAAGCGAGAAGATAAGAGGCGCCGCTGATTATCTTGAGGATGAGGGGATTCGCTGCCAGATAGTATATCCTGAGCCTGAGATAATGACAAAGGAGGGGCTTCTTCTCGGAATAATGGAAAACGATTCAGAACATTCCCTTAAGGATATCCTGTTTTTGTCGGACTCCTCGGAACTCTCGGAGATACTCCTTGGAAGCGGAGCCTATGTTGTGGGTTTGCAGCATGAGGAGAATCCCGGCGAAGGTTTTCCGGGTTTAAAATATGTGTTTACGGATATTGATGAAGTCGGCTTTGATTCTTATGAGAAGGCCTATCAGAGATATGCGCGTATTCCGTGGACAATACTCGAAACGAAGAGATGCATCATCAGAGAGACCACTGTCGAGGATGTGGACGCTTTTTACGAGATATATGCCAATCCCGAGATGACAAGATATATGGAGGGACTTTTCAAAAATCCCGAGGACGAAAAGAAATACCAGGCGGATTATATAGAAAAGGTGTACGGCCTTTTGGGATTCGGAACCTGGACGGTTGTGAGAAAGGAAGACGGCAAAATAATAGGCAGAGCGGGCTTCAGTGTCCGAAACGGTTTTGATGACGTGGAGCTGGGGTTCCTTATTGGTACGGATTATCAGAGGCAGGGCTATGCTTATGAAGTGTGCGAGGCAATCCTGAAATACGGAAGGGAAGTTCTTTTGTTTGAAAGGATAATTGCCTTTGTGAAGGCTGAAAATCTGGTTTCCATACATCTTTGCGAAAAGCTCGGCTTTGAGAAAAAAGAAGAGGTTGATATAGAAGAGAACATATATGGGGAGGAGTACCATGATGGGGTAAAAGTGGCTCCGTCAAGGGCTCAGTTCGGTAAATATATAAGAATGGTGCTTGCTATTTGAATTTTTTTCAGTTACCATACATTTGAAGAAAAGGGATAAAAAATTACGTAGTACCCAGGATGTATAGGAGGTATGGATGAGTTCTATGGATTTGTTTTCGTTAATTGCAGGGCTGCTCGGAGGACTGGCTCTGTTTATGTATGGTATGAATGTAATGAGCGGTGGGCTCACCAAGGCAGCCGGCGGTAAACTTGAGGCGGCCCTCAGTAAGGTGACAAGCCATCCTGTCATTGCATATCTGTTTGGTGTGGGAGTCACTGCACTGGTTCAGTCTTCATCTGCTTCAACGGTTATGGTTGTCGGTCTCGTTAACTCCGGAATCATGACACTAAAGGAAGCGGTCAATGTTATACTCGGTGCGAATCTGGGTACAACATTTACGGCATGGCTGCTCAGCTTAAATGCCATAAGCAGTGATAACTTTCTTATCAATCTGTTAAAACCCACATCGTTTACCCCGTTTTTGGCTATTATCGGTATCGTTCTTTATATGTTTTCCAAGAGCGATAAGAAGAACAACATAGGTCTTGTTCTCATCGGTTTTTCTGTGCTGATGTTCGGAATGAGCATGATGTCCGATGCTGTTTCTCCGCTTAAAAACAATGCGGGATTCCAGAGCGTACTCATGACTTTCAGCAATCCTTTCATCGGATTTTTGGTCGGTGTATTTTTCACTATGGTAATTCAAAGCTCCGCCGGGACCATCGGTATCATGCAGGCTCTCGCCGCGTCGGTGCATATTCCGTACAGCGTGGCTCTTCCCGTTGTAGTAGGTGCAGAAGTGGGAACCTGTATTACAGCTATTCTGTCATCACTGGGAGCTAACAAGAACGGTAAGAGAACGGCTCTTATGCATTTGTATTTCAACATCATAAAAGCCGGTTCTTTTATGATTATTTTCTATATTATTCATTCGATTGTTCACTTTGCGTTTATGGATCGCACAGCGGGCATGGTTGGAATAGCTTCTATTCATACGCTGATCAACCTGGTGGCTACTCCGCTTATGCTTCCGTTTGCAGGACTTCTTGTGAAGATGGCATATGCCTCTATTCCGATAGATGACAAGGAGAGAGAGGAACAGGAGGAGATGCAGGGAATCACCAAGTTGGATCCCCGATTCCTTACGAATCCGCCCTTTGCATTGGAGCAGAGTAAGCAGGTTGCCATGGATATGGCAGAATTTGCGAGAGAGGGTCTGGAAAAAGCTATACCGCTTCTTGAGAACTACAACCCTGAGGTTGCGGATGAGGTCAGACGACTTGAGGAAAAGGTTGACCGCTACGAGGATCAGCTTGGTACATATCTTATGCAGATAAATAACCACCATCTGGCCGAGATGGATTCAAGGCTTCTGTCCATTATTCTTCACTGCATAACGGATTTTGAGAGAATAAGCGATCATACTTTAAATATTGCGCAGATAGCCCGCAATATGAATGAAAAGAAGGAACATTTTTCATCAAAGGCCAGCGAGGAGATCAGGATATTCTCCAATGCTGTAAGGGAGATTGTTGACCTGTCCTTTACATCTTTCCAGAATCAGGATCTCAAGCTTGCACAGTCGGTTGAGCCTCTTGAGGAAGTAATTGACGGACTGAATATGGAAGTTAAGAGGAGACATGTAAGACGTCTTCGCAAAGGAAAGTGTACTATAGATATGGGCTTTAGTTTGTCCGAGCTGGGTACGGACTATGAGCGTATTGCGGATCACTGCAGTAATATTGCCGTATGTCTTCTTGAAGTCAGCGAGGGAATGTTTGATACACATGAGTATATCGAACACCTCAAGGAAGAGAAGAACCAGGAATTTGAGAAAGCCGTTGATCTATATGAGAGAAAGTACAGACTTCCCGCTATGAAGAAGGGCTTCGAGGATGAGGATGAAATAGATCCTTCGTTCGCTGAAAACCATGCATTACTTGTGGATATCATGAAGTCTGAGGACGAAGAGATCATAGATGAGGCTCTTGCGGCAGCAGGCGTCAAGAAGAAGGATAAGCTGTCCGAAAAGGTTAAGGATAAGCTGTCCGGCAAGCCCAAGGACAAAGAGAAGTCAAAGGACAAAGAATCCGGAAAAGATAAGAGTAAATCCAAGGATAAAAAAGATAAGAAAGAAAAATCGAAGAAGTCGAAAGAAGAGAAGTCAAAAGAAGAAAAAGTTAATGAAGACGATGTAAAAGAAGAAAAGGAAGAAAAGGAATAAAAATGAGTACAAGAATTATTGAATTAAAAAGAAGTGTATTTGAGAGTAACGATGAGAGAGCAGATCTCCTTAGAAAAGAGCTTAAGGATAAAGGGATTTTTCTTTTGAACCTTATGTCTTCACCGGGATCAGGAAAGACCACAACTCTCAAGGCAACAATCAATGCACTTAAGGACAAGTATAAAATCGGTGTTATGGAAGCTGATATCGATTCCGATGTTGATACCAAGAAGATTGCAGAGACCGGAGTAAAAGCAATTCAGCTCCACACAGGCGGTATGTGCCATCTTGATGCTGATATGACAAGACAGGGCCTTGATGCCCTTGTAGAGGGAGATGTTGATCTTGCTATCTTAGAGAATGTAGGAAATCTTGTATGTCCTGCAGAGTTTGATACAGGAGCTTCCAAGAACGCGATGATTCTTTCCGTTCCGGAAGGTCACGACAAGCCCCTCAAGTATCCTCTTATGTTCAGCATCTGCGATGTTGTTCTTATTAACAAGATTGATGTTGCTCCTTACTTTGATTTTGATCTTGAGAAATGTAAGGAATACATTCACATGAGAAATCCTAAGGCTGAGATTATTCCTATCTGTGCAAAGGCAGGTGAGGGAGTAGATAAGTTCGCAGAGTGGCTCAGCGCGCAGGTTGAAGACTGGAAGAAGTAATGACACAAGGACGAATTCATTCAATAGAAACCTTCGGTTCAGTTGATGGACCGGGGGTTCGTTTTATCATATTTTTAAAAGGCTGTAATCTGCGCTGTAAGTATTGCCATAATGCGGACACCTGGAATCCGGAATCCAATGATCTGAGGACGGCAACTGAAATCCTGGATAAAGCTGAGCGCTATAAAGGTTACTGGGGAGATGAGGGCGGAATCACAGTCAGTGGAGGTGAGCCGCTTTTACAGCTGGATTTTCTTCTGGAGCTTTTCAAAGAGGCAAAGGCAAGAGGAATAAATACCTGCATTGATACTGCTGCGCAGCCGTTTACCAAAGAGGAACCATTTTTTTCGAAGTTCAAGGAGCTCTTGGAGTATACCGATCTTCTCCTGGTGGATATCAAGCACATAGATAATGAAGAGCATATAAAACTCACGGGAAAATCAAATGAGAATATTCTTGAATGCCTAAGATATCTCTCGGAAACAGGTAAGCCTGTCTGGATAAGACACGTGCTGGTTCCCGGAATCACGGATAATGATGAATATCTGAAAAGAACCAGAGAATTCCTTGATACGCTTACAAATGTTAAGAGAGTAGATGTTCTTCCGTACCATTCTCTTGGACAGTATAAATGGGAAGAACTGGGAATCCCTTATCAGCTTGAAGGTGTGGAAGCTCCAAGCCCCGATCGTGTCGAGAACGCGGTTAGAATTCTAAGAGAATGATCTACGCCTTCCCCTTGGGGGCGCACGACGTCCGGGGGACGTCGGCTTTGCGCGGACCGGAGCGGAGCGGAGACAGGTGGCGCGAAGCGCCGGATGAGGGGATAAAAATACACAATAGAAATACAATATATGTTAAAAAATTGCCAAAGTTGACAAAAGTTATCAACTTTGGCTTTTTTTCGCGGTTTTAGGTTGAAATATATAACGGTATGTGTAAAAATACCAATCGGGTGTCAAAGTTTAAATATACATATTGTGGTTTATGATTTATAATACACGATATATAGTGGTTTTGATTTTGGCATGCAATTCTTTCCTATTATGTTGCTTTTGCAACTTGCAATAGATTTAGAGGGTGGTATCGGTTTTCAAGAAAGAGAGGAGCAGATATTATGAGAGAACAGTGGAGAGGATTTAAAGGCAATAAGTGGACTGATGAAGTTAACTTAAGAGACTTTATCCAGAATAACTATACAATGTATGAGGGAGACGAGAGCTTCCTTGCAGACGCTACAGAGGCTACAGATAAGCTCTGGGGCAGACTTCAGGAATTGCAGAAAGAGGAGCGTGCTAACGGTGGCGTTCTTGAGTGCGAGACAGAGGTTGTATCAGGTCTTACAGCATATGGCCCCGGCTATATCGACGAGTCCATGAAGGATCTTGAGACTGTTGTAGGTATTCAGACTGACAAGCCTCTTAAGAGAGCATTCATGCCTTACGGCGGTATCAAAATGGCTGAGCAGGCTGCTGATACCTACGGCTTCAAGGTAAATGAGAAATTCCACAAGATTTTTACTGAGTATCACAAGACACACAATCAGGCAGTTTTTGATGCATATACACCTGAGATGATGGCAGCTCGTCACAGCCACATCGTTACAGGACTTCCGGATACATACGGCCGCGGACGTATCGTCGGCGACTACAGAAGAGTAGCACTTTACGGTATCGACTTCCTTATCGAGCAGAAGAAGGAAGACTTCTCACTTTGCGGATGCGGCGTTATGACTGATGATGTTATTCGTCAGAGAGAAGAGATTGCAGAGCAGATGAGAGCTCTTCGTGGAATGAAGGAGATGGCATCCGTTTACGGCTTTGATATTTCACAGCCTGCTAACAATGCAAGAGAAGCAGTTCAGTGGTTATACTTCGGATACCTTGCAGCTATCAAGACACAGAACGGTGCTGCAATGTCAGTTGGACGTGTTTCTACATTCCTTGATATTTATATTGAGAGAGACCTTAAGGAGGGTACACTTACTGAGTCTGAGGCTCAGGAGCTTATCGATCACCTTACAATGAAGTGCCGTATGGTTAAGTTTGCACGTATCCCCAGCTACAACCAGCTCTTCTCAGGTGATCCGGTTTGGGCAACACTTGAGGTTGGCGGACTTGGAATGGATGGTCGTCACATGGTTACAAAGAACGACTACAGATTCCTTCACACACTTGAGAATATGGGACCTTCACCTGAGCCTAACCTCACAGTCCTCTATTCATCAAGACTTCCTAAGAACTTCAAGAAGTATGCTGCTAAGATTTCCGTTACAACATCTTCTATCCAGTACGAGAACGATGATGTTATGCGTCCTGTATGGGGTGATGATTACAGCATTTGCTGCTGTGTATCAGCTACACAGACAGGTAAGGAGATGCAGTTCTTCGGAGCAAGAGCTAACCTTGCAAAATGTCTCCTTTATGCAATTAACGGCGGTAAGGATGAGAAGTTCCTTGACAAGCAAGGTAACCACATGCAGGTAGGTCCTGAGTATGCACCTATCACATCCGAGTACCTTGATTATGATGAGGTTATGGCCAAGTACGATAAGATGATGGATTGGCTTGCAAGCCTCTATGTAAATATCCTCAACCTTATTCAGTACATGCATGATAAATATTACTATGAAGCAGCTGAGATGGCTCTTATCGATACAGATGTACGTCGTACCTTTGCTACAGGTATCGCAGGCTTCTCACACGTAGTAGATTCACTTTGCGCTATCAAGTACGCAAAGGTTAAGACTGTAAGAGATGAGTCAGGTCTTGTTGTAGATTACAAGATCGAGGGAGATTTCCCGAAGTACGGTAACGACGATGAGAGAGCAGACGAGATCGCTGTATGGCTCCTCAAGACTTTCCTCAAGAAGGTTAAGAAGAACCACACATACAGAAACTCAGAGCCTACAACATCTATCCTTACAATTACTTCAAACGTTGTTTACGGTAAGGCTACAGGTGCTCTTCCGGACGGAAGACCTGCATTTGCTCCTTTTGCACCCGGTGCTAACCCGGCTTACGGCGCAGAGCAGAGCGGACTCCTTGCTTCACTTAACTCAGTAGCAAAGCTTCCTTACGAGTATGCGCTTGATGGTATCTCAAATACACAGACCATCAATCCCGGTGCACTTGGTCACGACGACGATGAGCGTGCAGACAGACTTGTAAACGTAATGGACGGTTACTTCGATCAGGGAGCACACCATCTCAACGTTAACGTATTTGGTGTTGAGAAGCTCAAGGACGCTATGGAGCATCCTGAAAAGCCTGAGTATGCTAACTTCACAATCCGTGTATCAGGTTACGCAGTTAAGTTCATCGACCTCACTCGTGAGCAGCAGATGGACGTAATTAACCGTACTTGCCACGAATCCATGTAATAATCGAATGAGTACGGCGCCCTGGACATATATGTGTTTTTAAACCTCATTGCAAAGAACGCAAGAATCGGTTTAAATCCACATATATGTCCGGGGCGCCTGTTTATTTAGAAATAATATTGCCTTCCCCTTTTTGGGGGAAGGTGGCGCGTAGCGGCGGGGTAAAGAAAGATGCGATTTTTATGTTTTTTTATATAAGGCATATCAATTTTTGATGAAAATGTGATAAACTAAAGGTTGTTCTAAAAGTTTCTTAAAGACAAATCCCGCAAATTCGGGAAATCTCCAAAGGAAAGGTGGTGGTTTTATGAAGAAGATTAAACATGTAAGTAGCGATAATCCTCTGCCTCGAAGTACAAACTTAATAAAAAACCACACCGAAAGGAGATTCCCATGGAAGAAAATACAATCATTGACGTAATCCGTGAACTCCTTGAGAGCAAGCAGTATACCAAGCTTCGTCAGACTTTTGCTGAGATGAATACTGCGGATATCGCTGCTATCATGGACGACATGGAAAATGAAGACTCATTAAAAATGTTCCGCATCCTGCCAAAGGACATGGCTGCGGATGTATTTGCCAACCTCGAAATTGAGGATCAGCAGTACATTATTCAATCTCTGTCCGATAAGGAAGCCGGCAACATCATCGATAACCTGATGGCCGATGATGCGACAGACCTTTTGGAAGAGATGCCTGCAAGTATTGTAAAGAAGATTCTTGCGAACGCAAGACCTGATACAAGAGCGGATATAAACCATCTGCTCAGATACCCTGAGGATTCCGCGGGCTCCATAATGACAGTGGAGTATGTTGACCTCAAGGAATACATGACGGTTGAACAGGCTATTGCCAGAATTAAGAAAATCGGTCTTGATTCGGAGACAGTAAATACCTGTTATGTTGTTACGAATCAGAGAATACTGGTCGGTACCGTAGCCCTTCGCTATCTGCTCATTAAGGACGGCGATGAAAAAATCGGCGACATCATGAATACCCATGTCATTAGTATCAACACTATGACTGACCAGGAAGAAGCTGCCAACATGTTCAAGAAGTACGACTTCACAGTGATGCCCGTGGTTGATAACGAGAACAGAATGATCGGTATCATCACCATCGATGACGTTGTCGACATCATTGAAGAAGAGGCTACCGAGGATATCGAGAAGATGGCAGCTATCATCCCTTCCGATAAGCCATATTCGCGTATCGGTATTTTGGATGTATATAAAAACAGAATGCCATGGCTTCTGTTTTTGATGATAAGTGCAACCTTCACGGGAGCTATAATTACAAAGTTCTCGGATGCGTTATCTGCGTATGTGGTACTTACAGCCTACATTCCCATGCTGATGGATACAGGCGGTAACGCCGGTTCGCAGGCGAGTGTATCAATTATTCGTAGCTTGTCACTTGGAGAGATAGAATTTGCAGATCTCTTTAAGGTCTGGTGGAAGGAAGCGCGAGTTGCGGTGCTTTGCGGTGTTACACTTTCAATTGCAAACTTTGTTAAGCTACTTGTCATAGACAGACTTGCAATTCCTGTAGCTGCAGTTGTCTGCCTGACACTTGTTATTGTAGTAATTATTGCTAAGAGTATAGGTTGTCTTCTCCCTATGTGCGCAGACAAGCTTGGTTTCGACCCTGCAGTAATGGCGTCACCTATGATTACAACAATTGTGGATGCGATCTCACTACTGGCGTATTTCACTATAGCAACGCAGTTGCTGCATTTAGCTGTATAGACAAAGATATAATTGATGGATTTAAAAAGAGGCTGTCACAGGTGTGGCAGCCTCTTTTGCCCCTCATCCGTCAGCTTCGCTGACGGATGAGGGGAAGACATTAGAATACCTTAATTTCTTTCCCTTCAAATTCTGCAAAGGGACCCGGAATCGCAGCAGGGTCTCTGTGTGCTCCGAAGTAGTCCTTATCGAAGGTGATCGGGCTTCCGTCCGGATTCTCAAAGTACTGTTCGGGCTCAAAAGCTTTTCCGAGTACTTCGGTAGTAAGAATATTGCAGGAGAAATCTCCGAGCTTTCCGAAGAGATCTGACTTAATATACCAGCTGCCCTTTTTCTCCACTACTGAAACGGACACTTTGGACTTTTTATCTACCAGCTTATTCTTTTCCTTCTTGTAAACATTTGCGCCGCCGAAGTAGGCGTTGCCGTCAATCCAAACAGGAAGATGGCCAAAGTGCGCTTCCGCAAGTCCGCCCATGTCGGGATGCTTCTCAAAATCAAACTGATCCATCCAGTCCTCGTAGGTCGGGAAGATGTCAAAAGGTGCTGTTCCAACTGCCTCGTAGTCGGCATCCGCAGCGGTCTTCTTTTTATCATGAATCTTGTACTGCTGCAGGAAGATGTTGTTGTAAATTCTGTCATCGCCGTGGAGAATCGTCATGAAGCCGGCAACTTCGGTGCGGTGACGGATGTGGTAAGGTGTGTAGCGAGGCTCTCTCTGCCCTGAAACAATGCTGTCCACACCTGAGTTAATAAGTGAAAAGCCGCCAAGTATCAGATTGTGGATTACAGCAATACCTTCACTCGGAATTGTTATGGCAACAGGAGAGAGAAGGATATTGTTATCAATAAGAGTAGGACCGTGACCCACCTCAATAAACACATCTGTGTTGAACATGGCACCGGGAGCCTGCCCAAGACCTTCCGGCCGGCAGTTGTCATGCATGAGGTTCTGGGTTACTCTGGCACCCTGAGCCTGCCAGTCAAGCCAAACACCCATAATACAATTGTGAATATGGTTTCGTCTTATAGTCACATCGATGGCAGCATGGAGCTTTATTCCTGCGGTTTCCGCACCACCAAGCTGCTGTGAATTGCATACGTGGTGGATGTGGCAATCCTCGATGATGGAGAATACTCCACCCATACGACCGACGATACCGGTCTGTTCGCAGTGGTGAATGTGGCAGCGTCTTATGATATGGTGACCGATTTTTTCCTTGAGCCATCCGTGGAACTGACCGCGGCAAACGGCGTCGCGCTCCATCTGAGTGGGACTCTTTACATGATTCTTGGTGAAGTACATGTCGTTTTCGGGATCGAGATATTTTCCGAGAGAGATACCGCAGCATCTGCTTCCCCAGATCTCGCAATCCTCGATTATCCAGCCCTTACTCCAGTGAGGGCCTATCATACCATCCTGGTAAGCTGCAGGCGGAGCCCAGGTGGTAGCTGCTTTGTTGATATTAAAGCCGCTGACGGTTATATAATCCACATGATTTTTGTCAGGCATGAAGCAGTTTCTTCTTACAACGATTTCAGTCTTTTCCTTATTGGGATCAAGCTTATGAAAATTGGCATAGATAACTGTATCATCGCCATCCTGCTCTGTGTACCAGAGAAATGATGCCTCCTCCTGATTCCAGGCAAAGGGATTGGCCTCGGCTTTCTCGCACTCCTTCAGTGAGTCTGTCTCGTGCATCATCATGTCATTGAGGAAAATGGAGCCTGTATGACGGATCTTCGGTGAAAAATACCAGTCCCCGTAAACCCTCTCTATATAGGGGTTATAGTTCCCGAAAATAGCATTATTTATTCTTGCGCTCCAGACATTTCCCTTTACCTTCTTCCAGCCTGTAAGCGGTTCAGCACCGGTGATCACTGCTCCCAGAGGCTCGGTGGAGCGATAAGTAATCCGGGCATCCTTTTCTCCTTTGTTCTGAGGGATGACCTGCTCTCTGTAGATACCGGGTTTGACAAGTATCTCATCTCCTGCTACAGCAATCTTTGCTGCATCGTTTATATGTCTGAAGGGTCTTTTTTCGCTTCCATCGCCGTCGCGGAAAGCGGATGCGTCAACATAATAAATCATTTCTTTTTCCTCCAATAATGTGTTTGATTAAACGTTAAACTTAATTTTTTTCATGTTACGATTAACAGAGCGGATTGTCAATAATGTGCACAACAAATTATGAAAAAGAGCAATAATTTTATACATATTACCAAATGTTGTAGTTGACATAAGTTAAAAAAGTTAATAAAATCGTCTTGTAGTTAAACGATTTACTTAAAAGGTTTTCGTCAAATAACCCAAACAATATTGACTGGAGCTCAGATGGTAACTCTCAAAGAAGTCGCAGAAATATGCAATGTTTCGGCGGCCACGGTATCAAATGTTATAAACGGTAAAGCGAAGACGAGTGAAGCAACCAGGAAGCGTATCTTACAGGTTATCGAGGAAACAGGTTATAAACCAAACTACATGGCAAAAGGACTCCGGACCAATCGTACGAAAATAATCTCGATTGTTACCGAGGATATAGCACAGTTCACGTCTCCCCCGATAATCGAGAGCATAATGGAACAGTGTGAAAAACATGATTACCATGTATACGTTCATAACCTTCGTCTATATGACAGATGGCAGGATACCTGGTATGACCAGGATAAAGATTATCATTCTGTTCTGGATCCGGTGTTGCAGGATGTTCTTTCGGCCAGGGCTGAAGGCGTGATTTACCTTGCGGGACATACACGAATTATCAATTTTTACAACGATAATTTTAATCTTCCTACAGTCATGTGCTACTCACTGTCGAATTCACCGGCAATCCCGTCGGTGGTTATCGAGGATGAGAAAAGTGCCTATGAAGTAACATCTTACCTTGTAAAGAACGGACATAAGCGCATCGGATTCGTTGGAGGAAGGGCTGAGAATATACACACAGCTCAGAGACTTTTGGGATATCAGAGAGCGCTTTTTGAAAACGGCATTCTCTTTGATCCGAATCTTGTGTATTACGGAGATTGGAGCAGAGAGTCGGGTTACGAGGGTGCCAAGACGCTTCTTCCTCAGGGAGTGACAGCATTTTTTGGTATTTCGGATAAGATGACCGGTGGAATATATGATTATCTTATCGAGTGCGGACTTCAGATAGGAAAAGAGATTGCAGTTGTCGGTTTTGATAACGAGAGTATTTCGGAACACTTCTATCCGCCGCTTACAACTACGACACTCCCGCTTGCGGAGATAGGAAGGATAAGCGCAGATTTGCTGATAGATATGCTTGAGAATGATCAGCCTGAAGAATTACCTGAGGAGCCTAAGGTTGTCAGGATACCGTGTTCGATGGAAATAAGAAAATCTGTATGTAGAAGATAACGGTTCCGTACTTATCGGTACAGACAACAGCATAGCTCCTATCACAGATAAGGATGGCGCTTACTACAAGATGCTTAAGTTCTTCTATCAGGCAAATCAGCTTGGATTTGTTGATCCTGATTCCGCAACTCAGGACTGGAACTCAATCGTTTCCAAGATGCAGGATAAGAGAGTTTACCTCTACTGGTACAGCTGGCAGTATGGTTTCTGGAACAGCCCTGCAAGAGGCGAAGAGGGAACCAACTATGTTGAAATTCCTGTAGCAGACACAAACCTTTACCAGGCATCTGACACCTACTATGGTGATGGACGTGTTCTCTGCGTAGGTTCTCAGGTTTCAGACGAGAACTTTGACAGACTTATGGAGTTCCTTGACTGGTATGCTTCACCCGAGGGTGTTCAGATCCAGCATGCAGGTACAGAAGGTCTTACATACACAATCGAAGATGGCAAGTACACACTTACAGAGGATGGTCTTAACAGATTCTCAGCAGAAGTACTCGTTCCCGAGGAAATGGGCGGCGGAAACTGGAACGACGGTAACAACCAGATCAACCAGTGGATCGTAGCATCCTGTGATGTTAACCCTGAGACAGGCGAGCCTTATGCTTCTGATATGTGGTCAACAACAATCGAGATGAACCAGACAAAGACAACCAAGGAGTGGTCAGAGAAGTTTGGTGCAGCTGACGATGTTGAGTATCTCAAGAACAACGGCATGATGACAGTTGTTCCTTCAATCAATATCGCTCTTGCAATCGATTCCACAGACATCAGCCTTATCCGTAAGCAGTGCGGTGATGTTATCAAGGATTCTTCCTGGAGAATGGTATTCGCAAAGGATGACGCAGATTTCGATGCACAGTGGGATGAGATGGTTAACCAGCTCCAGGGTCTTGGATTTGATGATCTTGTAGCATTTGATACAGAGAAGTATCAGCCTATGCTCGATGCAAGAAAAGCAGCTCAGTAATAATGAAAAATTTATAAAGTGAGTTATTTATGCACCCCGGCTTGTGTTTATGCGAGTCGGGGTGTTTTCTGTGTTTCCGGCTACAACAATATGAAGTGGGCGCAATGAATTGTATAAAAATTTAATAAATTTATAGGAATTTTAGAAAAATTCACTTGAGTATTCTTGAAATAGGCCGATATAAGATATAGCATAAATATATAAACATTATTTCATCGTTGGTTTTCAAGTTAGAAAAGGAGATATGAAATGATTAAAAACATTAGGGCAAAATTGAATGAAAAGAAGGGCTTCACACTTGCTGAGCTCCTTATTGTAGTTGCTATTATTGCAGTTCTGGTTGCAATTGCTATTCCGATATTTAGTAGTCAGCTTGAGAAGTCAAGAGAAGCAACGGATCTTGCAAATGTTCGTGCAGCGTATGCTGAAGTAGTTGCCGAATATTTAACTGAAGGCTCAGCTTCTCCTATTACGATTAGTGCTAAACAGACAAAAGCAAATTGGCAGACATATAACTCTGCGGCAAAAGCACCTATAGGAACACAGATAGGTTCTGTGGGAGCTGCTTCGGTCCCGGCCAATGCAGGAGGATCTTATACAGTATCAATTAATGCATCTACCGGAGTTGTTACTGTTAACTGAAATAAGCTTAGACTTCAAAAAAGTATAATTAGAGCGACTAAAGCGCTGCCCCGACATGCAGGGCAGCGCTTTTTATAAATGATGCTCTGGGGGACTTATAAAATGCAAAACAGGATAAAGCGTGTGGCTTTGACACTTTTTATAACATTGCCACTGGTGTTTGTTTTACTGTTTTTTGGTTATTTTCCTTTGCATTATGATGTTGTATTACATACAGATAATGTAAAGGGAGAGGGGATTTGTCAGACTTATGTCTGTCCGATAACAGGGGTGGCTGCCTTTTATAAGGTTGCCTTCTATTTCGGAAGTGAGTTAGAAAAGGCAACTATCAAAGGGTATCACTACGATGTTAGTAGCATAACCTTAGTGGTTTCAGACGTTTCTGAGTTTGATATAACAGGAATTGATTCCTATATTAAGGGACTTCATCTGCGCAGCTTTAGTCCTACAGATATTCTTCCTGACGGAGAGGTGGCAGAAGGAAATACTGCTATTATGAGTTCTCGGGATGGGGCTTTACATGTTGATGTAAAGGATCCTGATAAGGGAACCACTGTTAATTTCTCGCTGCCATTTATACCGGGATGGTTTTTAGCAGTTTATTTTGCTCTTATACTGTTGATTTCTATTTTACTTGCAGTGGTGTTTACATATATATTTGACCGATTTGAAGGTTGCAGGCTTTTTGTAATGCATGCAGCCTGCATTGCAATCACATTACTTTCGGGATGCTTTTTTTGCGGAAGCCTTTCGTATGTGACCTATAAGAATTTTCTTCTTAACTGGTTATTTTTATTTGCGATCAGCCTTCTCATGAATGCACTTACATTCCCGATTCTTGGCACAGTGGTAACGATGCTGTTTACCACTTTTTGGTATATAGCAAATTATTTCGTTATTACGCTTAGAAATAAGCCTATTATGCCTGCAGATCTAAAGGCTATAGGCACGGCGAAGGAGGTAATGGGCGGATATACCTTTGTGCCGGATTGGAAGATTATTTTGGGAGCCGCAGTTGTAATATTCTACAGCGTGCTTCTCATAATTATTTATAGAAAAGGCAAGACAGAAGAAGGACAGATTAATAAAAAGAAAGCGCTATTAAAGCGCCTGATTACACTGGCTATAGGAATTGTGCTAATTATAGTCGGGATTAATACTAAGACCTTTAAAGGACTTTCTTCCTTTGCGTGGGACCTTGTATTACTAAAGAGCTTCCACGAAGAGGGAATGGTCACAACTTTCCTAAAAAGTGCTGTAAATTCAGGTGTTAAGAGACCTGAAGGGTATTCATCTGAGCTTATAAATGATTATCTGTCGGAATATAAGAGCAGCACAGCGATTGATGAAAAGGCTGTGCAGCCGACAAATATCATCATGGTGATGAACGAAGCCTTTTCCGACCTGCGCGTAGTAGGAATGGATGAAAGCATAGATGTAATGCCTTTCATAGACAGTTTAAAGGAAAATACAATCAAAGGTGAGCTGTCTGTTGGAGTTTTTGGCGGCGGAACATGTAACACAGAGTTTGAAGGTCTGACAGGTAATACGCTGGCGTTTCTTGGAGCAGGCGCATATCCCTATACGGAAAACGTAACGGATTCCATGTTCTCGCTGGCTTCATATTTTAAAAACATGGGCTATTCCACAGATGCATTTCATGTTAACGAGCCACAAAACTGGAATCGCAACATGGTTTATCCCAATCTGGGGTTTGATTCGTTCCATAGCATCAAGGATTTTGAGTCCTATGGCGAGATTACGTCCCTACACGACCTTCCTGCAGATATTACAGATTACAGATATATGGAAGCTATTGATAATGAAAACAGCGCTCATCCAAGATTCCTGTTCGATGTTACCATGCAAAACCATTCGGGATATGAGAGATGGCTGGATGTTGAAAAGGCTGAAACTGTAGCAGAAAACGGGAATGACCTGTATGTTGATACGCAGGTTTATCTGTCGCTTATAAAAGCTTCCGACGATGCTGTAAAACAACTGGTGGAGACTTATAAGGATAGCGAAGAACCTACTATGATCATTTTCTTCGGGGATCATCAGCCGGGACTCCCCGGAGCTGCAATGGATGAAATATATACGAATGTTCAGTCGCAGCTGGATCTGTATAGGTCAAAATTCTTTATCTGGACAAATTATGATACGGAGGAACAAAGCGATGTACAGGTAAGTGCCAATTATCTGCCACTACTGATACTTGAGAGGGGGAATTTCCCCTTGCCGCCTTATGTGCAGATGCTTAAAGAACTACATGATGAGTTCCCGATCATCTCTTCACAGGGTGTGATGGATAAAGAAGGGAATATTTACACAGGTGTTGCGGAGGTTATGGATAACCCGCTTATTAAGAAATATCAGCATATTCAGTATGCAAATATGTTTGATAAGATTGAGCCTGCCTGGTTTGAAATAAATCATAAATAATAAAGATTTGCTTTATACAAGATATATTTTTATAGTTAATGAAAAAGTGATATAATATATACGGAATCTCAAGTTCAGAAGTAAAAGCGGCTCAATCCTAGACTATAGCTGGGATTGAGCCTTTTCATCTGTATAGCGTACTGACATTATTTTAGCTTGAAGTAGAAAAAATTTGACACCGCTTAGAGGCGGCCTTAGATGTAAAAAAGGAAGCCAGCTGCTAAGGCAGCTACCATTGAATCTAGAGCGCGGAGCGCTCTTATCCTTAATTCGGGCTTGATTACTTTTTCCAACATATCCATAGGTTTGTCAAGGCTGCCCGGAGGGCACCGCTTCGCGGCTTTGACCTTGACTAACCTATGGATATGTTAGTACTGTTAGACAAGCCCG